>CBFHXO010000133.1:0-6671 GCA_965659815.1 Pseudomonadales bacterium
GGCTATGTTTTTAAAACCACACCTGGCTTTTTGGGTTGCTGTGGGTTTGCCCATTACCTTATTAGGCACATTAATGACGTTTCCGTTTTTCGGTATCACCATTAGCACGATATCCGTAGTCGGCACGCTATTGGTGCTGGGAATCCTGGTTGATGCCGGTGTGGTGGTAGCCGAGCGCATCCATACCAACGCCGAACAGGGACAAAAGGCCGACCAGGCAGCCATTAGCGGTGTGCACGATGTTGCCACACCAGTAATCTTTGGCGTGCTAACCAGCATGGTTGCATTTACACCGCTGATTGCCATGCAGTCCAGCCTCGGGTCCTTTTTCTCTTACATCGGCCTAACCGCCATTATTGCACTTGTGTTTAGCCTGATTACTTCGCAGCTGATACTACCAATGCAATTGTCAAAAAGCAGTATGAGTGTTTCGGAAAAAAGCGATAGCACTTTTCAACGCTGGCAAAACCGTTTGATTAAACTGCTTAGCATAGCTGCCACTGATTATTATCGCCCCGCGTTGCACTGGTGCCTGAATCGTCGCTACCTGATGATTGCCTTTGGTATCGCCTGGCTCATTATTATGCTTGGGTTCCTGATTAGCGGCAGGGTTATTTTTCAGTTTTTTCCGGCCATTGAAGGCGAGCGTTTGTACGCCAGCCTGTCAATGCCAATTGGCACCGATGCGGCGACAACCGAACGGGTAACCGAACAGCTGGTTAGCGCTGCGCGCCAACTGGAACAACAACTCGAAGACGAACAATCGCCGATTCGTATCACCGATTCGATGGTATCCATTGGAATCCAATTAGGTCGTGGCAGCATCGGTGGTACCGATGAAAGTGGCGGACACCAGGCAGAGGTCGCATTGCAATTATCAGTGCCGCCCAATCACAGCGGCCCAGGCGCAAAATCAATTGTGAACCGCTGGCGCGAAATCAGTGGCACTATTCCCGGCGTAGATAAACTCACGTTTACTGCCGATGCATTTACCCCAGGCAAGGCCATTGAAATTGAATTGCGTGGCCGGGACCTGGCTAAGCTGGAGCAAGCATCAGCCGAACTGCGCCAACAGCTGAGCGCCTACCCCGGCGTGTTCGATATTATCGATTCCTTTGATGGAGGCAAGCGCGAGCTGCAGCTTAAACTGAAAGATTCGGCGCGCTCATTAAATATTAATAGCGAGGATTTAGCGCGACAGGTGCGGCAGTCGTTTTACGGTGAAGAAGTGCAACGCCTGCAACGTGGGCGCGAAGATATTAAAGTGATGGTGCGCTACCCCGAGTCTGAGCGCAAATCACTTAGTAATATTGAAACCATGCGCATTCGCACGCCCGAGGGTAAGGAAGTGCCTTTTAATGTTGTTGCCGATGCAACCATGGGCCGCGGCATGGCCAATATCAAACGAATCGACGGCTTGCGCGTAATTACCGTGACTGCCGATGTTGACCGCAACGTGATAACACCTGAAGAGGTGCTCACTGATCTTGAAAACACCATTATGCCGGCACTCAGTGCCAAGTACGACAGCTTGATTAACCTGGCTGGCGAAGCCGAAGAAAAACAGTCGGCAGTTGCCAGCTTGTTAATATCGGCAGGCATAGCCATGTTCGCGATTTACACCTTGCTGGCAATACCGCTTAAATCCTACCTGCAACCCTTAATTGTGATGAGCGTTATTCCCTTCGGCGCAACCGGCGCTATTGTCGGGCACGTTATTATGGGTGTCGACTTGATGTTTTTCTCGTTGCTAGGAATTATGGCGTTGTCTGGCGTTGCAGTAAACGCGAGCTTGATTATGGTGGACTTCTACAACCGTGAAAATATTCGCCTGGAGAACAGTTACAAAGCGCTGGTTACCGCCGGATTGTCGCGCTTCAGACCTTTGATTTTAACCTCAGCAACCACCTTTGTCGGCCTGATTCCGCTACTGGTTAACCAATCGATATCGACCATGATGTTTACCCCCATTGCGATCTCACTGGCGTTTGGCGTAGTGACCTCAGCCGCGATGGCGTTGCTAATGGTGCCCTGCCTCTGCCTGGTGCTGGAAGATATCCAGCACTTTTTACGCGGCGAACCGATTGCTTCATCGCAACCGGTGCCACATCACAATCGGTAAAATACTAGCCGGTAAGCTTGGCCTCCAACGCGTCCAACATCATTGTGTAACTACCGTTAATCATCTCTTTGGCGTCCTTTTCAGGCATATCGCCCTGCTCAAAACTGCAGTACCAATTAACCGTGGCGCTTGCGTCATCGCCACTCACACTGATATCCGCCTTGTAGTTATCGAAGGGAATAACGGCATTTTTAGGAATCGTATAACTAAAGGTTTTAGCCGCAACATCTTTTGCGCTAAGAATTTCATCGATCGGAGTATCGATACCAGGGATATGCAAACGGCGTGTCATGCCTACGCCCTCGCCAATCACTTCAACATTGTCCGCTCCCGGAACCCATTCCATATTGCCAAAGTCATCGAGCACAGCCCATACTGAATCGACATTGGCTGCAATTGTTTTTACTACGGTTACTTCTACCATTAATATTTCCCCACACTGGATAAATTTCAATAAAAATTTCTTCTGTCACTTAGGGGTATTATCCTGCCAACCGGCAATGACGAACATTAAGCTGTCGCAATATCGCCTTAGCAACTTCGCAGCAACTTCATAGCAACTTCGTTAGCCCAAGTACTCCAGGTCCAACCATTGACCGATAGTATTAGACTGCACCAGGTGCGCCGCATAGTAAGTATGTAAGCAGCGAATACGACTAAAGTCGGCAATACCGCCAATCCCTCTTTGTTGTAGGTCATCGTAGTAGTTAAGAGCGACCAGGCGGTCTTTTATCGCATCGGTCATTTGCTCGTTGCGCTGTTGAATGTAACGACCATGATCCTTGGCCAATGCCACCCTAATCGCATCGCTTTGATCAACGCGGGCCTGCAATTGCGCGATCACGCCAGCGGCCTCCAGCTGGTCGATCTTATAGTTAATCGATTTATCAACCAGCCAGTACAAGGTTGGGAACGGCTTGTCATCTACCAGGCTGGCAACCCTAATCACCGAAGGACTGCCATCACTGGCCCACACTTGCACCGCCTCAAGCCCCCTGGGCTGACGGCCCAGCAGCGAGGCAATGGCCGCTCGTTGTTCTGGCAGCAATTGATCTGCCGGGGTGACATCGCTATTCATACGGCGCTGATCATAAACCAGTAAGTGGTTTTGCAAAAATCATAGGCAATAAAAAAGCCTGGCATTGCAGGCTTTTTTATTGCGCAATTAAGCACGCTTGCTAAAGTGCCGCTTCCAATTCGGGCAAGACATCAAACAAATCTGCCACCAGGCCGTAATCTGCAACCTGGAAAATCGGGGCGTCTTCGTCTTTATTGATTGCGACAATAACCTTGCTGTCTTTCATACCAGCGAGATGCTGGATAGCACCGGAAATGCCTACCGCAATATAAAGATCTGGCGCTACGATTTTACCCGTTTGTCCTACCTGCATATCATTGGGTACAAAGCCCGCATCGACAGCGGCGCGCGAAGCACCCATTGCTGCGTTCAGTTTGTCGGCTACCGCTTCAATCAGTTTGAAGTTGTCGCCGTTCTGCATGCCGCGACCACCTGAAACAACAATGCCAGCTGAGGTCAGTTCAGGGCGATCAGAGACGGCAATTTCTTCACTGACAAAACTCGACACACCCGCGTCAGCTACGGCATCTACCGCCACCTGTTCGGCAGAGCCACCGGTCGCTTCTACGGTATCAAATGCAGTGGTACGCACAGTGATTACTTTTTTCGCGTCGCTGGATTGCACAGTTGCAATCACGTTACCGGCGTAAATCGGTCGCTTAAACGTATCTGCCGATTCGACGCTAATAATATCCGAAACCATTTGCACATCAAGTAGTGCGGCAACCCTGGGCAAAGTGTTTTTACCATTACCGGTAGCACCGGCAACGACATAGTCATAACCTGCGGCTAACTCGACAATTAATCCCGCAACATTCTCGGCCAGTTGATGTTCGTAAACCGCGTTGTCGGCAACTAACACTTTCGCTACACCGCTGACCGCAGCTGCTTCACCCGCGGCCGCCGCACAGCCGCTGCCGGCTACCAACAAATCAATCTCACCACCCATTGTCGCAGCTGCCGCAACGGTGTTTAAGGTTGCCGATTTAAGGCTACCGTTATCGTGTTCTGCAATAACTAAAATACTCATCAGATTACTTTCGCCTCGTTTTTAAGTTTATCAACCAGCTGCTCTACCGACTCAACCTTGATGCCCGCCTGGCGCTCAGCCGGTGGTTCAACTTTTAAGGTAGCAACCGTTGCAGAGAGACTCACACCCAAATCATCGGGCGTAAACGTATCCAATGGTTTTTTCTTGGCTTTCATAATATTCGGCAGTGAAGCATAGCGCGGCTCGTTCAGGCGCAAGTCGGTGGTAACTACCGCAGGCAGCTTCAGCGATACCGTTTGCAGACCACCATCAACTTCACGGGTAACATCGACTTTGCCATCGGCAAGCTCAACCTTAGACGCAAACGTACCCTGGCCAATGCCCGCCAACGCCGCCAGCATTTGACCCGTTTGGTTGTTATCGCCATCGATCGATTGCTTGCCGAGAATAATCAGGTCGGGAGACTCTTTATCAACAACCGCTTTGAGCAGCTTCGCAACACCCAGTGGTTGGGCGGCTTCCTGGTCAGTCTCAACCATAATCGCGCGATCAGCACCCAGCGCCAGCGCAGTCCGAAGCTGCTCCTGAACCACTTTGGGGCCAATAGATACCGCAACAATTTCACTGACGGTGCCAGCCTCTTTGAGACGCACTGCTTCTTCTACTGCGATTTCACAAAACGGGTTTAACGCCATTTTGACATTATTTAAATCGACATCGGATCCATCCGCTTTCGGACGAACCTTGACGTTGTAATCAACAACGCGCTTTATTGCTACCAGAACCTTCATGAACGCTCCGTTTGGTTAGTACTTCGTGGTTAATAAAAGGGTGAATCAAATGGTTAATAACACCGGTTAGTATACGACCGCCCATCGCGTCAAGATCATTGCGACATCGTGGCGGTATCGTGGTGCTATCGTGGTGATAGCCAGCCGACGAATGGTTTAAGGTTGGGTAAATTCAACAGTGACGGCAAAACAAGCACCGGCTGCGAATCTAGCCGGCAATGGTGCCGTTTTCACTCGGCCCGGTCAATAGCGATAGACGCCGCCAGCGCGCGTAACGCGCAATATTGAGCGCGATTTACCCGTAAAATGGTAGGCCGACGGCGTTGCAATGAGCTTCCTGCAACGGCTTATCTGCAACTGGCTTTATCCTACTGACTCTATCGTACCGACTCTATCCAACCAACATCTCCAGCAAGCAACCGCGGACAAACCAGACTTGTCCACGCGCGCTGGCTTGGTATTGCCGGGCGGCACTATAACCGATCATATTTATCACTTTCATAAATATAAACAATGACGCACATCAACTTATTCTATGGGCTGACGCTTGAGAAATAGCTCATTTAGTGAATACTAGACATCGCCGAGTCATACAGCGACTCAAAAACGAGTTAAACAAAGCCTGCATGGTAGCCATGACCGCATAATAACCCGCTGAGCCAGCTGTCGGCCGGTCGCGCACCATGCTTTATCAGCAGAATAAGTTAACAGTGCGCAAAAGTGCTCATAGACGTTGCTCAACCATTCAAAAAAAGTAAATTTCGTCTATTTTATATAGTGATCCACAGCCCATATAACTAAGGTAATAACGACTGCTTTGTGCCACTGATTTGTACACTAACTCCCTAACGCCGCGTATGGCCCGTGGACGCAGACATACAGTTTGCGACGCAGCCGTTTGCTTTGACAACACCATACTATCGGCAAAACCAATGAGGAATAGACCCGATGCATAGTTACTCCGCACCGTTAAAAGAGATGCGATTTGTAATGAAAGAACTGGCCGGATTAGCGGAAGTTTGCGAGCTACCCGCTTACGCGGATATTGATGTCGATACGGTTGACGCCGTGGTTGAAGAAGGCGCAAAATTTGCCGCCGAAGTGCTTACCCCACTTAATGTCAGTGGCGACCGCGACGGCACGCAAATAGATGCCGATGGCGTGATTGAAGCCCCCGGGTTTAAGGAAGCGTATCAACAGTACGTTGAAGGCGGCTGGTCAACTATGCCTTGCGACCCCGAGTTTGGTGGCGTGGGTATGCCGCATATCGCCTCTTCTGTGGTCAGCGAAATGTGGGCATCCGCCAACCTTGCCTTTTCAATTGGCCCCATGCTATCCATTGGCGCCATTAGCGCGTTAGAAAAACATGCCGATGCACAACTACAGGCCAAATACCTAGCCCCTATGGTCGCTGGCCAGTGGACAGGCACCATGAACCTGACCGAACCCCAGGCCGGTTCTGACCTTGCGGCCATCCGCACTAAGGCCGAGCCACAGGGCGACCATTACCTGATTAGTGGTACCAAAATCTATATTTCCTGGGGCGATCATCGCATGACAGAAAATATTATTCATTTGGTGCTGGCCCGCACCCCTGATGCACCCAAAGGGGTAAAAGGTATCTCAATGTTTATCGTACCTAAGTACCTGATCAATGAGGACGGCATCTGCGGTGAGCGAAACGATGTT
>CBFHXO010000134.1:0-6665 GCA_965659815.1 Pseudomonadales bacterium
GGTCGCAATGAATTTGTTATATGGACCTTGTTAAGGCAAGGTGTTTCGCCTCATAACAGCACGAAAGCCTTCGAAATTTCAATAACATATGGGTGCTTGCGGTGGGAGGCAACAATGCTCGGAATGTCGCCACCTTGCTGTCTATAAATTAAGCATTAGGCGGTAAAAATGATTACATTCGTATTCTTGCTAACGACCGTGCGTCGTGGATAAGTGTGGTTGTTGCGTTGATAATCGGCGAGCAACTGTAGGGCGTTTGGTTATCAAAGCAGGGGAGTAATCGAGTAGTGAGTCGTGGAAGTAACCTTATCTGTTCCTTGTAGAGCGTAGAGCGAAAAATTATGTTTAAAGTTTTAGATCCTGGCATCAAATTATTTGCCATTTTTGGCACTGCTTTTTTATTGAATGCCTGTAGTCCTGGTCCCAGCAGTAATGATGATGCCGCAGATGATGGCGCGCCGCCTTCGCGTGCGTGGAACCTGGTATGGAGCGATGAGTTTAGTCCACTGCCTGCGGGCGCTAACGCCACCGCTTGTGGGCTAAATGCAGACAACTGGGAGATTCAACTGGGCGACGGCTCGTTTTATGGTATCTCCGGTTGGGGGAACAACGAAGAACAGTATTACACCGATAGCTGTGACAATGTTAATGTTCGTGATGGCAATCTGGTGATTACCGCCATTGCCGATAATCCCATTGCCGACCCTACCTACGGTAATGGGAGTTTCACCTACTCGTCGGGTCGTATTCGCTCTGAAGGCTTGGTGGACTTTACCTATGGCCGCGTCGAAGCTCGAATTAAGATGCCGCCCGATCTCGGTGTTTGGAACGCATTCTGGTTGCTGGGCACTGAGCCTGGTCCTTATGGTGGGTGGCCGGCCAAAGGTGAAATCGATATCCTCGAGACCTGGGTGCGCGGCGACGTAGTTACTGGTAATGGTGCATTTATTAGTGGTGCTGCGCACTTTGGCGCGCCAGGAGTCCGGCGTTTTATTTCGGGGGAAAGACGCGATTTCAACTTCTACGACGATTACCATGTTTATGCAGTCGAGTGGGATGCTGAACAAATCCGCTGGTTTGTAGACGGCGAAAACTATTTCTCTCTGCGCTCCGATAACTACTGGAACTATTACTTTGACGAGCAAGAAGGCTATCAGGCCGGTGGCGATAATGCGCCTTTTGATGCGCCGCAGCACATTATTTTGAACGCAGCCGTTGGCGGGACGCTGCCTACAAGCGCTGGTGAATTTCCCGATCCGGCGACACTGCTTGGGGCTGAAATGCTTGTGGATTATGTGCGCGTTTATGAATGCGCGTTTGACCCTGTGACAGGCGTAGGGTGTAAAAACTCCATTGACCAGGCGGATGAGTTCAAAGCCTTCCAGAATCCGGCTCAGGCTGCATTTTCTACTGAATTCGACATTTTTATCGATGGTCCCGGACCAGAAGATTTGCCCGTTGGACGCGAAGTGGTATTCGAAACCGAAAACAATATCGCAGCAACCGAAGTGCAGGACCCGGATGATCCATCAAACCGCTATATGGAGCTAATTTTTGGTGATAACACCGGAGGTTTGCCACGCTTTAGCTTAGTAGATGCTGAAGGCGACAGATTTATTTTGGCACGGCCACCAAGTAATCTGGGCAACTTTGTGTTTGATTTATATATCGAAAGTGCAAGCACAACCCCGGGCGGCGTGCTGCGGGTTGGTTTTATTGGCGATGGCTCACAGCGTAATTCGGCGACATTACGATTGGATAATTATCCAAGTGATGAATGGGTCCGTGTGGTTGTACCGCTGGCTGATATGAATCAGGGGGGCTTTCTCGACTACGGTAACATCCAGCAGTTTGTTCAATTCGTTAGCCTGAACTCGCATCTCCGTATCGACAATATTCGTTTTGCCTGCGGCGCGGGTGTTTGCGGCCTAGTAGACAACGTACCGGTATTTATAGACGAAGTTGATCCGGTTTGGACACGTGGCATTGTTGGTAATGACTCAATTGCTATTTCTGCCGGTAATGCCGACTACAGTGAGCCTTCGGGTAATCACGTAGAGTGGGAAATTGTTGATACCGGTGACCCGGCGCACAACAGCGTAGTGCAAACAACCTTTGGCACCAGCGGTGCCGTGGGTGCAGTGAACTTTGTTGGTGCAGATTCACCGGTACCATCAATTGCGGCACTATCCGACGGCGAGTTCCGCTTTGACATAAGAATGATTCGTAATCCGAATGATGTTGGCATTCTGTTTAAAGTGGACGGTGCGTTTAGTACCACGGGTGAGCAGCCACTAGGTGATTTACCTCTTAATGTTTGGCGCACGTTTAGGTGCCCGATTAGCAACTTGAGCGCCCAGGGTCTGGATGTCAGTACCATTACGGCACCATTTGTTATGGTGCCGGGTAATGGCGGTACCGGCCAGGACGTGATTGTTCAGTGGGATAACGTCATTTTTGATCCTTTAAGCACAGGACCTGGTAATTCTTTGTCCCTACCGCTTTCGTTTGGCACCGGTAGTGGTTTCTGCCTGCCGATTGCACCGTTTGAAGGTGGTGCATTCAAGGTGACTGATAATCCGAACACCAGTGGTATCAGTACCGATCCGCAATCCGGCGAGTTGAGAAAGTTTGAATCGTATAATGGTCAGACCTTTGGTGGTATCAGTATTAGCCTCGATACGCCGATTGTCTTTGGTCCTGCGTCCGATTCTACCGGTAAGGCCTTCCGTATAAAGCTGTTTAATAATCGCGCGCCTGGTTCGCTGGCGCCCGATGGTGTTACTCCGTTAGGGCCTATGAGGCTGGACTTTAAGCTCGAAGGTGCGGCAGGCACAGTTGATGTTGCTAGAACCATCACCACGACACAAGTAGGCGCCTGGGAGGAACTGTTAGTTGACTTTAACGGTGCAGGTGCAGGTTCCTATGAAGCGATTACCCTGATTATTGATAACGGCATTATGGGAGACGGTTCATCACGCTTTACGCTTTACTTTGATGATATTGAACAGGTCGATTCATCGTCAGATATCGCCGATCTTAGCGTACCCTACACATTTGATGACCCAAGTAAGGTCTATCCTAATCCAACCGGTTTTGTTGGCGCCCGCGGCAGTATTACTTCTGGCCCGGTTCCGGTTGATCCAGCAACCGATGGTAATGTGGGTGAAGTGGTCTACGACTTCTTTGATCCTGCTGCAGGTAAAGGCTTATTAATTGTCGGCGCTGCTGGCGGTTTTCCTCAGCCCATCGATTTTGAGCTGGGTAGAACCACGGTGCGTGTTCGTGTGCATACGCCATCAGCGGGTACTCAGGTACTGTTGAAGGCAGAAGATGCGGACGACCCTGGTCGATTTGCCGAGATTACACTGGCGACACCGAATGCCGGCTGGAGCACACTAGACTTTGACTTTAGTAGCGTTAGCATCGAGGTTAACGAAGAGTTTGAAATACTTGGTCTTGTATTTGAACCGACGCAATGTATTTTCAACCCGGTATTCGATCCCACTTGTACTGAGCTGCCAGAACAGAAGACCTATTACTTTGACGATATAGAGCTACTGCCATAAACGTAAGCTTGATAAACAATAATGAACTTAGCAATTTGGATATCTAAATGAGTGCTTTAAATTACTTAAAAGCGGGCATGGCCTTAGTGATTGCCGGAAACTGGACAATACCGGTCTTCGCTGAAGAAGATGATCGTGGTATTGAAGAGGTTGTAGTAACTGTAGAGCGTCGTGCAACCAGCTTGCAAGACTATGCGGGTACTGCAGTCAGCTTTTCTGGTGACGAACTGGATATGGGCGGCATTATCAATATCACCGACCTTGCTGAAAACGTGCCTGGTCTTGAAATAGGTAACAGTGGCGGTAACCTGGAAGTATGGGTTCGCGGTATTGGTTCATCCAACAATACTGAGCTTGGCGACCCTGCGGCCGCCTTCCACTTCGATGGCATCTATATCCCTCGCCCTGCCGGTATTGGCTCGGCATTTTTTGATATAGCTCGCGTAGAGGTTAACGTCGGCCCGCAGGGTACGCTGCGGGGTCGTAACGCGATGGCCGGCTCGATTAACGCCATTACTTGGGATCCATGGTTAGAGAATTTTGATGCTCACGCTGAAGTTGAGTTTGGTAACTACGACCAGCGCGTCTATCGCGGCTCGCTTAACGTCCCGGTCGGTGACAAATTTGCTGCGCGATTGGCGATGTATAAGATGGACCATAACGCCTACTATAACGATGTTGGCCCTCAGCAGTTGGCCCAGGCTGAACAGGAAGACAACTTTGGCGCACGACTGAAATTTCTATACGAGCCAAATGCGAAGCTGCGTGTACTTTTCAGTGCTGAATACTTGCTTGAGCAGGGGACAGGTTATACAGGTACTAACTATGCCAACCTGTTAGGTAACGATATCGACCCGCAGTCGATTGATGACCCTCGTGATGTCTACGCCCGTGGCTTTGAGCCCCGGCTTGATAACCCGCACTCAGGTTTCCGTTTACAAGTGAACTACGATCTGGGTTTTGCCAACCTCGAGTATCTGGGTGGCTATCGCGACCTGGTTTACAACTACACTGCGGCAACGCCATTAACGGCTGATTATCCTGGCGCCGTTGAAAGCTTGCAGCCGATTGAAGAAGCATTGGATAACTGGTCAAGTTTCCAAAGTATCACCGATTCAGAATCGGAAATCCACGAGCTACGTCTGGTATCGCCTGCTGATCAGGATATCTTCTACACACTGGGCTTGTTCTACTTTAAAGAGAACCAACACTCATTTCTTGGCTCAACTGGCGACCGTGGTACGTTTTTCCAGGGCTTTGAGTTTAATCAGCCTAACACGAACGCCGAGTCGTTCTCGGTATACGGTGACTTGACCTGGAACTATACCAGCAGCACTCGATTTACCGTGGGTTTGCGTTATACCGATGACCATAAAGAGCGTCAGGGGGTTAACGCCCAGTATCGCTTTGCATTGGGCGGTTATAACACTGATGAGGATACGCCATTTGGTTGTTGCTTGGGTGCTCGAGTTGGTACCGAAGGTTTCCGCTTTGCTGCGCAGGACAGAACGCTGTACAACCCTGATCAAGATGGTAATGGCGAAATCAGCAATACTGAATTTCTGGAGTTTTATTTTAACGGTGTTGCACGCTGGGGTGATCGTGACACCATCGACGATATCCTCGCCAACGGCACAAGCAATCTGGTTGAAGCCAATGATGAGTTAGGTATCCCTGCGGTACCCAACCCCAACTATGTTGATCCGGCCTGTGAGGACACTTTGTCCGGCGATAATCTGATTGTTCAAAATGGGGTTTGTTCATTTGTCGGTATTATCAACCCGAACTCATCGATTACCGTACAAAATGGTGAAATCAACGACAGCTTTATCGATTGGCGCTTCAGGGCCGAGCACGATATCAACGAAGACTTCTTAACCTATGGTTTAATTGCAACAGGTCACAAGTCAGGTGGCTTTAACGATAGCTTCCCTGAGCTGCCACGGCCTGCAACCTATGACACTGAGAAGGTGACTCTATACGAAATTGGTTTTAAAAATACTATAGAGTTAGGTAGCGTGCCTGCACAAATTAATGGCTCGGTGTTTTATAACGATTACACGAATCAGGTTTTCTGTAACGTTGTATCCGTTGCCCAGGCACTGGAAATCACCCAGGGTGATTTTAGTGGGGTAGTTACCGCAGGCGATTCAGGTTCGGTTGTGTCGCTGGGGGTTAACTTCTGCTTTAACGCTGCCGACTCAAGCGTCTACGGTAGCCAGTTTGATGGTAAGTTTTTCTTCCCCTACGACATTACGCTTGGCTGGAAGGCGCTTTGGTTAAAAGCGCAAATTGGCGATGCCGATCCTATTCAGGATTCACGTTACCAGGCTGATATTGACCCCGATAACGCGCGCTTTGTATCGATCGATGGCAACACGTTACCGCGAACGGCTGAGCTCCAGTTTAACTTTACGCTGGGTCAGGCAATTGACATCTGGAATGGCGGTCGTCTCGACTACTTGCTGTCGGTGGGGTACCGCGACGATCATTTTCTGACAATTTACAACAGCCGAGATTACACGGGTGCAGCAATTCCGGAAGAGCGTCTTGATGACAGGGTCAAAGGTTACTGGACAGTTGACTTTGGTATTGGCTATGAAGTGCCTGATAGCACGGTTCGACTTGAAGGGTTTGTTAACAACCTGACCAATGAGGTTCAGCCAACTGCGTTGCTCATTACCCAGTTTGATAACACGCGATTCTTTACAAGACCTAAAATCTACGGTGTACGCATTAAGTGGGGGCTACCTCGCTAAGCGGTTAGCTGATGTAGTTTGTGTACATGCTGAGACTTGTTTAACTACTGCTACTGTTGGGTAGGTGTACATTGAAAAAACGTATTAATCTTTCATTGGCGAGCACTATGCTCGCCATTTTCTTTGCCGGAGTTGCTGCGGTTGGCTTGATAGCCACTGCGTCTGCTTACGACTATGACACTGTTGCTGATGGGCAAAACGCTGGCAGCACTGCAATCAAGGCAAGAGGCAAGGTAGCCTGGCCAAAAATCAACAGTGCTATCAAAAAAGACCCCGAGATAGAAAAAAGAGTAGCAGAGCTGCTGGCCGGGATGTCGTTAAAAGAGAAAGTCGGCCA
>CBFHXO010000135.1:0-6565 GCA_965659815.1 Pseudomonadales bacterium
ATTGCCGAGTTTGGGTAATGCCATTGATTTTTCTCCATTACAACTAGCGGTTTCAAAAATTGCTTTTTACTTACTGTTCGGTCTCAAGTGCACTGGAGTCGACAGTGTCGCTTTCTTCGGCCGGCGAATCGAGCTTGGGGTTTTGTACCTGTTCATCCAGCGCCTGTCCACTTACATCCGACTCGGGATTATTTAAATGCGCAGGTATCTCTTTGCGCGTTTTGGCGCCCAGCGTTTTTAAGTTAGCCACGCGTTTAACCAAATTGCCACGGCCACTGTTTAGCCGCTCAAAAGTGGTGTCATACGATTGCTGCGCCTTGCTCAGGTGTTTGCCAATATCCTCCAGCGATTGCGCAAATAGAACAAAGTGGTCGTGTAACCGCCCCGCCTCTACGGCAATTTTTTCGGCATTTTTATTTTGCCGCTCGTGGCGCCAAATGGTTTCGACCGAACGCAAAATCGCCAGTAAATTAGTAGGGCTGACCAACACAATATTTTTGCTATAGGCATCACCCCAAATACTTTTGTCATTTTGCAGCGCCAGTGTCGACGCACCTTCAATAGGAATATAAAGCATCACATAATCGAGCGTGTTAACTCCCACCAGGCTATCGTAACTTTTATCGCCCAACTCTTTAATATGTGCTCTTACCGAGGCAATATGTTCTTTAAGTGCCACCACGCGCAGCGCTTCATCGTCCTCGGCTTCGAAGTAACGCGAGTAAGCCAATAGCGACACTTTGGAGTCGATAATAACGTCTTTGCCGCCAGGTAAATGAATGACCACATCGGGTATTTGCCGGGAGCCATCCTCTGCCGTCATTGCCACTTGCGTCTGGTACTCTTCGGGCTCGCGCAGGCCGCACATTTCCAACGCCCGCACCAGGGTAAGCTCCCCCCAATTACCTTGTGCTTTATTGTCGTGTTTGAGCGCCCGTGTGAGATTATTGGCGTCTTCACTAATCCGCAAACTCTCTTCGCGCAGCTGGCTTATTTGCTCTTTGAGCAAATGCCGTTCTTTGCTTTCAGTACTGTAAACCTCTTCAACCTTTTTTCGAAAATCGTTTAACTGGTTTTTTAATGGCGACAATGTGCCATCGAGCATTTGCTGACTAGAACTGGAAAACTTCTGCGCCTTTTCATCGAATATGCGGTTGGCTAAATTTTCAAATTCACCGGTGAGCTGCTGGCGATTTTGCTGTAATAACTGAATTTTTTCATCCAGCGCTTTTTGTTCAGCACGGGTTCGGGCGTCGAGCTCAGTATAACGATGACTTTGTTCGCTGTGTGCCTGCTGCAACGCCTGCAGGCTGCGCTCCTGCTCTGCATTGATTTGCTGTAGATGCTTGTTTTCGGTGTTGGCAACCACCAGCCGGGAATTTACATCGTATAGATCGGCCACTTGGCGCTCCAGCCCCTCAATCATGGCCAGCTGTTGCTGCTCGGCGTTTTCTAATGCTGCAATACTGGCATCGGCTTTTATATTGGCCAGTGCGGACTGCCGCAGATCACTTCGATAACGCAATGATAACGCCGCTATTGTAGCCAGCAATAAAACCACCGCAATCGCAATTAGCCCAAGCGCCAAACTGTCTAGCGCCAACAGGTCGATACCAATGCGATTAACCAGGGTTTCTATTTTTTCCATCACGGGTTTATGCTACTCGTCACGAATTAATGATTCTCGTCAGCCGTTGGTTGGCTGCTTTAATGTTCACGATGATAACTAACTTCACTGCTGTGTTGTTTATTGCCGTGTTGTTTATTGCTATGCTGCTGACTACCAGGCTGTTCAGTGCTATGCCGATGCTCAGGCTCGATATCGACCAGCGCCAACGCCAAGCCAACCCCCAAGAATAAAACCAGCGTCATTTTAACGCGATCATGGCTATGAAAATGCACCTCGGGCAATAAATCGCTCAGCGAAATACATAAAAATACCCCCGCAGAAAACGCCAGCGCTGAACCCACATAAATACCATTGCCGGTGGCAATAGAATCCAGCCCCCACAGTACGACAAGCGCACTAATCGGGCAAATTAATGCGAACAACAAGATTATCAGGCGACGACTGAACTTGCTGGCACCGCCCTCTTTCATCAGCGTTGAAATTGTCACCGCGTCCAGTGGTTTATGCAACAAAATGGCAATAAAGACACCAAGCCCCACCAGCACAGCCACACCGTTTGTAGCATCGAGCAACAGCCAGTCGGCACGCATACTGGCAGCCAGTGCCACACCATCGACAATGGTGTGCAGGGTTAAACCAATAGCAATGCCTAACCAGCTTAGGCGATGCGGACCCAATGAGTGAGTATGCTCATGGCTGTGTTCGACGCAATGGGTATCGTGAGCATCATCCGCCATATCATGATGGTGAAAATGAAATACCCGCAACAGTAAAAACATTGCCAGCAACCCGGCCATGGTCCAGCGCGCAACAATCTCTACCGCGTTAGCATCATTAATGGTGTAAATCGCGTGCGGTAGCAAATGAAATAACGCAACACCCAGCATTAAGCCCGAAACAAAACTCATGACCAATTGGGTGCGAGTATGCGTCATTGCCACCATTGATGGCAGCTTGCCACCTAATAGTACTGCCAGCACCAAAATAACCGAGTACCCACCCAATACGGCGAGTAATAAAGGATCAATGGCATTTATCATGGGTGGTTATTTCCAGTGTAAAAACGCATGCTGCCGTGAGCAGTAAGCCGACGTGCATAACGGTATAGTACAGAAAAAACTTAGAAAATCGTGCTTTTGCGGCAGTTTACGTGGCTGCCAGCATTTTACGCCAGTAGTTGTCGTCGATATCGATCATTTCTACGGTAAACGCACCGCTTTGCACTTCGGCAATATAGTCTTCAAGCACATTATGTACGGTGGGAAAAGCCAGCTCACTCCAGGGAATTTCATCAAAACCAAATAGCCGGACATCAGAGCTTTCTGGGGTGGTGGAAAACTGGTCGTTAAGCATGTTAGCGCGAAAAAACATATGGATTTGATTGGTTCTGGGCACATTAAAAATGCGGTACAGTTCCAGCTTATCAATAGATGCGCAGGACTCTTCTACCGTCTCGCGAATGGCACCTTCTGTACTGGTTTCATCGTTTTCTAGAAAGCCGGCCGGCAGTGTCCAGAAACCGTGACGCGGCTCAATATCGCGACGGCATAGCAGCACGCGCACACCGTGCTGCTCATCGTGGTACAAGGGAATCGTGCCCACCACTACATTGGGATTTTGGTAGTGAATAAATTCGCAGCTGGCGCACACAAAGCGTTCGCGATTGTCACCGGCGGGAATTTGTAGTGCAACACTCTCGCCACACTGGCTGCAAAATTTCAAAATAATGGTCCTGGTCGAATCCTATTGGGCTTTAGCCAACTCAAGTGGCTGCTTGTTCAAATGGCATTTGCCTCAAGCAGCTCTCGATACTGCCCGGCATGAAAAACCAGTGGCTTGGCGGTAATCACCTCTGTCATTGCAACCACCTTACCAACCATAATAATATGATCACCACCATCGTGACAGGCGTCAATTTCACACTCGAAGGACACAATTGCACCATCTAAAATCGGTGTGCCAGACTCACCCAATCGGTAGTGTTCGTCTTCAAGGTCGTGATTGCGTTTTTTTGCGTACTGGTTAGACAAGGCCTGCTGCTCTGATGTCAGTACGTTTACCGCAAAATGTGTAGACTTGTTAAACGCTTCAAAGGTATCGGAGCTTTTTTGTAGGCTCCACAATACCAGTGGTGGGTCGAGAGACACTGAGGCAAACGAGTTCGCAGTCACACCAAAGGGTGCATAGCCCTCGGGGTTGGCGGTTATTAAAGTTACGCCGGTGGGAAACTGCCCCAAGGCATCGCGAAACTCACGCTGGTCAAAACTCATTTATGCACTCTCCTATTGCTTTATTTCCCCCTGCCTTAGCATTACTAAAGATTGAGAAAAAAGCTCTATAAATATGATTTATATAGTATTTTATACTAACAACGCGTGCCATCCAAGCCTTGCGATCATTAAAACGCGCGGCGACGATATCTGATTGCCCGCTGAATAACAATGCTGTTTTATGCCAGTATGGTTTTTGTCGGTTTTGTGGTGTTAACCACTCAATTTGCGCTGTCGCTTTTATCGCCATTGAATCACTTCTAGCGCTGCCATTTCGACAACGCTTGTTGGTCGCTGTGCTTGGCGCTCACCCAGTGCTCGCTGTCGTTAAATATGGCTTTTTTCCAAAACGGCGCGGAAGTTTTGAGGTAATCCATAATATATTCACAGGCTGCAAATGCGGCCTCGCGATGTGATGCAGTTACCAGCACCATTACAATAGCCTCACCAACCGCCAACCGGCCAATGCGGTGAATTACCCGTGCCTGGCAAATAGGCCAGCGCTCACAGGCGGTGAGGCAAATTGCCTCAATCGAAGCCTGCGTCATTGCGGGGTAATGCTCGATAAATAACGCTTGTATTGTTTGATTGGCGTGCTGACTAGGCCGCTGTATCGCCTGCTGCTCAGCAGCAGCCGGTTCGGAACCACGAACCAGGCCGATAAACGATGCTTGCGCGCCAACTTCACCTACGTCAATATCGCCAGCTAGCTGTCGGCACTCTTCAGCCAAATCGAAAGACTGTTGTTGAATGGAAACCCGAATTAACGGTTTACAGGCAGCAGGAATATCCATACTAGCCACCGGTTACCGGAGGAAAAAAGGCAACCTCGTCGCCATCGCGCACCAGCGCATCGCGGTCAACCACTTGCTGATTAATAGCATAGACGGTGTCTTCGGCCAGCAATACCTGCCAGTTTTCACCATTGGCCGCAACTAACTGCTCAGCCAAAGCCTGGGCAGAGCCTTCTTGCGGCCAGGCCAGCTGTTGCTGTGCCCGCCCAAGTTGCTCCCTGAGTCGGGCAAAAAATACCACATTAATCATCGGCTGCTATTTACCCCCCCCCGCTGCCAATACCCGCTTTTACCGCCAGTTTTCTGGTCTAGCGCGATATCTGAAATCACAATACCTTTATCTACAGCTTTGCACATATCGTAAATGGTTAACGCTGCGACTGATACTGCGGTCAATGCTTCCATCTCAACACCGGTTTTGCCTGTGATTTTACAGCTGGCGCTAAGCAGCACACGATTGGCCGGCGGGTCGAGTTCAAATGCCAGCTCAACCGAAGACAGCATAAGCGGATGACAGAGCGGAATCAGATCGCTGCATTTTTTTGCTGCCTGGATACCGGCGATACGAGCGACCGCAAGTACATCACCTTTTTTATTATTACCTTCGCATAACTGACTAAACGCTGCATTGCTCATACTCACGCTAGCGCTGGCGATTGCTTCACGCACCGTCTCAGCCTTTGCTGAGACATCAACCATATGCGCCTCACCGGCGGCGTTAAGATGGGTTAACTGGTCTGTCATGAGCTACCTTTAACAATGACTTGAAAGTGCTGAATCAATCAATACGAGTGGCTATTTAACAATATAGCCGACCAAAGTACTATGATAGTTTGGTATTGAACCGGAATAAAGCCTTTAGCATTTAATAGAGAGCCTTTAGCCATTGATCAAGAGCCTTTAGCCATTGATTAAAAACCTTTAGCCATTAATGATAAGCCTTTACCAATATATAAAAAGCCTTTAGCGCAGGGAACGTAAATCCAGTGATAACAGTCAATCAACAATACACATATCGCTCAGTATTTCAACGCAGCCGTTGGTTTGTCGTCCTGTGCTTAATGGCAACCTCCTATTTAAGCTTTGGCCAATCGGAGCAGCAAAACCATAACCGGCAGCAGGTCATTGATACGAGAGCCTGGTATAACGCAGCAATGCCAACATCCAATCGCAACCCCTTTGCCAATATCCAGGCACTCCCTGGGCAAAGCCGTTTTGCGATTACCCCAAACAACGCAATCGCGTTGGATTTTAAGCTCGAAATGGCCAGTTTAAGCTCGCAAAATTTATCGTCCACACAAGTAAACAGCGACTTAGCAGATGCTGCACCGAATAGTGAATTATTGATTATCGATGGCGAGATCTACCATAGCGAAATATCACTGAGTTACGGTATCAACCCGCGCAGCGATATCAGCATTACCCTACCCTATATTGCCCATACCAGCGGTTTTGCTGATACCGCAATAGAAACCTGGCACGACTGGTTTGGCCTGCCCAATGGCAATCGCAACCTGCAACCGCGCAATGCATTGTTACACGAGTACCGGGTGAATGGTGAATCGCTGATCGCAATTGATCGCGACACCCAAGGTATTGGCGATTTAAAAATCCGTTATCGCCGCCTGCTTAATGTCAACGCGCTGCCGCGAGACAGCAACCGCATTAACAGCCACGCGATTCGCAGCGAATTAAAACTCGACGCCAAGCTGGCAACGGGCAATACCAATGAGCTCAACGGTTCTGGCGCAGTTAATCTTTCAGCCAGCCTGGGCTTTTCGCAACAGGCCGTACCTGGGCTTGCGTCGCTGTCCTGGTCAGGTCATATTGGTACCAGCTGGCTAGAACAAACCGGCTTATTGCACGAACAA
>CBFHXO010000136.1:0-6552 GCA_965659815.1 Pseudomonadales bacterium
ATACCCATGGCCATCAAGACGCTGGCGGCGAGTAGGTCAATAAGCAAAAACGGTAGAAAAATAACAAAGCCTATTTGAAAGGCTGTTTGCAATTCGCTAAGCATAAACGCCGGAATAAGTGTCAATGTAGCAATATCGCTCATCGATTTAGGCGCTTGCTGATTCGATAGCTCAACCACCAAAGCAATGTCTTTTTCGCGCGTATGCTTAATCATAAATTCACGCAGCGGCAGCATGGCCTGCTGGGCCGCATCAATCGATGTAGTTTCACCCGCTTGATAGGGTTGAATAGCGGTGCTATTTATTTCTTCCAGCACAGGCATCATGGTGAACAGCGTCAAAAATATTGCCAAACTAATCAATACGGTGTTGGGTGGTGTATTGGGCATTCCAAACGCATAGCGCAGCATGGCCAATACAATAATAATTCGGGTAAACGAACTCAACACCATTAATATGCTGGGAGCCAAGCTCAGGATGGTCAATAGGCCCAAAACCTGAAATGCGGAGCCAACGTCCTCTTGGCTCTGATCTACATCCATGCTGACGGTGACACCGGCCACATTAAGCGACTCCGAGTGAACATCAATAGAAAACCCCATGCCAACAATCATGCAAGAAACCAGCAGTGCCGCGCCACGAAAACCAATATCGGCAAAGGTTCGATTGACCACTATTTTTAATAAGTTCATGAGTCGGACAACTTAACCGCGCCGGCTATGGGCCCAGTGTGTGTATTGCTGCCACTAGCATTCTCCGTATCGATGCACACTGCGGTCGTCTGCTGGGCATTTTCAATTAACAGCACTTTACTGTGATCTAATTCCAGTAGAAAAATCGTGGTCTTGGTAGACACGACTTTACGATCGAGAACATTAATGTGCTGCCCAAAGCGCTTAGGTATATTACCCTTGGCGACCAAATACTTTTTTGCCAGCACCATAACTAATGTCACCACCACAAATAGAACTGCAATATAGCCGTATGAGGCTAAGGCTTGCGCTTCAATACTGGAGTCTTGAGTTTTATACGGTATCGCGCCCACCGTCGTCTCTGCCTGTATTACCTCAGGCTGTGGTGCAATCACAATGGCGGTATTGTTGGGCGCTACTGTATCTGTGGTCGAGCTCATGACGTGTTATTCTTTGAAAGGCAATTACGCTTGCGACAATTCTGAAATTTGCACACCAAAGTGATCATCATCAACCACCAACACGCCCCGTGCTACCAGCTTATCGTCTAGCAGTAAGTCGACTGGTTCATCTACCAGTGAATCTAGCTTAATCACGCTTTTTTCTTTTAAAGCATAAAGCTCGCCTACCGTCATTGAGGTACCGCCAAGTACCGCGGTGAGTTCTACAGCAACATTTTTGACCATATCGAGACTTTGGTTACCCGCGTTGCGCTCGGTGGGTGATGGTTCGGCCACGCCCGCCAACTCCACTGCCTGAAACGATTTTTCAACGCCTGAGTCGGCATTGAGTTCGCTTTTATCATTCATACTCATTGTTTTACTCCCCATCACTCTATAACAACTCTTGTTTCATTATGTTTAATCATGCAATATTTGTTCAGACAGTTTAAAAGCTTAGCTCATATAAACCATACTGATGCTTTACTTTAACTTATTGATTGGCATCCACTAAAATAGCCTTATTGCCTTGATGCTGAACAACTCTGCCGCGAAAAGCGCACACACCCTCCTCATTCAGCACGTCTAACGAACTTCCAATCGTCTGATCTAAACTCACAATATCACCCAGCTGCAAGCAACTAACTTCACCAATGGTTAAACGAGTTCGGCCTAATGAAGCGGTAAGCGTAACGGTTTTACCCTTAATGGCCGTGCGGCGATCATCAAGATCACCTTTTGCCGCGGGTAACTCTATTGGTAGATAGCGGGAGATGACCGCTGGCCCCAATAAAAGCAGCACCTCAACACCGGCAACGGTTAACTGAATAAAAACCCACGCTGAACCACTGCGCAGTATTGCCGCTCCTTTTTGTGATGCGATTCGATCTTTAGTCACAGTGGACTTCTGGGCAGTTGCTTGCTGTACAGTTTCGCCATTAACAGTATCGAGTAACGCAGTCATGGCATCATGAGCCAGCGCATCATTGATAGTGCCGATCAACTCAGGCTCTGTATCACTGGCGCTAAACTCCGGCATAGACGAGGTATCCTTATGCGTTAATAATGACGTAACCCAATTTTGTACCGAGTCCGGCTCAAACACATAAATCTGCTCATCCAAACCGAACGCTGCGTTAAGTGAAATCGTTGAGAGCAAGGCATCGGTAGTGGCGTTATCCATTGTGTGTACCAAAGCTTTCGCACCGAACCATTCACGCGACCACTGCTGCAGCGATGGCTCAATGCGTGATTGTAAAGTTGCTAATTTCGATTTGGAATACTGATAAAAACGTGTTGCCATGTTAGCCACCGCCCTTAGTACTGTTATATAGCTCTTCGATTAATTCGTTAGTGACATTGAGTACTTGCGAGGCGGCCTGAAAGCCCCGTTGAACAATAATAATATCCGCGAATTCTCGTGATAACTCCACATTGGAACGCTCGATACTACCACTGATTACGGTACCAAAAGCACCGTCTTTACCACTGCCTAAGATGCGCAAACCAATATCATTAATAGTAAACAACGCGTCACCACGACGAATTAAAGCTTGCTCGTTACTGAATAGCGCCAAGGCAATACGCCCATCTTCAACCACATCTTCGTTTGAGTATTGCAATTCGATAGTGCCATCATCACGCACCGAAAAACCGGAGAGCTGACCGGATGCGCGGCCATTAACATTAGGGGCTTCAATTTCGCTGTTGGCAAAATCGGCACTGCCCAGAGCACTAAAATCAACGCTTAAATCTGTAATCGGTGCATCACTACGATCGACAAAGATAATTCGCGGACCACGGGCACTGGTACCATTGCTGTAGTTCACTTGCACTTGACCATTATCATCAATACGCAACGCACTCAGCTTTCCCGCGGCTCGTCCACCCTCCTGGGAAACAGGATCGATTGACGATTCGGCATTGGCCGCCACTAAACTATTGCCATCATTGCTTAGATTGATTGCAAAGGTTATCGTTTCGCCCTGACCACCGCTTCCTACTTCGGCGGGAAACGTATATTCAGCTGATAGATTCGACGAAATTAAACTAAATTGGTCGGTGCCGAACTTTAAAAATCGCAGGGTGCTGCTGGCACTGAACGAATTATCTTGGCTATCGGTAAAGCGTAGTTGATATTCCACCTCATTAGAGTCGTTAGACAGCAAAACAAAAGAAAGTGATAAGGTTTGAAGATTTCCCTGACTATCAAAGATATCTACTGTAATAGGATTCTCTTGTATCTCTTCCCCATTCGCATCCAATGTCACCGGCGGATAGACCGTTCCTGCTTCAGCCTGTGCACTGAGAGTACCAGTCAAATTCAAGGCAGTCGTGATAGTCGCAAAACTAGTGATATCGACTTTGGCGTCTATCAGCACACCGTTATTAGCTGTATCGACCGCACCTAAACGATTGGCTGTTGCAGTCTCAACAAAATAGCCGTCTTGATCGATAAAGAATTGACCGCCGGTAGAGAAGCTAATGGTCTCAAACGCTCCGCCACCGCGGGTCAGCAACTGTCCCTGCGAAATATCGAGTGTAATATCATTGAGTTCAGTTAAATCGCCGGGCACTTGTAGGCTTATTTCATCAACACCATTGAAGCGCTCATTAACGGCGTCGGAGTCAACGCGGTCATATAATTCAAACCCGATGGATGCAGTTAACGTATCTGCCGTAGCTGCACCACTGCTACCAAAGTCTACTTCAAAAGTATCGGTTAATAATGAGCCGCTGGTATCTAAAACTTGTACTTCCCAAGCAGAGCCATTGGTTTTAATAAAAACCAACTCCACCGCTTGGTTACGTCCATTTTCGTCGAGTACATTAACGGTTAACTTATCTGCGTCGGCTGCATCCACCGGCGGATAACGGGTACCAGCAGTAGCCGATTTATTTAATACGCCTCGCAAGGTGATTTCGGTAGAAGCGATGGCCTCGCTAATTAACTGCTCGCGAATATTAATATCCTGCAATCTGCCATCTTCGACTTTCGCTAAGCGGTAACCGTTGACTGGATTAAATAAATACCCTTCGTCATCAAGCTCAAACTGCCCTGCCCGGGTGTAAAATTCTTGCTCGCCGTCACGAAGAATAAAAAAGCCATTGCCACTAATCGCAAAGTCCGAGTCGTTACCGGTTTCTGCTAACTCGCCCTCAACGAAGCGAATTTTAGAGCCGCCCACGGTCACACCTTGGCCGTCTGGTATGATACCGCCATCATCACCACTGCTACCAAATTGTTCATTACCTTCTAACTCCCGATAAAACAAATCATTGGCTTTAAAACCGGCAGTGTTAAGATTAGCAACATTATTACTGAGGTTGTTCAAACCCTTGGTAAAGCTGTCTAAGCCCGACATGGATTTATATAAGGTGCCTAATAAGTCGGTCGCCATGTTACAACTCCTCGGTCAACTCAATGACCGACGTCACCGCTGTTGGACTGATAAAACTGACATTGCCGTCGCTATTAGTGATACTAAGTTGTGGCTGACCGCCGACTAAACGCATTGCTGTCACAGTACCGGTTAAAAAGCCGGATTCAATCTGCGCGTTAACCTGTTTACCTAGCAAACCAATCGACTGGCTCAGACTGCTAACATCCAATAACGCTTCGGTATTCTCGTTACTGCGATTGGCGAGCTCGATAGACGAGAACTGGGCCAACTGCGCAAGAAACTCGCGGTTATCCACCGGCTCTAATGGATCTTGAAAATTGAGCTGGGTGAGGAAGATCTGTAAAAAATCATCTAAACCGACGGTCGCTTGTGCACCAGCCACTTCGGTTTGACTTACTCTACCTATCGATTCAATCGCCATGATTATCTCCAAACACGTGAGTTGTAGACGCTACAGCTTTGCCGTTAATGACTACTCGATACAGCGTCATATTTTGTTCCGCTAACATGGACTTAACATCATTAATCCAATGTTGCAGGTCTTGTTGATATTTTTGTTTAAAATCCCTAATCCACAAGGTTAAGCCTTGTTTTGATTTGGTCAGTTGCACGTTTACATCAAAAAAACGTGCTTGATTCACCAGCGCATCGAAGCGCTGTGCCGTTTTTATTTCAGCGCTGCGCGCCACTCGCTGGTCGACTACGGCACTGCGTTGTTGTATTGCAGCATCTAAACTCGCGGTTTTGAATGCGGGCGTCGGCATCAACGCCGGGGGCACTATTGCCTGAGCAGCACCGCTTGCAATCGGAGCTCGCGTATCGGCCAGCGCCGATATCTGTGCGCGCGCATACTGCGGTGTAGATTCGAAATTCGCTTGGATCTCGGCGTGCTGTCGGTCTGCGCTCGACCCTGGGTTGTTATGCTCTTTATTCAGTCCTCCATCTGGCAGACCAAAGGCATCGTCTTCCAATGCGGCTAACCATCTATCCCGGCTCAAATCATCCGCTGGGCTATCCGCCTGTCGCTTCAGAGTACCATCTTGCTGTGTCGCCCATAACAATAGGGTTATGTCATTATTAATTTGCGTCATACTTATCTCTTTAACTGATTAACGCCTACCTTTAAACCGTTTGATTTTCCAGTTGCGCGGTCAGCAGTTAGTTGTTGTTTGTACAATAGCGATTTATGTAATTCTCTGTCGACATTTGCTCGTAACTTGCCTCTGACATTTTCTGTGCTAACTGCCCTGCAGCTAATAGACGTTCGGCTAATGCTTGTTCACGAATTCGGTGATTAGCAAGCACCTGCTGCTGTGCTTGCAACTGCTGATCCAATTCGTTCCATTCCGCGTGCCATTTTAGAGCGGTAGTCTCCAACTCTTGACTAATGCCCAATACTGATAACATCGTATTGATATCAAACCCTTGACCCTGAAGGTCATTAGACTTGCTATCACGCAATGCTTGCGCTTGCAGCTCATTCATTTCATCTTGCAGCCGTGCACTCTGTTGCTGCGCATGCGTAGCGTTGTTACTAATCTCCGAGCAAAGTGCCGAAGCCGCCTGCACATCGACCTTACTTTTCCGCAGTAAGCGTTTGTACAAACCAATTTTGCGCCGCAAAGTGACCTTATCAACATCGCTCGCGAGGTTCATGATGCTTACCCCCGCCTACGTTGATTTAAAGCCGTACGGCCGGCATCGTTTTTTGCAGACGGTGCGGTTGCCGGACCATTCTCTGGCGTATTTAACATTGTTGCCAATGCCACCATTAATGCATCTCGGGTGACAACCTCGGACGGTTTTTGGGCAAGTAAATCCTGTATCTTCGGTATCACCGCTAATGCCTCATCGTGCTCGATATTTCGGCCCTGTTGATAGACGCCCATTTGCACCAGATCGTTATTCTCTTCATAGATACTGAACAGTTTCAATGCGCGGCGAACCAACTGCTGCTCCTCATCAGTCAACAAATCCGACTGCAGGCGCGAGATACTTTCTAACACACTCACCGCG
>CBFHXO010000137.1:0-6479 GCA_965659815.1 Pseudomonadales bacterium
TGATTGGCCATCTTGCGAGATAACACTACATGACCATCTAATATCGCTCTGAGGTTATCGGTAATGGGTTCATTAAAATCGTCACCTTCCACCAATACGGTATATAGCCCAGTAATTGAACCGCCGCTAATAAAATTACCCGCCCGCTCTGCCAGACGCGGCAATAGTGAAAACGTAGATGGCGTATAACCCCGTGCGGTGGGTGGTTCACCAATGGCTAAACCGATTTCGCGCTGCGCGATGGCAAAGCGCGTCACCGAATCCATGGCTAAAAATACTTGCTGGCCTTGGTCTTTAAAATATTCCGCTAACGCGGTGGCTGCAAATGCGGCATGGGTTCGTACTAACGCTGGTTGATCCGCACCCGCAACAATCAGCACCGACTTTGCCAAACCGTCATCACCCAGACTGTTGCGTACAAAATCAATCACTTCACGACCGCGCTCTCCAATAAGTGCAATGACATTGACATCCGCCTGCGAGTTTTTAGCGACCATGCCAAGCAACGTACTTTTACCCACACCACTACCGGAAAACACTCCCATACGCTGACCCTGCCCCAGTGTTAAAAAACTGTCGATAACAGCGACGCCGGTATCAAAGGTTTGTTCAATAGGCGCGCGTAGCAAAGGGTTGATTGGCTCAGGATATAGCGGATACGTCTCGACCGTATTCACCGTGTCACCGCCATCAATGGGTTGACAAAATGCATCGACCACGCGCCCCATCAGTTCTGGCCCTACAGGCACTGATGCTGAACGTCCAGTGGCGATAATTTCACTACCAATGTAGACACCATGCATGCTGCCATAGGGCATGAGCATTACTTTGCCATCGCGAAAACCCACTACTTCGGCAACCACCGACGCCACGCCCGCCGGTGGATAAATTTCGCAAAGTTCACCAAGAAAAACGTCGGGACCAATTGACTCCACCGCTAATCCGTAGAACTGCGATACCTTACCAACCCGAGGGATGGTTTCGCAGCTACCTAACGCTTGAACTATAGAGTCGACATTTCGCATAGCCGGTTACCCTTTTTGCCCTTTTAGGGCTTGATCAGTCGCCTCTTTTAAACGTTGCAATTGCGTCTCGAGGCGCGCATCCCATAAGCCGGCATCCGTTTCAATCAAACATCCACCCACCGTCACTCGCGGATCGGCCAGCAATTCAAAGTCGATTAATGAGGTACCGTCGAGCATTTGCTGTTTAATATCATCAATACTTTCATAGTCGCGTTGTGAGATATGGATCTTAATCTGCTCCGCTCCGCGCACGGCTCTCAATGCCTGTTGCACTAATGCAATGGTAAATTGCGATGCACAGGCCTGCTCGCCCACCATTTTAAGAAGTGCTGCAAAGGCTATCTCGCAGGCAAAGCTATCGACTTGCTCTAACTGAGACTCCAATGCCTGGGTAAACAAGGCTGCGACTTCTTGCAATTTAGCTAGCGCTTTTTGCTGATCTTGTTGCGCTACCTTTTGGCCTTGTTGGTAGCCTTGCTCAAAACCCTCACTTTGCGCTTGCTCCTGAATTGACTTTAAATGCTGTGTGAACTCCCCCAGCTTTTCTTCCAGCTCATCATTCGATTGTTGAAGAGCTTGATTTTCTTGCTCTAACACATCGATGCGCTGCTGTTGTATATTGGCTAAATCCTCAGCGACTTTTTTATCGAACGCTTCATTTGTATCAGGCGGCGTAGTACCGCGTCCCTCTGCACTGTTAACAGCAGCCTTATCTGCACGACGAGGTGAATGCTGCGTGGCCGTTGACGGATCAGCGGTATCATCGCGAGGTGATTCACCCGACTCGCCCACTTTTTGGGTTACCGACTTGGTACCTACCAAACGCCGCGCTTCGAGTTTACGAGTACCGGTAACCGACACTGATCGATATATTTCACCCATTACCGCTATCCCTTGGATTCATTTCCGACTTCATCGGCTGCGATAGCAACTAACGCTGATGCGATGGATTCAGAGACGCGCACGGAAACGGTATTGTTGACGTTGCTTAGCTTGATTTTTTGCTCTTTCGTTAGTTGCGCACGATAACGTTGCGCCGATTCCCAAGTATTATTTTGCAGCAGTGCATTGACATAACTAAGCGGCAATTGGGCCAGCAAGTCGGCTATCAGTTTCAGTGGCAGTTGGTTGATCGTATGGGGCTGTGCGTGACTGGGCTTAGCTGGAGTTGATTGCTCTAGAGGACGATCACCTGCCTGGATTTCGTCATCATCTAAGAATAAACTAAAATCCAGCATGTTATTGCCGCGTAGCTGTTTAAGCTGCTCATACGCGTGAGTCACCTGCTGACGCTGAACAGATTCCAACTGTTGCAAGATCCAGTTGCGATCAGTTGCCGATACACCCGACAAGCGCATCGCTACTTTTTTTATATTTAGGCTTAACTGACCGACTTCATTTAGCTGGCTATTGTTAGCCTTCGACGGTGCACCTGTATTTGAATTATGCATATCCATAGTTTTTACTTTTCTCTATTTGTGCCGGCAGTCGCCGTTACGCTGTCATTCGATAGCCAGCGTTTTACGTCAGCTAACAGTATTTCTTTTTGCTCCGCACTGAGCCCAGTTTCATCAGCAGGCGCTTGGTGTTTTAGTAATATTGCAACGATACCGATAATGCTGATCATCAATATTGCGAGAAGGCCAAGCACTACGCCGGGCCGGGACGCTAAGTCAAGGTAACGGTTGGTAGCCATCGATACGACGGGACTTGTTTGACGAGATACTGACTGAGCGTCTAGCTGTCGATCCACCTCGACATCTATTGATTGGGTAGTAAAATGCGGCGGTAAGGCATAGATCTCAATCAGATCACCACGCTCTGCTTGCATACCAACCGCTGTGGCCACTAATTGCTTAAGCGCGGTTACCGTCTCAGCATCCGTATTTTCGGGTAGCATGACACTAATGGTCATACGCTCGATTGAACCGCTGCTTTCCACCACCTGCTCAATACTTTTACCCACCTTATACTCAGTATCGGTGGTCTCGCTGTACGGTTTTTGAGTCGCAGAGCCGTCATTAGCTTTTGGTGAGCTTGTATAGCTACGCTGAGTTTTACTTTTCACTAGCACACCGGTATTTTTGTCGCTATCGCTGCTGTTATAAACTTCGCGCGTGACTTGAATTTCGTCATAGTTCAGCAGCACATCGACATTCACTACCGCATTTCCCACACCAAACATTTGTGTCATGAGTTTTTCAGCTTTCCGCGATAAGTAAAACTCAACCTCTTGCTTTTGCCCAAGACGGCTGGCGATATTTGTTAACGCCTCATCGCCCGATTGGCTTAATACCACGCCGCGCTCATTGAGTATTGTCACGTTACTCCGCTCTAAACCCTCAACAGCAGCAGCCACGAGATCTTGCACACCCTGAATTTGCGATGCTGAAAGTGACATATCTGGCTTTTGTATTAAAGTAATCGCTGCTTTCGATTCTGTTTGATCTTTTTGAAAAAGTGCTTTTTCTGGGAGTACTAAATGCACGCGGGCGTATTGCACTTCGTTTAAACCAACAATCGTGCGCGATATTTCGCCTTGCAGTGCGCGTTGATAATTAATTTGCTGGGCAAACTCCGTCATACCCTGCTCGACGTTGTCAAATAGCTCAAAACCTTGACCACCGTGAATACCCAAGCCGGAACCCGCAAGCTCCAAACGCGTTTGGGCCACCGAGGTTTTATCCATCATTATAGTTTTACCATCATCGGACACGCTAAACGGGACCTTTTTATCGGTCAACTCTTCAACGAGCCGTGCCGCGTCTTCTTGATTAAGGTCAGAAAATAAAGGCTCAAATTCAACTTCAGAGGCCAAGAAGTAAGCGAATACCGCTATACCCACAATAGCAATCGCTACCAGCAAAAAGCCTATTTGCTGACCTAGCGGCGCCCGTCGGATAAAATCAGTTGCATCACTCATGATTGATATTCCTTATTAGATACTCATTCGCATGACTTCTTTGAAGCCTTCGAGTAGTTTGTTACGTACTTGTACCGTTAATTCAAACGATGTTTTCGCTTTTGCTAAAGAAATCATCACTTGGTGTAGGTTGTCGGCCTCACCCAGTGCGAGCTGCTGAACTTGGTGCTCGGCGGTTTTAATTTTGGTGTCGGCATCCTGTACCTGTTCGGTAATCCACGATGGAAAACTCGATTGCGCCGATTGCTCGGTACTCTGTGCTTTAGCCATATCGGTAATCGCTTCGATTGCGGCAATAGGTTCAATACTCATAACATTTTCTCCATTTACAGAGGCTTAATTTTTCGGTTTTAGTCATTTACGACCAATCTCTAATGCGCGCGACGCCATTGTTTTAGCTGCATTCATCGCCCGTATATTGGCCTCGTAAGCTCGTGTCGCGGTCATCATATTGAGCATCTCATCTACCGGGTTGATGTTAGGCATGGCGACATAACCCTGTGCATCGGCGTCTGGGTGACTGGGGTTAAACACCAGTCGGGGCGTAACATTTTTTTCAACCAAGTCAACCTGATCAATACCTTGCATCATCTCTGCCGGCATACCAGTACTTTCTAATAGATGCGAAAATGGCGCCACTGCCGGTGCAGTGTGAGCCACAGCCTCAAGCGGTTTATAGACTGCGCCACTAGCGGTGCGGGTGGTATTCGCATTGGCCAGATTATTAGCAATGGTTTCCATGCGTAAGCGCTGAAAATCCATACCGCTTGCACTGATTTCAAAAATCGCTGTGTAATCCATCAGTTTTGCCCACCTTTAATTGCCGTGCTAACCAAGCTTCCTAACTGCTCCCGCGCAGCCAGTAGCGCTTGATAATGCGTTGTATTTTTGGCCATTTCGACCATTTGTTGATCGAGCAACACCGCTTGTGCGGCAATATCAATATCAGCCCTTAGCTGCACTTTATCTAACGCGCTTTTTACCTCTTGGAATGACCCACCAGAATCCACGGTTGCTTTAACCTCGCTCATAAGCTGGTCAAAGTTAACCGTGAGTGGTCGATATCCCTCGGTCTGCGCGTTGGCGATATTATTCGCAATGGTATTGTGCGTGAGTAGCGATGCATCCAAAGCCTTGATAACCATCGAACCGGTAATGCTGTTTAGTAGTTCACTCATTCTTCACCTCGCTTTTTCTTGTTCCAACACTCACTCGGGGTTAAGCGTTATTGAATAATTAATTGTGCGTGCAAAGCGCCCGCGGTTTTAATGCCCTGCAATATACTAATCACATCGCGGGTGCTGGTTTTAATCTGCCGCAACGCCGCGACCAAATCGCTAATAGATGCACCCGAGGGTAAGTCTACAAAGGGAGCCGTCATCTCGGTTACTTGAATATCGCTGTTAGGCACGATAGCGGTGCGAATGCCCGCACCGGTTTGACGAATAAAGCCCGGCTGAGACGCAGTGTATTGCGTTGAGATAATTACTTTGATCTCACCATGCGAAATGGTGACATCATCGATTCGCACATCACCGCCGGCAACCACTGTGCCGGTGCGCTCATTGATCACTACCTTAGCGACTTTGTCTGGCGTTAATTTGACGTTTTCTATTGTGGTAATTAATTCAACCAAATCGTATTTTCCGCTGGGCACCGATACCGCCACTTTACCCGCGTGCAGGGCACTCGCACTGGAATCACCTAGCGCAGTATTTAAAGCCGTTTTAATTCGATTGGCGGTGGTGAAGTCGGGACTGTCTAATAACACGCTAATAAAGCCATCTTCATTCACTAACTCGGCCACCGTGCTGCGTTCGACAAGCGCACCGTCGGGTATACGACCGACGGTTGGATGGTTTTTTTGCACTACGTTACCGTTAAAGTCAAATTTGAAACCGCCCACCGATACCTGCCCTTGCGCGATGGCATAGACCTTTTCATTAACTGCTTTGAGCGGCGTCATTAACAAGGTGCCGCCCACCAGTGATCGCGCATCCCCCATTGAGCTGACGTTGATGTCGATTTTGTCACCGGTTTGTGAAAACGGCGGCAACTTGGCGGTAACAATGACCGCCGCCACATTGCGAGAATTGACATCATCAATATTTATATTGATGCCAAAAGCGGTTAACGCATTCGTCACTGACTGCATAGTCGCCCGCGACCGTGCGGAATCACCGGTACCCGCTAAGCCCACCACGATACCGTAACCTACAATATCGTTATCTCTTACACCTTCAATGCGAGCCAACTCCTTTAGCCGCGTAGCTGCATCCAACGGCACACTCACCGCAAGCAGTGAAACCAGGAGTAAACAGGCTGTGGATCGTAGTTTATGCATCATTAAAATTCTCCAAACCCAAGCTTAAATCACGCCAATTGCATTTAATGTGCGATAAAACCAATTGCGTTTTTTACCCGTTCCATCAACATTTAACCCGTTGTACTCTATGCTGGCATCGGTTAAACGCGTTGAAAGTACTGTATTTTGAGCAGAGATATCGACTCTGCGAACCCATCCACTCACC
>CBFHXO010000138.1:0-6440 GCA_965659815.1 Pseudomonadales bacterium
ATACCCGATACGCCGCCAATACCACCGAATGTAGCGACGCTCTTTGAACACCAATAAAAACGCCCGGTCGCCGGATTAATTTGACAGGCTTTGTTCAATTGTTGCGAAACGTTCGATCCGGTGCGCAAAGCGAGCGCCTGCATCGCCATTCTAATGCTGACACACAGCAGTAGACTGGCGAACAAATAGACCAATACGGCAAGCGGCACCGACTGCGCGAACCATATCCCGGCTGGCGCACAGGCACTACCCGCTAAGGCCATCAGTATGGCAGCTTTGTAGCGCACGATTTTTCGGCGCAATCCATCAAGCGCCCCCATAAACGCAGCGATACTGATGGCAATCAACGCAACAGGCATGGCATCTTGCATGCTGTAGTTAAGTCCGACGACTAGCGCTGGCACGGCAAGCATACCGCCACCACCGGTCAGACCCAGTGCAAGGCCAACGCCTAATCCCAACATTAATTCAAAGATAGTCATGGTGGCCGAGCGCCAGTAACGAAGCCTGGCGCGCCAATCTCTAATAGGATTTGTAGGGCAGAAATTTGCCCGACAGCACAACGTTGACGCGATCACCTTTGGGGTCCTCTTCGCGCTGGATATCCATTGAAAAATCAATAGCACTCATAATGCCATCGCCGAACTCTTCATGAATGAGTTCCTTAATCGTTGAACCATAAACGTTAACGACCTCGTACCAGCGATAGATCAATGGATCCGTTGGCACCGCTGTCGGCAATGAACCTTTGTAGGGGACCTCCTGCAACCATTTCACGGCTTCTTCATCGAGATCAAACATCTTTCCAACGATATCAGCCTGTGTTTTGTCAAAAGCCATTTGCCCAAGACAGCCCGCTGTGGTCCACTCCTTGGATAAGCCCACCGCCTCAGCGACCTCACTCCAGCTAAGTCCTTTACTGACTTTTGCTGCGACAATCATATCGGTAACATGTTCACGATCTGTAATCATAAGAAAACCCTTATCAGTAGATGAGTGTAAGTAAAAAAAGTACTATGCGACGCGTCCTTGCTTAGATAAATCAAGGGTCAGTGAGACCACGGCACGCTGATCGACCCTCTGTTCCATAACCAGCGCTTGACTATTCCGGCTGACGGTATGCCATTCTCTATCGGATGCGGGGACACCGCGTATAACAATCGGCAACGAGCGTGTCTTTAATCGGATGACAGGCGGCGAGTGCTGATAACTGGCTTGTTCAGTCTGCAAAATATGGCTGGCGATTGCATGAGCCTGAGACAGTATCGGTTCTATGAAGCGACATGGCATACCGCCAAAACTGACACAGTCACCGAGTGCATAAATATGGCTGTCGCTGGTTTGCAAATTATTTGCATCGACCACAATACCCCGATTAAACGCAAGCCCGGCGCGGTCAGCCAGGCGTGTATCTGTCACCAGACCGGTCGCGACTATGAGTTGGTCGTATTCAAGTGCAGTACCATCATCAAACTCAAGCTGATAGTCTCCACTCGGATTCTTTTGGGTGGTGGTGATATTGGCATCGCCACGGTATTCCACACCCAGTGCTGAAAAAGCATTTACCAGATGTTGGGCAGCTGCCGCAGGCAATAAGCTTGCCAGTGGTAATGCCTGGTCGTTGATTAAGGTAACCTGATGACCGGCACGGCCAAGATCTTCCGCTAATTCACAGCCAATCATACCGGCACCGACAATCGCTACGCGCTGTGCAGATTCACCCAGCGCTTTGCTTAGTTCGGCCCATTGGCTGATATGATTCATGTGCCAATAATCCGACTCAGCTAACACTGCCGGCAAAAACGGACGCGCACCCAATGCAATGATAAGTTCAGTGTACTGTAAGGTGCCACGCGTGGTACGCAACTGGCGCGTATCAGTATTGATACCGACAGCAAATGTAAGCGGCATTAACTTGATGCCGAGCCGTTGGCTGGCATCCTCCGCTGTTTCTTGCACAAGCGTATCGACATCAAGCCCTCGACTGATAGCCACCGAAAGCTCCGGCTTGTGGTAGCGGTCACCGCTACAAGCGCTAATAAGTGTAATTGCGACTTTTTCGTCCATTGCTCTTAGCGCTTGCGCAGCCGCCCAACCCGCGATTCCCGCACCGATAATCACGATGCCTGGCTCACGGGAAATCACCACGGCGTTAGCGGCAACTGCAGCTACTGGCGCTTCAAACGGCTCGAAGTCCGATTTGGTGACACCACACAAGGGGCACTCCCAATCTTCGGGGATATCCTCGAACCGCGTACCTGGTGCTAAACCACTGTCCGGGTCACCCTCGGCCTCATCGTAGATCAGACCGCAAGCCCGGCAAATATATTGCCGCCAAGACGTGTCGAAATCTAACGCCAAAGCTAAGCCTCACCCATCAATTTTGCCATTTCCCAGCGCAGGTGCTTAATCGCGGGCGTGACAATCGCGACAAAATGGGCCTCGCGAATTAATCGCTGCGGTTTCGACTTCATTAGGTAACCGCGCGCACCTTGGTGCAATAAAGCCGACTGCGATGCTTTTAAACTCAGCTCCGAACATTGCGCACGCGCGTCAAGCACATCCAGCATATGCTCTTTATCCGTTTCATAGGGCGATGCTGACAGACGCTCGATACGCGACTGTAGTTCCCCCAGTTCGGCGCTCAGTTCATGGGGTCGGTTATGCAAATATTGATTCACATGGCCTAAAGAAGTCTCTACCTCATTACAAGCATCAATCGATGCCTGTATAACACCAAGCGCCCAGCCCGTTTGCAGTAGTACAAAAGCACCACGGATGCTTTTAATAAACGGCAAGGCGGGGTCGGCAATAATCTGCGCGTCACTAACAAAGTAATCCTTAAGTTGTATGCCCCAGGTGCTGGTCCCCTCCATGCCTGAAAACGTCGGGCACTTGCTCAGCTTCACACTGTCATTAATGTCCAGCAAAAACATCAATTCATGGGAACGGCTGCCGTCAGGCTTGCAAACAACGGCTATAGCGCCACAGTAGTGGCCGTGCTGAATATGACTCACCCACGGCAAGGTACCGGAAACAATATAACCACCGGCAACCGGGCTAGCCTTTAGCGCCATTGTTTCAATATTGGTAAGGGCTTTCATCGGGTTTGATAAACCAGTACCGCCGAATGTGTGTCCTGCGGCATGGTCATCTAAACGATCAACCAGTGCAGAATTACCCGATCGTTCCATATATAAACCACAAACATCATGGCACCAGGTCATAAAACCGGTGGAGCCACAATGCTGGCTGATTTCCGACATATTGCGTAAGGCCAAATCGAAGCGGCTGCCATGGCTGTCGAGATGACAGGCAAACGCGCCAGCGGCACCAAGCTCACCCATAATGTCGACAGGATAATGGCCATCTTGATCGATTCGGTTTGCATCAATGGCCAAACGATCACGGGCAATGCTTTGCACATTACTTAGAATGTTCGCATCTGATTCCCAAACTCCGATTTCGGGCTTGCTTAATGCTGCGCTACTCATACTGTTGATACCTCTGGAACATCATTACTTTGAAAAATCCTAAAGCGAAATAAAACGTCACGGACAAAGCGTCGTAGCCCTTAATCCATCGTGCTGATATTGAATGCAATAGGATTGCGCATGGTATTTGCAACCGGCGAATATTGGTTGGCGTGTTTGACGATCTCGTCGAGCTCTTCAGGTGTCGCGTCGCCTTCGATATTGACCTTGACCCGTATCTCTTGGAACCCCATATCCGGCGCTTGCTTTTCTGCACCACCCGCCCCCCAAGCTGCCGGGTTGCCAATATCGCCCTCAAGGAAGACCTCCAGCTTGGTGAGTTTGACCTCTTTCCATGTAGCAACCGCGGTTATCCCGACGGCGAGACAGCCACCTAAACCTGAAAGCACAATTTCACCCGGCGCGGGGGCTGTGTCCTGACCAAACAAATGCAGTGGTTCATCGACCACCACTTCGTGCTCGTTAACATGACTTACAGTTCGGTATTGCCCGTCCGTTACCGTGTGGACTTTATTGGTACCCTTGGCATCCGGGTTTTCCCGCCCTTTACTGGCAAAAGCCAGAAGGCCGTCTCGATCAATAGGTCGCAGGTAAGAACTAATTGTTTGGGTTGGTTCAGCACTCATGTTGTATCTCCAAAAATGTAGGTTGAACGAGCGTTGTAAGTATCAGAGCTCAATACAGAACGGTATTGCATAGGCTGTGCCAACTTTAAAAAAATAAGAATTCGTAGAATTAACAGCAACTTATGAAGTGGTATAAAAAAACCGACAAGGTGCAAGCGCAGCATTAAATGACAATGTTTGACAATGCCGCCAAACGGACTTGCCATTTATCTGCCAAAGTGGAAGGTGTGTTTATCGACCCGCTATCGCTGTTAAGCGTTGACAGCTGGTATCGCAACCGAACCACAATCACAGTCAGTCGGCTTGCATACTCAGCGAGTTCGAATAGTCAGAATGCTCGGCTAACAGATGGACTAAGTTTGAATGTTAAGCTTTTCAAGTCGATAGCGAAATTGCCGGGAGGTCATACCGAGTAAGCGGGCGGCACGGGTTTTATTACCACCGGTTTGCTTCAGCGCCGCGATAATCTGCTCGCATTGATCGGCGTTTACGCGACTGTAAAGGCGTCCGCTTTCTGTAAAGCCTGCACGATCCGGCTGGAAAGCGGGCGCCACAAACGCGCTATGCAAAGCCTGATCATTAGCAACATACTCCGCCTGCGTTGCGCAGGACTGCTGCTCAATCACCGGTGCCGACGTGCCGCTGATCGCTGACTCCTGACGCAGTATCATTTCGATATCGCCAACGCTTATACTACCGCCTGACGATGTCAGCACAGCCCGCCTGATAACATTTTCCAGCTGACGTATATTACCGGGCCACGCATAGCTTTCTAAGCGCGTTAACACCCCATTACTAAACACGCTGTTAAATGCATACTCTTGGTTGGCGGTTAATAAAAAGTGACGCGCTAAAATTCGCACATCGCCTTCTCGCTCGCGCAGCGGTGGCAGGTGGATCGGGAATACATTGAGTCGATAGAATAAGTCGAGTCGAAACTCGCCATTATTAACGGCTTGCTGCAGATTCTTATGAGTCGCGGCGATAATTCTAACATCAATAGGTATATCCTTAAGACCACCGACCCGTTGAATCACACGCCCCTCAAGCACGCGCAGCAACTTTGATTGCAACTCTAACGAAAGGTCGCCGATTTCATCGAGAAATAGCGTGCCGCCAGTAGCTAATTCCAGCTTGCCTTTTTTAACAGCGACTGCACCGGTAAACGCGCCACGCTCGTGGCCAAATAATTCTGACTCAAGCAAATGCTCCGGAATTGCCGCGCAGTTAATCGCAAGAAATGGACTATCTTTGCGTGAACTGCCCAGGTGTAGCAGCTGTGAGAAGCGCTCTTTCCCGGTACCGGATTCGCCAGAGAGAAATGTTGTTACGTCCGTACCAGCTACCGTTTTCGTTTTATGTAAGGCCTCGCGAATTGACTGACTCTCGCCCAAAATCCCATGATCGACATACTGATTATCTAAGGCGCCCTTTAACTGTTTGTTTTCCATCTGCAACTGTTCGGTGCGCTGCTCAATAAGTTGGTTTATTTGAATAATTTGCGCAACCAGGGTTGAGAGAATACGCAATACAGTTAAGTCTGCATCAAAAGGACGCGAGCGCTCTCGCAAACGATGCGCCGCAAGAACGCCAATCGGATTATCACCGTCGAAAATAGGCACAGCCAGGAAAGACACAATACCCGGAGGCAAAGTAGCTCTATCGATAGCCCGGTATAGAAACTCCGGTTCCTCATCAATATTTTGTACGACCGCAGGCATACCACGACTCATAACCTTACCGGTGATACCATCGTCCATATGGTAAACACCGCGAGAACGTTCGTCGGCCTGCAACCCATAGCTGAAACGGATTTGTAAACAATCACCTGACTCGGAAGGCAGTAATACCCTACCGCGATTTAAGCCAAGAAATTCCGACATCAGTCGTAAAATGCCAGTAATTGCCAGCTCAGGTGTGTCGGAGTTGCCAATGAGCTTTGCCGCCTCGTGAACAACACCCAAATCGTAGGAGTGATCGCCTTGTTGCGAGACCGCAGAAAGCGCACTGTCGGATCCATCTGAATCGACAATATGAAAGTCAGCCTGCACCGAATCTTTTGATAATCCCATATTTATACCTGCCTTTATTTGACAATGTCTGCCAAAGCAGTTGCAAAATACGGGCCAAAACGACTACCGGCCTGTTTTATGGCAAGCCGACAGCCAAAATGGGAAGGGTTAGTGCAGGATGGTAGCGTAAGTCCATAGGCTGCAACAGATGATACCAATCACTCTTCACGCCAGTTAAACCGACGCACCAGCGCGCCGCACAAATCATCGAGGCAGTACCCAATAATGCCTATTACCACCACCAAAGC
>CBFHXO010000139.1:0-6396 GCA_965659815.1 Pseudomonadales bacterium
GAGTTTATTTGGTGCACCCGTTGAACCACAGTTAAAAGTCAGTAAAACCGCAAAGCCAAGCAGTAAGCGCAACAACAATTCCGTCACGGTATTAGGTGTGGGTAATTTATTAACGCAAATTGCTCAGTGCTGTAAGCCGGTACCGGGTGACGATATTGCAGGTTATGTCACGGTTAGCCGCGGGGTCACCGTGCATCGCAAAGATTGCAGCCATTTTTTGCAGGTCGATAGCCAGCAGCACGAGCGGGTTATTGAGGTTGGCTGGGGGGCTGAGAAAAGTGATTTATATACGGTCGACATTGTTATCGAAGCGTACGACCGGACCGGCTTGCTCAGTGATATTTCTGGCTTGTTGGCGGCAATGCGGGTCAATGTCCTTAACGTCAATACCCATACCGATAAAGACAAACATACTGCCGATATGCGATTAACCATTGAAATTCATGATATTGAAGAATTGGTCAGGATTCTTGCACGCCTTGGCAACATGCCTAACGTGATTAACGCCGAGCGATTAAATTAATGCCAAACTCGGTGCCTACATCGGTTGGTCGCTATTCGCTAGACGATCTACTCTACCTGATGTCGCGGCTTCGCGACCCCGATAATGGCTGTCCCTGGGATCTAAAGCAAACGCCAAACACCATTATCAATTACTCCATTGAAGAAATTTACGAGCTGGCCGATGCGATTGAAGCAGATAATACTGAAGAGGTTAAAGCTGAACTTGGCGATGTATTATTCCAGGTGATTTTTTTGTCGCAGTTGGCCAATGAACAACAGCAATTTGCCTTTAACGATGTGGTACACGGTATTTGCAGCAAGCTGATAACCAGGCACCCACACATTTTTAGCGATGGATATTTATATCCGCAGTCAGGTAATGCCGTATTATCGAATACGTCCGTTGCAGCGAGCGATTCAGACAGGGTTTCAGCTGAAGCTGTAGGTAAAAGCTGGGAGCAAATCAAAGCAGCCGAACGTGCCAATAAAAATCTGCACGGCTTATTTGATGATGTGCCACTGGCGCTACCGGCGATTTTGCGCGCTGCAAAATTACAAAAGCGCGCTGCCAATATTGGTTTCGACTGGCCTGATGTCAAAGGCGCACTTTCCAAACTCAAAGAAGAAGTTAATGAGTTAGAAGCACTGATTGCCGATTACGAAAATATCAATACTGAAAACGCTGAGCTCAAAATGCCAGCGGTAATGACCCAGCGCATACAGGAAGAGTTGGGTGATGTGTTATTTAGCGTAGTTAATGTTGCGCGTAAAAGCGGTATTCAGGGTGAGCAGGCGTTGCGGCAAGCCAATAATAAATTTATCGCACGGGTTAATGCTGTATTAGAGAAACAGGGTGGCTTCGAACGCATGGGACAGCAAAAAGTCGATAGCGACACCCTGGACAAACTTTGGGAGCAAGTAAAGCAAGATGGCCTTTAACGGTATAACAATCGCCAGACTGGTTAACGAACAACCCACTTTTGCCTTGATACAATGCTGGTAAGGCTTTAAAAGTTGCTTGTTAATGCTGGTTTGACTGTGTATCTTTGCGGCTCTCAAAAAGTTGGTGATAATTAAGGCAGGGCTGTCGCTCTAAACGCCCTACTAAGCCAGTGTAGAAATGGTTTTTCAAAGAGGTAAACCAATGCGAATTATATTGTTAGGTCCACCAGGTGCGGGTAAAGGCACGCAGGCGCAGTTTATTATGGATGCGTTTAATATCCCTCAAATCTCCACCGGCGATATGCTCAGGACCGCGATTAAAGAAGGCACCGAATTAGGTAATCAGGTCAAAGAAGTCATGTCCTCGGGTGGTCTGGTATCGGACGATATTATTATTGCTCTGGTCAAAGAGCGAATAGCGCAAGACGATTGTAGTAACGGCTTTTTATTCGATGGTTTTCCACGCACGATTCCACAGGCGCAAGCAATGCTTGACGCAGGTGTCTACGTCGATAACGTACTGGAAATTTGCGTTGAAGATGAAGAAATTGTCCAGCGCCTGGGTGGTCGGCGAGTGCACGAGGATTCTGGCCGGGTTTACCATGTTATTTACAACCCACCCAAGGTTGTTGGTAAAGATGACGAAACGGGCGATGAACTGGTACAGCGCGAAGATGACCTTGAAGAAACTATTCGCAAGCGACTCGCGGTTTATCATGAACAAACTGAAGTGTTGGTCGGTTTCTATCGCGACATGGGTAATGATGATGCGCTTAAGGCACATGCACCGGCGTATCACAGTGTTAATGGTATCGGTGAAGTTGATGCAATACGCGATAAAGTGATGGCGATGTTAGGCAAATAGACCTTTATAGCGCTTCTGCATTGGTGCATACTAAAAAAAGGCTCCCTCGGGAGCCTTTTTTGTTTTCCAGCGTCTTTTTATTTTTTTTTGCTGCATGAATTTTAAAAGATTAAGGTTACAACCCGACTTTATTAGTCATCTTCCGAGTAACTTTGCGGTAATCGGATATTTATCGTCCATAATTTTTTAAAAAGCAGAATAAAAACGATGTTTAACCGCTATTTTTCAATTTAACGATAGTTTTTTGGTGATTTGCGCTGCGTTTTACTGGTTGGAAGCTTAAATTTGCAAAAATTTCTAATGTTTAAGCAAAAAGTTTGGTCATTAAAGAAAAACAGCGAAGTTTTTTTTTTAAAATAAGATGATTGTTTTAATTTATCGGCCCAAAAACAAAGTTGCACGCTTCTATTTAATGACTATTTTGCTCTGGTATGACAGTGACTAACGCTTTCGTTATAGAGCAATTAAATTTGTTTTTTTATAATAAATGTCATAAATAAAAATAAGCGCATTTTAAAAAAAACAAAGCAAAGAAATGAATAAAAAACGTCGATTTATAAAGAAAGCAGCTAATTTCTTCAAAAAAAGCAATAATAATTTAATTTTTCACAAAAAAAGTCTTGCAAGAACGTGAATTTAGTTTACTTTTTAATTAAGATTCCTTAGTCAATTGTTTACTGTGACTTTGTTGGTTGAGATGTGTTGATTTTGACGTGGTTATTTCGAGGTAGTTATTTCGACGCCAAACATCGAAACGGTTACATCGACATCGGCCTTCGTCATTTATCAGTCATCATTGATTATTGATTAAAGTATCGAGGCAATTAAATTAAAAAGGTGAGGAGACTCAACATGGCAATGGTAAAGAAGAAAAAACCCGCTAAGAAGAAGGCAGCTAAGAAAAAAACAGCTGCTAAGAAGAAAACTGCAGTAAAACGCAAAACTACCGCTAAGAAAAAAGTAGCGAAAAAGAAAAAAGCAGTTAAAAAGAAAGTAGCCAAGAAAAAAGTTGTGAAGAAAAAAGCTGCCAAGAAGAAGGTAGCAAAGAAAAAGGTAGCGAAGAAAAAAGTCGCTAAGAAAAAGGCTAAAAAGAAAGTAGCCAAGAAAAAAGTCGCTAAGAAGAAAGTAGCGAAAAAGAAAGTCGCTAAGAAAAAGGTTGCGAAGAAAAAAGCAGTAAAACGCAAGCCAGGAAGACCTAAGAAGCGCTAATGCTTGTTTTTAGTGCGAAAAACCCCTCTTTATGAGGGGTTTTTTTTGTCTTCGGTATTCTCCAGCGCAATGAAAGGCTGGTTATTTGTTCAATTAACCGCTGTTTTCGATCGAGTACTGGTTATTTTGCATCTGTCAGGCTGGCTAGTGCCGCAAATCTTGCTCCGCGGCGCTGAGCTGTTCGGCGTTATTGATGTTTAAAAAATCATCAAAAGTGTCGTTAAATGTCAGTTGAGTGCTATTAAGGCTATGTAACCAAGACTTAATGGATCCGATGCTTTTGTGGCTTGCGTTTTTATTGGTACTGTCATTTTGCTCTAACGCTACCGATAATTTTTCAAGCGCTGCTAAAGCGATTGGGGCTTTGACCAAAATCGCGAGATGGTGTCGGCCATGAGGGTCAACTGGGTAACTGGCATCCGCGCTGGCATTTAACAGCGCGGCGGCTAGTTTTTGGACAATATCTACCGGTAGCGTAGGTGTATCGCAGGGGCAAATAAAAACATAAGGGCTTGTGCATTGCTGCAGATACCGATAAATGCCGGCCAATGGGCCGCGTAATGGCGAGCGCTGATCGTCATAAAAACACTGGCTAGTAGGTGGCGGTGTCGCAGTGGTGTAAAATTGCTGCAAAATGTCCCGGTATTGATTTTTATTGCGATTACAGCTGATTGCCACCGTTTGAACCTGCGGGGCAACGCGCGCTAAAACCGACTGCACCATCGGTTTGCCATTGAAAGCCAATAAGCCTTTGTCTACCCCATTAAAACGTCGACTTTCGCCGCCGGCCAGAATCAGGGCTGTCACCCGTTGTTTCTCAACTTGATTGTAAGATCGCTTATTGAAGCTAGTCATAGATTGCGCACATTGAATATTAGGGTGGTATTTTATGTGTCTGTCGACGTCATGTCATTCCCTGTTAAGCAACAGTTATCCATAGAATGAAACAGCTATCCATGGAGCGAAACAGCTATGTTAACATCGGCCTCAGGTTTGCTTAACTTTGACGTTTAACGTTAAAAATTGAAACAAAACAAGCAAAGCTAAAAACAACCGTTAGATACAAAGGGCTGTTTGATAGCATTGAATATACTCTCACTCGAAACCAGCGCACAGCGCTGTAGCGTTGCGCTACAGCGTGGTCAGCTGGATAACCCCAAAAGCCTGAGCTTTTTGCAGGACAATGAATCACTTTCACATTCGCGCAGTTTGTTACCGATGGTTGAACAGCTGTTGCAGCAGGCGGGACTGTCGCTTGCAGAACTTGATTGCATAGCGGTGAGTCGCGGGCCAGGTTCATTTACCGGTTTAAGAATCGGTATTGCGGTAGCCCAGGGGCTTGCCTTTGGCCAGCAATTGCCGGTAGTGCCCGTATCTTCGCTGGCCGCAGTTGCATTCTCTGCCGCCAACAGCTGGAAAAATACCCACCCCCAGGTCAATCACGTATTGGCAACCATGGATGCGCGAATGGGCGAAGTGTATTGTGGTTGGTTCGATATCAGCAATGAAAAACCGGTGTTGCTAGGCAATGAGGCAGTATTAAACCCCGCTGCTATCAAGCCGATTGAAACCACGCGATTAAACCCTAGCGAGAAAATTGGCAATGCGGCCATTGTGGGTACGGGTTTAAGCTATCGCGAGCAGTTTCCCGCTGATATAAACCCCGATCATTATTTACTGGACGACAGCGTCGTACCTGATGCGCGGGCGCTGGTGCCATTGGCCAGCCAGGCCTATGCGCTAGGGCAGGCAATTACAGCCGAGGCCTTAACGCCGGTATACCTGCGCAATAACGTGACTTACTGAACATCAGTTATTAAGACTGTTACTGACTGAGCGTTAGCTAATCAACCAGAGGCTAAAGGCGACGAATCGCCAGAGTTATCTATACTGTAAAGATCATTCATGCAGTTAACCCGAATTGTAATCCTGTTGAGCTTGCATAGATTATGGCTTCAGTAAAATATGGATAGTATCCAAACCATCGTTTTAGCATTAATTCAAGGCATCACTGAATTCCTGCCAATTTCCAGCTCGGCCCATCTTATCCTACCGGCCCAGCTATTGGGCTGGCCGGATCAGGGTATTGCTTTTGATGTCGCTGTGCACGTCGGTTCGCTTATTGCGGTATTGACGTATTTTCGTCATGATATTTTGGCCATGAGCATGGCCTGGTTGCAAAGCCTGCCGGTAGGCCAGGCTAGGCCATTAACTGATGATGGCAGACTGGCGTGGATGGTGTTGTTTGCAACTTTGCCCGCTATTGTTACAGCATTAGTGGCTAAGGGTTTTATTGAGCTGCATTTGCGCTCAACCACGGTTATTGCTTGGGCGACCATTGTCTTTGGCTTATTGCTGGCACTGGCCGATTATCAAAGTCGTCGCCAATCGACCGTAATAAAAATCACCTGGACCATTGCGGTTTTAATAGGCTTTGCCCAGGTATTTGCATTGATTCCCGGTACCTCGCGCTCGGGCGTGACCATTACGGCAGCGGTGCTACTGGGCTTATCCAAAACCGATGCCGCCCGTTTTTCATTTTTGCTATCCATTCCCATTATCGCCGCTGCGGGTGGCTATGCCATTTTAGAAATGATCGCTGAGCCGCCAATTTTCTCCTGGTTGCAGTTAACGCTGGGGGTGGTGGTTTCGGCTGTAAGCGCCTATTTATGTATTGAGATTTTTCTGAAACTGCTTGAGCGCATTGGCTTTATGCCGTTTGTCTGGTATCGCCTGGCACTGGGTGCGCTTCTCTTGGCCATGGTTTAGGGCGATGCTTTAGCCGAGCGGATAGCGTCCAGGCCGCTGTGTTAGTTGGGGGAGCCTGGAACGACTGCGAAATAACGGGGTTTCACACAGGCCAAAGCCGCTTTATA
>CBFHXO010000140.1:0-6297 GCA_965659815.1 Pseudomonadales bacterium
CTGATGAGCTAAACCGTCTCTTAAATCAGGCCGCGAACGGTCCAACTATCTTTGACGACGTACAAGGAAACACTGGCCGGTAATTAAACGGTGGCGATACCGGAGAGCTATGGTAGTCACTGAGAATACGATCGATAGTGGTAGCCACCTCGCCTTTATTAGCCTGGTAGATTTGCAAACCACCAACATGCTTGGGGCTATCGGTCGTCTCCAGCAGAAACGACATTAAGTCCATGGTAGGAATATTTTTAACGATACGGTCTTTCAATATGGCGTGCTCTTGCTTGAAATTTACCTTGGATGTTCACCTTAAATACGGTGTTTTTTTAATCCTTTGAAGTGTTACGTGCTTCGTGAAGTTTAGAATTATGCAGCTCATGCGGCGAGCGAAAATCTTATTCACAATATCTATTACCCGTATTAATTAATACTATCCTGCTAACAATCGCTAACAGACGCTGCAGCATGAAAGGACAATTGCATCAACTAAACCGTTCGGGCAATAGTGCGACAAAAAATTAGAATGAACAAACTACACTCTGCCGTTAGTGTATCCGTCTGGGGTTGACTTGGATAGTAGCTTTGTCGCGTACAGCCGCGCTTTGGCTGGCCAATCATTGAGCTGACTGGGCTGAAGAGTGTTTTTTGATGGGTTAATTTATTAAACAATAACAGATGTTTAGCGCAGGCAATACTGCGTTATAGCAAACCTAGCGCCGCTGCAAGGCCATCGTTATCGACATGCTCGGTGATATAATTGGCATACTGTTTAACCGCGTCGGTGGCGTTACCCATAGCAATACCCAAACCTGCTTGCTGCAAAAATACCTGATCTGAACCTGCATCGCCCAGGCTCATTACCTGTTCGGCAACCAGGCCGTGATAATCAAGCAAATACTCAAACGCCTGCAACTTGTCGGCTGCCGCGCTAACCACAGACGAGAAAATAATTTCCGGACGATCAGCCCCGTGCCCGGTGGCATATACCAACTCCGGAAAAGCAGCTTGAACGGCATTTAACTTGGCAATTTCTTCGTTTTCATGAACCACCAATTGTATTTTGTAAATACCCTGCGCGATTAATGCATCGGTAAAGTCTTGTACAATCGGTTCACGCTTAAGGTAATGGCTATGAAAATCGGTATATGCAGTAGCATGTTCGATGTAGTAGTTATCAATGGTATATAGCTCACAATGCAGCTGTTCGCGGCGCGCAATAGCAATAATGCCTCGAACATCGTCACTGGCCAACGCCTGACTTCGTAAGGTGTTTTTTTTTGCTGGGTGATACAGCACTGCACCGGTATAAAATAAACCAGCACTATTAAGCGATAGCTGATCAATCAACGGCTGCGCAGCAAATATCGGTCGGCCAGAGGCAACGGCCGTTTTTATCCCTAAACGCTGGATACGCTGTATTTGCGCAATCGCACTGTCGGGTAACTCAGCTTTTGAGTTAAGCAAAGTACCATCAATATCAAAGTATACCAGTCTGATACCGCTGGCTTTATCGCGTAGCTGTTGTCGTTGTGCGGTGTTTAGCTTGGCCAATTCAAGTGGCGCCGTTGGAAGTTGAATAACTGACATAAAATAATGATACGTCTAATGCGACCGAGTTAGCGTAAGCTATTTAGGGTTAATAAATGGATGATCGGAGAAATAACGCCATAAAATCAACCAACCCATTAGCCCGGCCGCAGCGGCAAAAAACCAAACCATTTGTGGGCTGGTATCCCAGTACCAGCCACTCATAACAGCACCTAATGCACCGCCAGCACCAAAGCTAATAGCGCTGTACAGCGCTTGGCCCTGACCTTGATGCGTTTCACCAAAAGCCCCACGCACCCATTCGACCGCAACTGCGTGAAAGCTGGCAAAAGTAAAGGCATGCAAGAGTTGCGAGGCAATAATCACCGCCAGCTGATTAGGGTAAAGGCCGATTAATGTCCAGCGTATAGCGCAGCAAAATAAACTGAACATTAGTATAGAGCGACGGCTAAAGCGATTGAGCAACTGCGCTATAGCAATAAATAATGCCAACTCAGCAAGCAGCGAACCACCCCATAAAAAACCAATTGCGGGTTTGCTATAACCATAACTCTCAAGATACAGCGAATAAAACGTGTAGTATGGACCATGAGATAATTGCAGCAATAAACACACGGTAAAAAAGGCAATAACCGATTTACGGCTGAGTATATCGGTTAGCGTTGGACCCGCTAGGTTATTCGCGATGTCGACTGCAGCTGATTGCCGGCCCACGCGGCTACGCTCGTGCACCAGCAAACTGCTAAGCCAGATACATAGCAGTAAAAACGCCATAAATATAGGTAATTGCTTAATCGGTAAATGGTTAAACACCCAACCCAGTGAGATAACCGCACAAATAAAACCAATTGAACCCCAGGCGCGAATTTTTCCATAGCGAGTAAAGTCAGGCTTAATATAGGCCAACGTAACCGCTTCAAACTGGCCTATTACCGCGTTCCAAAAAAAGGTAAAGCAACTAACCACCACAACCATTAAATAAAAATCATGCTCAATGGGTACGCGAATAAAAATCCCCATAAAGCACAGCAGTGATAAAAAAGCGGCAGCACGAATAACCCGCATCGGCCTGCCGGTTCTATCGGCCAACCAACCTAAGATGTAGGGTGACACAATTTTTGTGCCCATGAGTATCGCGCCAAGTACACCGATGTCGACGGCACTGTAACCACGATCACTGAGATACAGCGTCCAGTAAGGAATAATTGCACCAAGCAGTGCAAAATAGCTAAAGTAAAAGCTGGATAAGCGCCAGTACGGCATGCGGCAATTAGTCTCTACTGCCAGGTATCGCCTTTGTTGAAGATACGACGTCGGCATTTTGACCACGATGTCGCAGCAGATGATCGATTAACACCAGCGCCAGCATGGCCTCGGCAATCGGCACTGCGCGAATACCTACGCAAGGGTCGTGCCGCCCGGTGGTAATCACCTCAACTGCTTCGCCATCGCGATTAATGCTATCACCAGGCAAGCGAATACTTGAAGTTGGCTTCAGCGCAATATTGGCGACAATATCCTGGCCTGAGGATATTCCACCTAATACACCACCGGCGTTATTCGTTTTAAAACCATCGGGGGTGAGTTCATCGCGATGCTCACTGCCCTTTTGTTCGACCACATCAAAGCCTGCGCCAATTTCAACACCTTTAACGGCGTTAATACCCATTAAAGCATGAGCGATATCAGCGTCTAGCCGATCAAAGACGGGCTCGCCCAAACCCACTGGCACCGCACTTGCCGTTACACAAATTTTCGCACCAATAGAATCGCCCTCTTTATTCAGCGCCGCCATATAGTCTTCGAGCTTTGGCACCAGCGCCGCATCGGGGCAGAAAAAGGCATTGTTTTCAATTTCATTCCAGTCGATATTTTCAACCGCAAGTGGACCCAGCTGCGACAGGTAGCCACGGACACTGATACCGTATTGCTCACGCAAATATTTTTTTGCTATTGCACCGGCTGCAACCCGCATAGCGGTTTCGCGCGCTGATGAACGTCCGCCGCCGCGATAATCGCGCACACCGTATTTTTGGTCGTAGGTGTAATCGGCATGGGCCGGCCGAAAGCGGTCCTGGATTTTTGAATAGTCTTTGGAGCGCTGGTCGGTGTTTTCAATCAGTAAGCCAATGGCCGTGCCGGTGGTTTTGCCCTCAAACACGCCAGAGAGAATTTTAATCTGGTCAGCTTCGCGGCGCTGGGTGGTAAAACGCGACTGACCGGGTTTGCGCCTGTCCAGGTCAACTTGCAAGTCGGCTTCACTGATTGCCAACCCCGGCGGACAACCATCAACCACAGCACCCAAAGCTGGTCCATGGCTTTCGCCAAAACTGGTGACAGTAAATAATTTGCCTATGGTGTTGCCGGACATGCAGAGCCTCAGGAGATGGGTATTGTTGTTATCAAAAAGTGGACGATTAATGTAAAACCGCGCTCAAACTGGTTAAACGTCGCTGATATTGAGCGATTTAGGCTAATTATAGCCTGTAAAGCGCGGCTGCCGGCGGTCAAATCATCCAAAGTATTGCAGCAGTTCAGCGCGCGTAAACACACAAACACCGTGGCCGCCCCGCTCAAATTCGACCCAGGTAAACGGCACATTGGGGTAAGCCTGCTCAAGCGCCACCCAGCTATTGCCCACCTCCATAACCAAAATACCGGTTTCGGTGAGGTAGTTGGCCGCGTCGGCCAAAATTGCTCGCGCGCAGTCCAGTCCATCATCACCCGCTTCAAGCGCCATACGCGGTTCATGGTGAAACTCAGCCGGCATACTGGCCAGGTCTACGCTATCGACATAGGGCGGGTTGGTGACGATCAGGTCATATTGCTGGCTGATATCGGCGAACAAATCGGACTGGATCAAGCGTGTATCAGCTGCCAAGTGATGCCTGGCGACGTTTTGCCTTGCCACTTCCAGCGCATCGACACTGATATCGGCCAAATCGGCGCTGGCCTGCGCCAGATAGGCAACACAGGCAATACCAATACAACCACTGCCAGTGCATAGGTCAAGCACTTTATGAATAGGCGCTGTCGCCCAGGGTGCAAAGCCTGACTCTATCAGTTCGGCAATAGGCGAACGTGGAATCAACACCCGCTCATCGACAGTAAATGGCATAGACGCAAACCAGGCCTGGTTGGTGAGGTACGGCAACGGGATGCGCTCGTGCACCCGCGTTTCAACTACGCGGATAATCAACTGACGCTCGGCTTTGGTTAATACCGCATCGAGCACGCGCTGGTCGGCCTCAGCCGGGAGGTGGAGCAGATGAAAAATCAGCGTAATCGCTTCATCCCAGGCATTGTCGGTGCCGTGACCGAAAAACACCTGCGCCTGCGACATACGGCCCATCGCCCAACGCGCATAGTCGCGAATTGTGCTGAGCTGTTTGGTAATTTCGTCGTGTTTTTCCATGGTGGGCATTCTACACGTATTCGACCAGGCTGCACCTGACAACAGATCAAAAACAGCGCAAAAAAAACCAGCAGATGCCGGTTTTTTTTGCTTATCACTAACAGCCTTAATCGCAATTAACGTGCATAGCGATTTACACGAGCGGCAATTAGAACGTCAACTGAATCCGGGCGCGAAACTCATCGCCTTCATCATTGCTGTTGTTATCTTCGCCATCGGTATAATTCATACCCAGGCGAATATTGTTGTTCAGATACCAGTTAACGCCAATACCCCAGGCTGATCCGTCGGTATTACCTAGATTGATATCACGGTAGTTACCGTCGCCATCTTCGTAGCGAACCACCAGCTCTACTGCACCGTTATCACCTTGTGGTTTAACGCGCTTGAACTTACCGCCTTTATATGGCCGTGTCTCACCGGTGAGGATATAGCCGACCTGCACGTAGTAACCATCGAGGTCAACATTGGCAACCTCAGCATCAACATATTCGATTTGACCGTGCAGCGAGCCGGTTGAAACCGCAAATTCCAAGCCGTAGGCAGAATTGTCATCGGAGAGGTTTTGATAAGCTACACCCAGGTGAACCACACTGCTATCGGTTTTCACCGGCGCAAACGTAGTACGCGCGGCAAAGCCAAAGTCGTCTTCGCTGCCGGCGCCGCCGCTTTCTTCAAACGCAGCAACCGCGTAAGTAAAGTCACCTTCTGAACCCGATAACTGAATACCATCTTCACGACCGATAGCATAGGCTTCGGTAATTGCTGAACGCTCAAGCACGGTAATATCTTTTGAGCTGGTTAACTTTTCAAGGCCAAATGGCATTTTTTGCCTGCCGACAGTAACTTTGGCTTTTTTACCAAAACCGTTATAGCGAATGTACAGATCTTCAGGGCTGCCGCCGTTACCATTGCCAATATTAAACTGGGCTTTATAAGACCAGTCGGCGATATCACCTTTTACAAACAAACGGGCGCGACGAACGCCAAAAGCATCTTCATCGGCAACGCCGTTTTCTTCTGCACGGTTGTAATCGTACTGAATACGGCCGCCAAGGCTAACCGAATACTTTTTATCAGCAGTCGATACTTTTAAGCCGCCTTTGGTTTTAATAACCAGGTCAGCGCCATCGCTAGTGACTGTACCCGCTTGGGTTACAGCTGTAGTTGCGAGGGCGATAGCAGTGGCAATCGATGTAAGTTGTTTCATTGATGTGGTTCTCCCCAGTGACTAAATTAGCGGGTATTGAGATAGCCTTGCACAGTCCGTACCCAAACAAAATATCTAAAGTTGCACTTATCGTGCCTCAAAACGATGCGCGGATGTCTTGTTT
>CBFHXO010000141.1:0-6168 GCA_965659815.1 Pseudomonadales bacterium
CCAGTTCAGCGATTTAAGTATTAACAGCACGATTGCAACCTCACTGGCGGTTATTGCCATGGTATCGGCAGGGACGGTGACACTTGTGATATCTCAAGGTGTGGTGATACCGGCCACCGGCGTGTATTTCATCTTGTCGGCGATTGGTGGAATGCTGTTGGCGCGATCATTGGCGTCGCTGATGCCAGAGCAATACTTGCAGCTTGCCTTTGCGCTGGTTGCGATAGTGGCTGCGTGTATGTTGATTTATGACCAGCTAGCTTCAGCATCGGGGATATAGCTTATGCAGCCCAATGTCGAATCATTTTTTGACCCCGTAACGTCAACATTCAGCCACATTATTTATCGTGGTTCTGGCACTGCCTGCGCGGTTATCGACCCGGTGCGTGACTATGATGACAACAGCGCCCGTACCGGTCATACGTTGGCAAACACTATTATCAATTTTATTCAGCAGCACGAATTAAAACTACAGTGGTTGCTAGAGACACATATTCATGCTGATCATCTGAGTGCCTCAAGTTATTTGCGCGAACGACTTGGGGGTAAGATTGCAACCTCTGCGGCTATCTCTAAGGTTAGCGAAATCTTCGGCGATATTTTTAATTTTACTGTGCCGGAGTCCGATCCTTGCCAGCACTTCGATCATTTATTTACGCCCGACGAAGTTTTTTATATCGGTGATATGCGCGCAGTTGCTATGCATGTGCCCGGGCACACGCAGGCTGATATGGCATTTTATATCGAGGACGCAGTTGTATTTGTCGGCGATACATTGTTCGCGCCTGATGTTGGTACGGCGCGTTGTGATTTTCCTGGTGGTAGTGCGAAGCAACTGTGGCAATCAATACAAAAGCTCCTGGCACTGCCGCAATCGACACGCACTTTCTTATGTCACGATTACCCTCCGCCAGGCAGGGGGCCGCGTTGTGAATTCACTGTTGGTCAGCAACGAGCCCATAATATTCACATGGCTGACAATATTAGTGAAACTCAGTTTGTACATTTTAGAGAGCAGCGTGATAAGCAGTTGCGACTGCCACAGTTACTAGTTCCATCACTGCAAGCGAATCTTCGGGCGGGAGCGCTCCCGCCAGCTGAGGCTAACGGTATTTCCTATATGAAAGTACCGCTTAACATCTTTTAACTGAATCAACCCCATAAGGAAAACATTATGAAGAAAAATCAATCTCGTTTTATAACGCTGAGCGGGTGTCGCACAGCAAAAATACTGCCGGCGATTTTGGCTATGGCTTTACCTATGCTAACAAGTCAAGTGCAGGCTGGGGCGGCGTCGATCGCTGAAGCGATTACCTCGGGCGAGGCCTATGCGGATTTACGTTTGCGCTACGAAACGGTAGAGCAGGACAATGCACTTGAAGACGCGACGGCGCTTACACTGAGAACGCGGTTAGGCTATTCCACTGGTAGTTACCAGGGTTTTTCTGCACTTGTCGAATTTGAAGACAGTCGGATCGTAGCGGGGCAGGACGACTTTTCGGTGCCGCCTACCGGTTTTAACCCAGGCAGATACTCGGTCATTGCAGACCCTGAAACAACGGAACTAGACCAGGCATACCTGCAGTATAAAAACGATTTTATGAAAGCCAAGTTCGGGCCACAGGTTATTACATTGGATAACCAGCGATTTGTCGGTCATGTGGGATGGCGGCAGGATAGGGTCACTTACGATGCGGTATCTGTTCAGTTTACGCCAATAGACAAGCTCAAGGTAACAGCTGCGCATATCTTTGAACGCAACCGTTTGCTGGCTGAGGTGGGCGATCAAAAGTCGAAGGATAATCTGATAAATATCGCCTACCCTACTAAGCTGGGTAAGGTAGCCGGATACGCGTATCTGCTAGAGGACGATTTTGGTCAGAACGCGGTGCGCGATACCTATGGTGTTAGGTTTTCGGGAGCGACTAAGCTGGCAGACACTAAGGTTCTTTACACGATTGAATATGCTGATCAAAGCCTGGAAAACGACGCTGGTCTTGATATATCGACAGATTATTTATTTGTTGAGGCTGGGGCTGTAATAGCTGGCGTTACCGCCAAGTTGGCTTATGAGAAGCTGGGTTCAGATGATGGGCAGTCAGGCTTTTTCACGCCATTAGCAACCGTGCACAAATTTAATGGTTGGTCGGACCAGTTTGTCCTGGGTACGCCTGCGCAGGGCTTGGTTGATATTTATGCCAGTGCGTCGACAAAACTTGGGCCAGGTAAGCTCACGGTGGTTTACCATGATTTTAGCGCTGATGAGGATTCGCCTACGGTTGATGATTTCGGTTCTGAAATCAATATCGCTTACGGTATGAAATTTGGCAAGCACTATAACGCGGGCATTAAGTATGCTGACTACAGTGCCGGCGATGCCGCGACTAATAAGGTCGATACAGAGAAGGTTTGGTTTTGGGTTGGTTTGAGTATTTAACCTGTATTTTAGTGTATACGGGGGTATCTTAGGCGTTGAGCAAAAAGTGTGTTGTAAAAAGCGTTGAGTAAAAAGCATTGAATGAGGCGCACTGGAACAGTAAGTATTGTCAAGCCAAAGTGGAGCAGTTGAGTTGGTATCAATCTGCTCCGCAACCGGCCATTGATATGATTCGAAGCCTGCGGCCATCAGCTGCGGTTGCTATTATCGATGTTGGTGCTGGGGCATCAAATTTAGTCGATTGGTTAGTGGTTGAAGGTTATCAAAATATTACTGCCCTCGATATTTCAGCGCGCGCACTTGAGCACTCCAGGCAGCGTTTGGGTAAGGCTGCAGGGCAGGTTGATTGGCAGGTCGCGGCACTGGAAACGTATCGAACTGAAAAGCGTTTTGATATTTGGCATGATCGGGCAGTCTTTCACTTTTTTGTGGCAAAGCAGCAGCGCGAGCAATATAAAAAAGTGCTCAATACCGTTTTACGTCCGGGTGGTTATGTATTGATGTCAACCTTTGCTATTGGTGGGGCGAAAAAATGCAGTGGTTTACCGGTGGTTCAATATGATGCGCCGCAATTATCGCAGGAGCTGGGTGCGCGTTTCAGGTTGATCGATACCAGCGTTGAGATGCACATCACGCCAGCTGCTAGTGAACAGCTTTTTTGTCATTTTATTTTTCAGCGCATCGATTGAACCAGCCCACTTAAATGCGAGGAGTATCAAAATGATGGCCGGCGCCTCACATGATCATTGTTTATAAGTTAACCAATAGAGTTTCAATAAAACATTTCCAGCCTCCCCCCCCCCCCAGTTTAAAAGCCCAACCCTTACTGAACCCGCAAGCGCGAACCTAGATGTTGCTTGATAGCAGGGCTGATTCACTTACAACGTTAGCTGGGCAATTTCTATCGAGATAGGGGGTGTTTCAACGATTATCAGCACTTAAAGCGCACGCATACCTATTAGGGTGAAGATAGTTCGCTATTGCGTTATGGCAATCCTGCCTTATGGGGGCCGCCAAAAAGCATCAATGGCCACCCTAGGTATAGCGAGAAGAGGGTCATATTAGGCATGCCGACAAAACGCCCTACGATTGCTGGATTATCGCTGTTAGGCGTGGCGTTGGCTCCACCAACTGCTTCAAAGCGCCTTGCAAGCGGTAACGCTCATCTGCCGATAATTGACTCGACAGGAAATGCCGCTGTCACCTACGGTCATCAGTGGTTTTCGCTGATGGAATAGAATTGTATCTATCTGATTAACATTTAAGTCACTAACTCAAAGCGCAATCCTATGTTGGCGCCACATCAGCTGCTGGGGACTCGCCACTATTGCTAATTTTTTGATTATGTAGCAGTAGGTACTATACTTTTCCTAATACATTATTGAGCTGGCGCATAGAAACGATAAATCAGCAATTGCAAAGCATAATAACAGGCCAAAACCTGTAGCATGTCGAGTAAAGTTTATGGAAACAATAGAACAAAAAACGCTTCCTCAAGTTGTGATAAACGCCGCTGATCAATACGGTGATGCGATTGCAATTAAACAACCGCATCAGCAATTCACTTTTGCTGAATTAAATGCCTTGCGTATCAATGCTTGCCGGGCCTTTATCGCTGCGGGCGTCGAGAAAGGCGATCGAGTAGCTATTTGGGCGCCGAATGTTACCGAGTGGGTGGTTGCCGCTATTGGTTTGCAGTCTGCGGGCGCTATTTTAGTGCCGATTAACACACGCCTGAAAGGCAGCGAGGCTGCGTTTGCGCTCAACCTTAGTGAGGCAAAATTGATATTAACCGTCAACAGTTTTTTAGGGGTTAATTACCCGCAGCTGCTTGCAGATCAAGACCTGCCGGCATTAGAGAAAATCATTCTCTTGCCTGACCCTGAGCCTCACCATCCAGCGGGGCAGCTAAGCGATAATGTAATATCCTGGTCAACATTTCTATCGGCAGCCGAAGCGATATCACCCGACGTTGCAGAACAACGTGCCGCATCCATTTTGCCAACCGATATTATGGATATTATGTTTACCTCGGGCACAACCGGCCAACCGAAAGCCGTGATGTGTTCGCATGGCCAGAACATACAATGCTTTACCGACTGGGGTTACTACAAACGGATTCGCAACAATGACAACGTGTTATTGTTGTCGCCGTTTTTTCATAGCTTTGGCTATAAAGCAGGCTGGCTTGCTGGGCTAATAAACGGTTTTACTGTTTTCCCGGTGCTATCATTTGACTTGGATAAGGTTCTAGGCCAGATTGATCGAGATAAAATCACCGTACTTGATGGCACACCGACGGTGTTTCAATCTATCCTTGCTCACCCTGAGCGCAAAAACTACGACCTTAGTAGTTTGCGCCTTTCCGGAATCGGTGGCGCGCCAGTGTCCGCTGCTTTAGTTGCAAAAATGAAAACCGAGTTGGGGCTAGAGCAGGTTACGACCGGCTACGGTTTAACGGAAACCTGTGGTTATGTGACAGGGTCGCGTCAACACGAAAATCCCGAGCGAGTCTCTAACAGCTCTGGATGCCCAATACCAGGCGTTGAAGTTAAATGTATCGGTCTTGACGGCATTGAAGTTCCAATCGGTGAGGCGGGTGAGATTTGTGTACGCGGTTACAATGTTATGCAAGGGTATTATAAAAATCCGGAAGCTACAGCAGAGGTGATTGATGTTGACGGCTGGCTTCATACGGGTGACATCGGTATTCTCGACCAGCAAGGCTATTTAAAAATCACTGGGCGCATCAAAGATATGATAATTTCTGGTGGTTTTAATGTTTACCCTGTAGAGATTGAAAACAGCTTGGCAAATATTGAGGGGGTTGTGCAAGCGGCGGTGGTAGGCATAGCTGATGAGCGAATGGGTGAGGTGCCTAAAGCCTATATTGTCAAAGCCGTGGATAGCGATCTGCAGGAGCAGCAAGTGATAGATTGGTGCAGTACAAATATGGCTAATTACAAAGTGCCGCGTGCAGTGGAGTTTATTGATGCCATGCCGCTTAACGCCTCTGGTAAAATCCTTAAAAGAGAATTGCGCCAGCGTTTTTAGTTACGTTTCCTTTTGCTCTCGCGTCGACTGACACGAATGGATAATAGAGTTGGTATCCGTTCGCTTTATAGTAATGGTTGGTGTCCCTTCACTCGACTGAACCTGAATCCTGCTGCTTTTGCTGCTGGGGTTCGAAACGCTAAAAAGAACGGTCCTTTACTCCAGTAGCCTGCGTAGCCCAAGTCCATCCGTTTCAATGTTTTGTTAGATTTTCCGTACGCTTCGCCACTCGCAAAAGAAGCAAAATTATTTATCTCGATGTAGCCAATAACTTTGCTAATGCCAAGCTCAAGATAGTAGTTTGCTTGAAAATGATAGATGAGCGAAATCAGCTTTTGTCCTCGAAACTCAGGCAGGACAAACGCTTTATATCCGTATCGATATTCTACTGGAAATTCAACAAAAATATCCTCGCGAAGCCAAACCGAGCTTCTGGATTGCCAAGCATAGGCCACCAGTTTACCGTCCATTAGCAAGCCAAAAGGAAGGTAGTTCTGTTCAAATGCAAAATTAATAAAGTCCTTTGACATGTCGAGCCTTGGGTCCTGAGCCAATTGAAGCAGCTCGTCCTTACTGATGACTTTTAAAACAATACCAGGAGTAGTATCAATCTCGAAACTTGTGACAATCTCACTCGCTCTGACTTGAGCAATATAAAAGCCTAATGGCGACAGTAA
>CBFHXO010000142.1:0-6139 GCA_965659815.1 Pseudomonadales bacterium
TTGATGAGCGTTGCCATTTGCCGGGTAATCAATGCCAGGTCGGCAACGTTTAATGAGGGTCTACGAAAATCAAAGGCGCTGATCGACTGCTTGTTTTCAGATTGGGCAGCTGGGGCGACCGCTAGCGGCATTAAGGCCTGCTCGCGCAATAACGAGCGCACGTGCCGCGCCGAATCAGCATCGAGAATACCTTTTTGTTGCTTGCCAGCGCGATCGACTGCCGTATAACTAAAAGCTGCCACCGCGCTATCCCTCTTGTGTCACACGCAAGATTTCTTCAACCGTAGTCACACCGGTAAGCACTTTATCCTTGCCATCGCCAAGAATGCTGCGGCCCTGGGTGCGGGCATGCGCGGTCATGGCATCTTCTGAAGCATTGTCGTGAATCATTTGGCGCAAAGCACTATCAATCGGGACAATTTCGTAAATGCCACGGCGACCACGGTAACCACTGTTATTACAGCGTTTACAACCCACCGGCTTAAACATCGAATGTCCGTCGTCCTGACCAAGGCCAAGTAACTCACGCTCTTTACCGTCTGGGTTATAAGGCGCTTTGCAATCGGGGCAAAGTACCCGCACCAGGCGCTGGGCTACAACACCCACCAGGCTTGATGAGAGCAAAAACGGTTCAACGCCCATATCAAACATACGCGTTACCGCACCAATTGCGGTGTTGGTGTGCAGGGTACTTAAAACCAGGTGACCCGTTAAGCTGGCCTGCACGGCAATATCGGCCGTTTCAGAGTCGCGTATCTCACCCACCATAACCACATCGGGATCCTGACGCAGCATGGCTCGCAAGCCGCGGGCAAAGGTCATATCCGCTTTATTATTCACCTGCGTCTGGCCAATACCTTCGAGGTTGTATTCAATGGGATCTTCAACAGTCAGGATATTGCGCGAGGCGTCATTCAGCTCGCTGATACCGGCATAGAGCGATGTGGTTTTACCCGAACCTGTAGGTCCGGTCACCAACACAATGCCGTGCGGCCGATGCAACACGTTTTTAAAGCGTTTAAGTTCGGTTTTATCCATGCCCAACGCCGATAGGTTAAGCCGCCCAGCTTGCTTGTCGAGCAAGCGCATAACCACCCGTTCGCCGTTACTCGATGGCATGGTCGATACCCGCAGGTCAATTTCACGACCACCAATACGAATGGAGATACGGCCATCCTGTGGTATGCGTTTTTCGGCAATATCAAGTTTGGCCATAACCTTAATACGCGATACCAGCAATGGCGCCAGTACCCGCTTGGGTTCAACCACCTCACGCAACACCCCGTCGACGCGATAGCGAACCACCAGGCGTTTCTCAAAGGTTTCGATATGAATATCCGAGGCGTTTTCTTTTACTGCTTCGGTTAACAGCGCATTGATCAGCCGAATAATCGGTGCATCGTCTTCTTGTTCAAGCAGGTCTTCGGACTCGGGAACAGAATCAGCCAGACTGGCCAGATCCATTTCATCGCCCAGGTCCTCAACCATTTGCATGGCTTCGTTGTTGCGGCTTTCATAAGCTTTGGCCAGCAAGCCATCGAAGCGACTGGTTTTAATGGCCACGCAGCCAAAACTGCCACCTAAGTGACGCTGAATCTCGGCCACAACACTGGGGTCAATTGTGTCTTTATGATAGAGCGTGATGCTTTTACCATCGTCAAGGACATAGCCACCGCAGCGCTTAGCAAACGGGAATGGCAGCAGCGGGCGCGCAACCTCTTCAGCCGCTGCCCCGGCCTCGTTTTCGGCTTGTTCTTGCTCAGCTGCCGCATACTGGTCTGAACCCAGCAGGGAATTGATATAGCTTTCCAAAATGTGTCCTCAACAACCAACACTCACAATCGATGCTAACAAGCAACATTAACAACGCACACTGCAGTGCTGCGGCTGGCAGCAATGCCTAACAATTAAACACCTTACTACCTGTACGGAATGCACCGCTGGTGCTGCCACGGTATCGTGTAGTCGCTTATTTTTTCGTAAGAATACACCCAGTATATGGCAGGGAAAAGATTTTTGGGGGTCTGTCGCAAAAATTGACAAGACTATCTAGGATTAGCGGGTAAATTATTGGAAATTAGTGGGTTTTCGAACAATTTGAGCGCCTATGCAACCTCTTTGGCAGTTTAGCAGTCTATAATAACCACAGACGTCAACCGACCTAATTCAACACAATGCAAATTTCGCTTCAGTCAAGCATACAGTCGCTTAGCGACAACCCGGTTATTGCGGTAGGCACCGCTGCCATTGCCGCAGCGGCGTTAATTGCCGCGTGGTCGGCGTTCATGTTGCTGAAAACCCTGTTTTACTCCCCAACGCTGAATTTGGCCACACCGCGAGCTGCGCAAGCTGCCCCCTCGATCGACACCGGCGCGATTAGCAAGCGCAACTTTTTTGGTTTTGCCGAGGCCGAGCCTACCATTGTACTCGAGCAACTGCCGGAAACTGAGCTAAAACTGGTGTTAAAAGGTGCATTCACCGCAGTGAGCGAAATAAATGCCGGCGCCATTATTCAAAATGAAAACAACCAAACCGACCACTATCGTATTGGTGAAACCGTTACCGATAATACTGTATTGAAATCGGTACACAGTGATCGCATTGTACTCACCCGCAACGGCATATTTGAAACCCTTTACTTTCCCGATGCCGAAGGCTCTGAAAAAAGCGGCATAGGCGCGACCAAGTTCTCTAACAGCAGTGGCACACGAACATTAATATCTACCTCCGGTGCCGAAGATAGGCGTGCGGCGATTCGTGAGCGAATTGAAAAATTAAAAGAACAGCGTAGAAAATGATAATACCATCCTTTAAATCCTGGCTGAGTGTCGCTAAACCATTGGTGAAGTGTGTGAACCTGGAAACAACCGTAAACTGGTCAAAACAAACAAAACTCAGCTGGCTGTCGATCTCATTGTTGAGAATGACATCATGGCGAATGTCATCACTGATAACACTGTTAGCCGTAAGCCTATTGTCGCTGCCTACCGTTGCACAGCAAACCGATCTCCAACAAAATGATGCACCAGCAGTAGATGACGAATCATTTATGGTGAATATGCGCCAAGCAGATATCCGCGCATTTATCCAGTGGGTAGCAGACCGGACCAATAAAAATATCTTGCTGCACCGCAATGTAAAGGGTTCGGTAACAGTAATATCCAATCGCCCTGTCACCCGGGCCGAAGCCTACGAGCTGTTTTTAACCATTTTACAGTTAAATGGTTTTGCTGCGGTCGATATTGAGGGTGGCGTTAAAGTCATACCCGATGCCGATGCCAAAACATCGGATTTGCCGTTTTATGGCCAGGAAAACAACCGCGGCTCCAATGTGACTGCGTTAATTGATATTGAGCACAGCGATGCCAGCGAATTGCTTGGGTTATTGCGCCCACTTATGCCCGCCACGTCACACCTGGCGGTATACCCGCCGACCAATACGCTCATTGTGACTGCCACCGCGGCCAGCATGGAAAAGATTAACCGTATTATTAAAATACTCGATAAAGCCGAACACCGCATCGATCTTGAAATTATCCCAATCATCCACGCCTCAGCCGAGGACATTGCCAGCACATTAAAAGATGTTATGAAAGCCTTATCGGGCGGCCAACAAGCCAAGCAAAAGCCCGAGGACGATGTACAGTTTTCGGTAGACAAGCGATCTAACTCGCTATTAATCACTGGTGTTGAAGCTAAGCGCCAACAAATTAGAAAACTGGTTGCCAAACTGGATACGCCGCTTGAAGGCGATGGCAATACCAAAGTTGTTTATCTGAACTATATCGAAGCATCCGAGATTAGCCCAATTCTAAAAAGTGTCGGTGATAGTATTCTTAAAGACAACAAAACTGAAGACCGAAAAAACTTTAGCATTGAGTCGAGTGAAGCGACCAACGCGCTCATCATAACTGCACCACCTGCGCTACTTAGCACCATGCAATCGGTCATTGGCAAGCTCGATATCCAGCGCGCTCAAGTATTGATTGAGGCTGTGGTCGTGCAAGTTACTGGTGATGCAGGTGAAGACTTTGGTTTGATTTATGGCGGTGCAGAAATTTACGAGGACAACCCCGATGGCGCTGTCGCGGCCGTTGTTGTGCCATCCTCTAACACCGACTTTACATCGCTTGCACCTACTGTGACAACATCGGGCTCCAACATAAGCACCACCAGCAATTTGGCCGCGGGTGTACTTAGCAGCTCAGGCCTGACCTTTGGCTACCTTGAAGATGGCAATTTAATTGCGGCGTTGCGCGCCATTGCCAGCAAGAACAAATCAAATATTATGTCCACACCTACCATAGTAGCGCTAGACAACGAAGAAGCCAGTTTGCTGGTGGGTCAGAACGTACCGTTTATTACTGGCAGCTCAACCTCATCGGGTGCCACTACTGCCAACCCGTTCCAGACTATTCAGCGGCAGGATATTGGTATTACGTTAAACGTTACGCCCAGAATAAACCAAGGTGATTCTATCACTTTAGAAATTGAGCAAACCACTGAGAACGTATCGCAAAACACCACCAGTGGTGCAGCCGACTTAATTACTGAGAAAACCGAAATTAAAACCAGCGCATTGATTCGCGATGGGCAGATACTGGTATTGGGTGGTTTGATACGTGAAGATGAAGTGCAGAACCGTACCCAGGTACCAGTGTTAGGTAGTATTCCGATTCTCGGCAGGGCGTTTCGTTCGAGCTCGGTGAGTAAGCGTAAAAACAACTTAATGGTGTTTATCCGGCCGGTTATTTTAAAAGACCAGTTGCAGATCAGCGGGCTGACTGCGCAGCGCTATGCATTTATGCGTGAGAGGCAAATGCAAAATGCGTTGGATACGTTTATTAAGAATAGCGACCTGCCCCTGCTGCCGGAGTTTGAGAGTTATTCGCCGCAGAATGGTGAGGCAGGAACAGGTGCCGAGACAATTCAGCAGAAGCTTGAGCAGGGGTTGAGAGTGCAGGAGGCGATTGATAACTTGGAAGAGGCTGTTGAGAATACAGAAGAAAGCGAAGAAACGTTGATTACGCCGAGAGCTGCTGCCCCGCTGGCGATAGATTAGTTACGGTTTATGCCGGCTTAAGGTAGTCGGATATCTTGCTGCTTTATTACGTATCAGCTTGTGTGAGCGATGGCTTTATCCGTTAGCCCAGTCGATATAATGCTAGTTTCGACCTGCAAACTGCTCCCGATAAGCAAACACCCCAAACACCCCACCTGTATGAATAAAAACAATATCCCTTTGATCGTTAAAACGACCACCAGCAATCTCTTTAAGTAATCCACTAAACGCCTTACCCGAATAAACCGGGTCAAACACCACCCCTTCAGTGCTAGCCACTAACCGAATCGTATCGATCACCTCATCACTGGCAATCCCATATCCTTCGCCTACATAGCCATCAATCACATGAATCCGCTCCAATAACGCTTGCTGATCAAGGGTTATCGCCTGCGACTGCTCCGGATACTTTTGCCGCCAATCGCAAATATCAGCACTGACCTTGGCCTTAAAATACTGCTCATCATCACAAACTGCCACACCATAAACAGCGGCGTTAATTTCACATAACCCCACTCCAACAGTAAGACCGGCCTGCGTACCCCCAGAGCCTGTAGCAGTAACAATAGCCCGAGGATCGATACCATGCTCTGCAAAATCGGACTTTAATTCATCGCAAGCGGCAATATATCCCCATATACCATGACCATCACTACCACCAGTAGGAATCGATAAAGGCTTATGACCTGCTTTAATTAAATCCTGCGCCGCGGTTTCAAACAATTGCGCGTGCTGGCTAAAATACTCGCGGGGTGGATGATAGCTGACACTGCAACCGCTAAGCTCATCAAGCAACTGGTTGCCATTAGCACACTCACCAGCTTCTGGCACACCGCGCAAAATCAAATGACAACGCCAGCCCATTTGCGCGGCTAACAGCGCCGTTGCACGGCAGTGATTTGACTGAATACCACCGCAGGTAATTAACGCATCATAACCCTGCGCCTGCGCCCTGGCGGCAATAAATTCGAGCTTGCGTACTTTATTGCCGCTAAGCGTAGAGCCGGTTAAATCGTCACGCTTAAGCCAGATTCTGGGCCCACCCAACTGTTGTTGCAGCCGATTTAACGGCAGCAA
>CBFHXO010000143.1:0-285 GCA_965659815.1 Pseudomonadales bacterium
GGCCATAAAATCGTTATGTAAGTCATTTAGCTCGTCGGCTGACTTGCCGCTTAGTGTTGCCAATACAAATTCAAGGTAGGCGTTGATATCCAGCGTGCCGTCGCAATAGGCTTGGTAAAAGCCATCATTGGTTTCGCGGTGCTGTTTCGCATCAACCAGATTTTTGTTTATTAAAAACTCGCCCCAGGCGTGATCGCTATCGCCGCCGAGTAAGGTGTTATCCAGGTCAAAAATCGCCAGGGTTTGGGGGCTGTTCATGGGTTACTCCAAAAGTGTGTACTGTTG
>CBFHXO010000143.1:295-6041 GCA_965659815.1 Pseudomonadales bacterium
GCTTGTTGTAATGATTTTGCGTCAAGACACGCAATATACAAGTAATTGCTGCGGCTGGCGCGGTCACATTACCGCAGCCGGCGCTTGTGCCGGTAATCGCGTCACGGTAATCCTCGCTAAGGGGGGACACTTTGGCTTGCTGTGTTACAGATACGCTGATGATATCGGCATTTTTAACAGTGTGGCGATTTCGCTGTGGTATAGTAGTGAGCTAAATGCTTGATAACAGGGTGAGAATTTAAGTGCTAGATGCCGACGGATATCGTCTCAACGTAGGGATTGTGATTGCCAATGGCCGCGGTGATGTGTTGTGGGCGCGTCGCGTGCGACAAGGTGGCTGGCAGTTTCCCCAGGGTGGCATCGCTCAGGGCGAATCGCCAGACGATGCACTGTACCGCGAACTGCACGAAGAAACCGGATTAAAACCCGAGCATGTTGAGGTCTGGGGAGTGACCCGTGGCTGGCTGCGTTATCGCCTGCCAAAAAAAATGGTGCGTCCCAGTCAGGGCCAGCCCTGTATCGGGCAAAAACAAAAGTGGTATTTGCTAAAGCTGAAAGCGAGCGAATCGGAAATTCATTTTAACGGCTCAGACAAGCCTGAGTTTGATCAATGGAAGTGGGTTAGCTACTGGTATCCGCTTAATCAAATTGTCGATTTCAAACGCAATGTCTACCAGCGTATGCTCAAAGAGCTGTCCAGCTTGCACTCTGCCAAGGTCACGCAATACCTTGATAGCGAGCGTTAGATTCTCGCGCTATGAATATTCTTAAGTCGCTCAGTCATATTGTTCAAAAAGTAAACGCGGCGCCCGATTTACAGGCGGCGCTGGATATTATTGTGAGCAATGTTCGCGGCGTTATGGGTACTGAGGTCTGCACGGTTTATATGGCTGACCACAATGAGCGGCGGTTGGTGTTTCGTGCAACTGAGGGTTTAAACAAGGCAGCTTTGGGTCAGTTAAGCCTGGGTTTTGGTGAGGGGCTGGTTGGTCAGGTAGCGTTGCGCGAAGAGCCAATTAACACCAGCGACGCCGAGTCGCACCCGCACTTTCAATACCTTGCCGACATTGGCGAAGACAGTTTTAGTTCGTTTTTGGGTGTGCCGATTGTTCACCATCGGGTTTGTCTGGGTGTGCTTATTGTCCAGCAAACCGCCAAACGGCGCTTTGATGAAAGTGAAGAGGCGTTTTTGGTTACCGTGTCGGCGCAGCTGGCCGGCATTATTGCCCACGCCCAGGCTACCGGCCTGGTTGATTTACGCGCCAATGCCCAGGCGGTAAACGCCGAATTCAAGGGTATAGCGGGGGCTTCTGGCGTGGCGATTGGCCATGCAGTGGTGGTGTCGCCGCCGGCCGATTTGTACTCGGTGCCGCAGCGGCAAAGTCGCGATATTTACGAAGAGCTGACGTTTTTCCGTGCCTGTGTGGGGCGGGTCCGCAGTGATATTACCCAGCTCAGTTCGCAGCTGGCAGATCGGCTGCCGCCGCAGGAGCTTGCGTTATTTGAAGTGTATTCAAAAATGCTCGACGCCAATGCATTGCCGTTGGAAATTGAAGAGCTTATTGAGCAGGGTGAGTGGGCACAGGGTGCGGTTGCGCGGGTGGTGCGCCAGCACTTGCAGGCCTTTGAGCAAATGGATAACCCCTATCTCAAAGAGCGCGCGGTCGATGTCAAAGATCTGGGGCGGAGACTGTTAGAGTATTTGCAGCAGGCCAATCAGGAGCCAATGATTTACCCCGACCGAACCATACTGGTTGGCGATGAGTTAACGGCTTCGATGCTGGGAGAAATTCCCACAAAAAAACTGGCGGGTCTGGTGTCGCTGCGCGGTTCGCTCAATTCGCATGTGGCGATATTGGCGCGCAGTATGGGTATTCCTACAGTGATGGGTGCCGTCGATATACCGTTCACGCAAATTGAGGCCAAAGAGCTGATTGTCGATGGCTACGCAGGCCTTGTTTATTTCAACCCCACCCTCGACTTGCGCGCCGGTTACGAAGAAATTGTCGAAGAAGAGCGACTGGTATCACGTGGGCTTGAGGCTTTAAAAGATCTCAATTGTGAAACGGTTGATGGTCACCGCATTTCGCTTTGGGTGAACACCGGTCTTGCATCCGACGTGGTGCGCTCGCTCGACCGCGGCGCTGAGGGTGTTGGTCTGTACCGCACTGAAATTCCCTTCCTGATGCAGGATCGCTTTCCCAGTGAAGAAGAGCAGCGCACCATTTACCGTATGCAGCTAGAGGCTTTTGCGCCAGGCCCGGTAACCATGCGCACGCTGGACATTGGCGGTGATAAATCACTGCCTTACTTTCCCATTGAAGAAGATAATCCGTTTTTGGGTTGGCGCGGCATACGTGTAACGCTGGATCACCCGGAGATTTTTCTCTCTCAGGTGCGCGCCATGATGAAAGCCAGTGTAGGGTTAAATAACCTGCGTATCATGCTGCCCATGATTAGCTATATCAAAGAGTTTGATGAAGCGATAGGTTTGATCCATCGGGCCCACGCCGAGTTGCGTGAAGAGGGTATTGATGCATTGTTGCCGTCCATTGGCGTAATGGTTGAAGTGCCTGCCGCTGTTTATCTGTCACCACAGCTGGCAGAAAAAGCCGATTTTCTCTCTGTGGGCAGTAACGATTTAACCCAGTACCTGTTAGCGGTCGATCGCAACAATGCCAACGTTGCCGAGCTTTATCATTCCTACCATCCGGCGGTTTTACAGGCGCTGGCGTCTATCGCGACTGCCAGTCGTGAGGTGGGTACGCCGGTAAGTATTTGTGGTGAGTTAGCCGGCGATCCTGGTGCCGCCATTTTATTAATGGCTATGGGCTACGATTCACTGTCGATGAACGCAACCAACTTGCCCAAAGTGAAATCGGTATTGCGTGGCATCAGTATGGACGAAGCGCAAGCCTTGCTGACCCAGGTCACAAATCTTCATGAGGTTGAAGAAATTCATCTGGCGGTAGAAAGCCTGCTTGAGGCTAAAGGTATTACGCGTTTGTTTCGCGACCGCATTAAGCAGCGAGACGCGCATTAATGGATTGGTTGTTGTATTTATTGGTCGGCAGTTTTGCTGGTGTGCTCGCTGGCTTGTTTGGGGTTGGTGGTGGCGCGATTATTGTGCCCATTTTAATTGTTATTTTTTCTTTGCAGGGGTTTGCCGAGCAGTCACTGGTGCATTTGGCCGTGGGTACCTCGTTTGCAACTATTGTCATTACCTCTGCCAGTTCCATACACGCTCATCATAAACTGGGTAATATTCTTTGGCCGGTAGTCAGCTTAATGGCACCTGGCCTGATGTTGGGTGTTGTGCTCGGCAGTATTGTTGCCTCTGGTGTTGCGGGTACCCAGCTGCAATTGGCCATTGCGGTGTTTTTAATGTTGGTTGCGGTGCAGATGTTTAGCGGCCTGCAACCACCGGCAGCATTTGGTTTGCCTGGCGCCTTTGGTCTCGCAACGGCAGGTGGGGTTATTGGCGGTGCCAGTGCTTTTTTTGGTATTGGCGGTGGCTCATTAACGGTGCCGTTTTTAAGCGCCGCCAGGGCGTCTATGCACAATGCGGTAGCAACCTCGGCGGCTTGCGGTTTTCCCATTGCATTATTGGGCGCGCTTACCTATGGCTATCAGGGGTTGAAAGTAGAGGGTTTGCCGGCTTTTAGCAGTGGCTATATCTACTGGCCTGCGTTTGCTGGTATTGCCATTGCCAGTATGCCCTGTGCAAAATTGGGTGCGAAGCTGGCAATGAAGTTGCCCGAAAAAATTCTTAAACGCAGTTTTGCCCTGCTGTTATTTGGCATAGGTTTTCAGTTGCTGCGCAGCAGTTAAGATGGCGGCAAAAAATAAAGGCGCGAGTTAAAGCGGCGTCGTTTGACGGCAGCGCTTTTGCACAAGCCCTGGCTAAAAACAGTAATGGATAAGTCAATGCTACAGTATCCGATAATAGACCCGGTGATATTTTCGATTGGCCCGCTGGCGGTGCGCTGGTACGGCATGATGTACCTGCTGGGTTTTATCGCTGCGTATCTGTTGGGTCGCCGCTACGCGCGGCAGGCCTGGTCGCCTATGCAGCCCGACCAGGTGGAAGATTTGATTTTTTATGGCGCCCTGGGTGCGGTGTTGGGCGGGCGCGTAGGTTACGTGTTGTTTTACGGTTTCGATCGCTTTGTTGCCGACCCGCTTTGGTTATTTCGGATTTGGGAGGGCGGCATGGCATTTCATGGCGGCCTGCTTGGCGTATTTGTCGCGTTAATTATTTATGCCCGCAAGTTAAACCAGCCCCTGGGAGCCGTGTGCGATTTTGTTGCGCCATTGACGCCCATTGGTTTGGGTTTGGGTCGCATGGCGAATTTTATTAATGCAGAGCTCTATGGGCGCACCACCGATGTTTCCTGGGCGATGGTGTTTCCTACCGACCCCGATGGCTTGCCCCGGCATCCATCACAGCTTTACCAGGCCTTTCTAGAAGGGGTGGTGCTGCTAATACTGCTGTACCTTTTTACCCGCGTCCGTCGCCCCCAATGGTCGGTGACCGGCTTATTCCTGCTGGGTTATGGCGTGGCGCGCTACAGTGTTGAATTTTTTCGCGAGCCGGATGCCTCGTTAGTGTTTGACTGGATGACCCGCGGGCAGTTTTTATCACTGCCAATGATTATCGGCGGCCTGGCTATGATAGCATTTGGCTATTATCGCTTTTTCCAGAACGGACGGCAGTTCCCGGCACTTGCGCCAGCGTCAGGTAGCAGCGCCACAAGCGATAAGGGAAGAAACGACAAGGGAAAAAACGTTAAGAGAAAAGCCCCGTCGTCAAACCGATCAGTCAATAAGCCCCGCAAAGCGTCGGGTAAAAAGAAGAAGCGTTAACCAGAATATGCAGCAATATCTCGATTTAATGCGCCATGTGCGCGATAACGGCACATTTAAGGCCGATAGAACCGGCACCGGCACCTACAGTGTTTTTGGGCATCAAATGCGCTTCGACCTGTCACAGGGTTTTCCTGCGCTTACGACCAAAAAGCTGCACCTGAAATCAATCATTCATGAATTGCTGTGGTTTTTGTCAGGCGATACCAATATCGCCTACCTGAAAGAAAACGGCGTTTCGATCTGGAATGAATGGGCCGATGAGCAGGGTAACCTGGGGCCGGTTTATGGTTATCAATGGCGCTCCTGGCCTGCCGCCGAAGGCCAGCATATCGACCAGATAAAACAGTTGCTGGTGCAGCTAAAAGAAAACCCCGATTCGCGTCGCCATATTGTTTGCGCCTGGAACGTCGGCTGTATTGAGCAGATGGCGTTGCCACCTTGCCATACGCTGTTTCAGTTTTATGTGGCCGAGGGCAGGCTGTCTTGCCAGCTGTACCAGCGCAGTGCCGATATCTTCCTCGGCGTGCCGTTTAATATCGCCTCTTATGCGCTGCTGACGCTAATGCTGGCCCAGGTATGCAATCTTGAGCCTGGTGATTTCGTTCATACCTTTGGCGACGCACATTTATATACTAACCATATGGAGCAGGTAGACCTGCAATTACAGCGCACACCGATGACACTGCCAACCATGGCAATCAACCCCGATATCGACGATTTATTTGCCTTTCGCTTCGATGACTTTACCTTGCAAGATTACGAGCACCACCCGCATATTGCCGCGCCCGTTGCTGTTTAGTTATCGAGCGGTATGGCGTATTGTTCGCTGTGCAAAAATTATTCGCCTCAGGTTTGGCTGGTGAACCCAACCAACTAG
>CBFHXO010000144.1:0-5951 GCA_965659815.1 Pseudomonadales bacterium
CCAAGCGCACCGGCATGCTCATCAATATTTGCAAGCACAGGCGCATCAACACTGATGCTATGCACCGCATAGGCGTTGTCCCAAAACACTAAAAAGTTGTCGCCAGCAATATTGCCCAGCGCAGCTATGCGTGCCACCGTTTCCTGGTCGTAAACCTCACCGGTCGGGTTGGAGAATCGGGGTACACACCAAATGCCCTTGATCAATGGGTCCGCTTTAACCAACGCTTCTACCTGGTCCATATCCGGACCGTGCCCCGTGAGTCGAACCGGAATCATTTCGATGCCCAGCTCTTTACATAAACTAAAATGCCGGTCGTAACCTGGACAGGGGCAAAGCATTTTAATGTTTTGACCCGATGCGGCAGCTTGCGCTTGCCAGGGCATGTCGCCAGGCTTGAGGCCAACAAAATACGCAAACCACAGACCGTAGTGCATTAAGCTTAAGCTGCTATTGCCACCCACAAATACCCGACTGGCCGAATCGCCTTCGGCAATACCCAAAATAGAGCCAAACAGTTTTTTGGCAGCGGGAATACCCGCTAATACACCATAGTTGCGCAAATCGGTGCCTTCATCATCATCCGTGCTGTCACCCAGAATATTAATCAACGCATTGGATAGATCTAGCTGCTGCGCCGATGGCTTGCCACGCGTGATATCCAGTTGCATCTGCTGATCGATATAGTGCTGGTGTTGTGTTTCTAGCTCGGCCAGGGCGTTTTTCAGCTCGGCATCAGTTGCTTGATCAATATGCAAGGAAGCTCTCCGCAGTACAATTTGAAGGTGAATCTGGTTGAGTATGAGTCGCCGGATGGGCGGAGCACGATTATAACTTGAGACCGCGGGGGGTTTAAATCTGCGAATGCAGGATGTTGACTTATTTAACGGCAATTTTGTCGCAATAACCCCACATTTGGGCTGAACCAGGCTAAACACCTGTTGCTTGCAATGCCCTGGCCCCGCTGCCTGCCGCACTTAAGACCGACTGCTTGCAACGCAAGCATGGTGACCGGCAATACTACAATTCCATAGCTGGCGGCACAGTTTCATTATCGTGTGTTGACCGCCGCCAATAGGCAAGGCAAAGGCGATGGGTGGCGTGTATCTAGGGAGGATTAGTCTTGGGTTTTAAAATGTTATGCCAAGCCTGCTGCCAGGCGCTTGCGCTAACTTCTGCCGCTAAGTTCTGTCGCTAAGTGTGGTTACAAAGTGTTTTTAAAAAATTTTATTAAAAAGTTCAGGCCTTAAATTCACTGGTTTCTAATCATGGCCTCAATGACTTTGATTGCCGCTTGCGATGCATCGATAATCTGAAACCCTGCCCAGTGACGCCCAAGCTGTTCATCGCTCCGGCTCCAAAGGCAATCGACACCCAGATCAACGCGGTCATGACCATTCACAGTTTCGGGTAACTGTAACTGAATCTGGTAGAGTCGATTGGTTTCCAGCGCTTCGTTGGACATTATCATTAAGCCTTCAATGGTGATATTGACCAGCGCACCCATGCTTGTGTCATTTTGCAGGTTTACCACCGACACCGGCTGTTGTAACTCAAAACGCTGCTGGCGACGCTCTTGCTGTGCTTTAGCTTGCTGTGACATGGTGTTATCTCAATTAATCTATTGTGTTATTGACTTGTCTTTTCGTTTAAAAATTCGCGTTGCCGCTCGCTATTGAAATCGGTAAATAACTACGCTGAGCGGTTTTTCAACTTAAGTTGATCAACCACAGTTTCTAACATGCGCTCAAAAAAAGGTTTTTTGGCGGTGGTATCACTGACTTTAATCCATCCCGCCGCCATACCCAGTGCGATATCGTTAGCTGACGTGACTGATACCTGTTGCCCCATTTGATTGGACAGCATACAGTTTTGCGTGTTCTGGTTATACCAGGTGAGTTTCAGCTGTCGCTCTGGCTCACCAGGCTTATTCCAGTCGAGCCAGGTACCAAACTCTAGCGACAGCACCTGCTTAATGGCTTTTGCACTGGCGCGGCGTCCATTCGCTTTGCTATCACTCGATGGCATGATATCGCTGAGTTTAACCAGCTCGGCGCTGTCGGTACTTTCAAAATCCTCGTCAAAATCATCTTGCTGTGACTGACGCATTGATAAATGCTGGTCGGTAACATTGGGTGGCCGCTTTTTGGTAGATGCAGTTTTAACTTCCGTCTGCGTATTTTCCGTTGTGTTCTCAGCTAAGCTCTCAGTATTGTTTTTGGTATTGTTCTCAGTTGTGTACCCAGTTTCGTGTCCAGCTGTTTTCTCAACACGACGCTGCGCTGAATGCGCAGGTCCAGTGTTAGCTGTGGCTGCGGTGGTAGTGGTTGAGCCAGTATCCGTCGAACTAGTATCAGTTGAACTAGTATCTGCTGAACAAGTATCAATTGCGTTTGCATGGCATGCTGAATTATCTACCGGCGGTTCGGCAGTAGGGTTGGCATTTTCAGTAGCAAGCTTGCTGCACATATCCAGTGCATGCAGATGCTGCGCAATTTCTCTCGGGTCTAAACCCACGCTGGTTAAGCCATGGTCCAGCGCATTGACAATGTCTTCGCGTAAGGCCTTGGCCTGCTTCATTTCCTCGGCATTCAACTTGGGCCCAATAAACCATAGGATACTGTCGATAATAGAAACGGCATTGGTCCAGTCGACACTGTCCTCGCCGTGGCGTAATAACGTGTAAGATAAAAACGCGGCCCACGGCCCCGAGATGAGTTGCACAATGGGCTTCGGTAGCAAGTCTTCCTGGAGTTTTTCTTGAATCAGCAGTTTGACCTGGGCGCGACCCATTTCCAGCGTTTCTTTGCCTTTGGCTGCCTGTACACTGCGCTCCTCGGCGATGGTTGCCTTACGTGCAACACGCTCAATATATTGGTTGAACTCTTTGGCGACAATGCCAAACACCTCGGTGCTATTTTCGTTTTCGTGGTTAAACTCCCTAATTACACGTTTAATCACATTTTGCATTTGTGGGAATACACTATTTTTAATGGCTGCATCCGGTGCAACCCAGCGCTCGCCAGCACCAATTAAATTGTTTAATAACACCCGGCCATCGTGTTTAGGGTCGCTTAAAAACGACTGGTCAAGCAGTGCCAGTTTTAACAGTGGCGTATGTAAGTGACTGAGCAGTGACTTTACCGAGTCGGGCAGGAAATTGTCGTTAAGAATATAGTCAAACAAAATACCTACGCATTCAATGGCCTGTTGATGTGAGTGGGTATTGCTGTCGGGCAGTTCTGGGCGCGGTGCTGCAGTGATCGCAGTATCGTGCAGGTGGCTTAATTGCTGCGTTTGGAAGGCACTTAAATCGGCAATTAGTTTATCGACTGGCACCACGGGAAGCTGAGGGTTAATAGGCAGCTTGTTGGCGTCGAGTATCGAGCGAATAACATCAAATAATTCGGCTTGCCGGTTTTCAGATACGCTGAGTTCTTCAGCCCTCGCAGCGTTATCGGTTGCGCGGCGCTTGGGCGCAATTGGGCGTTTCAATTCTTTTTTATAACGCAGGTTGGGCAGGATATTCTCGCTAACCAGATACTGGTTTATTTCATCGTAAACGGTCGATAGGTTTTTCAAAAAGTAGCGATCAAATAGCTTGAGCAAAATCAATCGCGTTCGAATATCAAGTTGTAGGTTTTCAATAAGTGCCGTCAGTGCCTGGCAAAAGATACTGGGGGAGAACGGGCTGGATTCGGGCCTCAGTTTTACGCCATTGTTAAGTATGGCCATGCGCTGGCCCAGCGCATAAAGCGCTTCGGCGTAATCCGCCTCGGCTCGATGACTCATGCTTGTGACTGCAACTTTCAGTTCCATGTCATCGTCTTCAACCAGGCTAAGTTCATCGTTGCTGTCAGCTGCGCTGAAGGTTGCTTGCGTTGGTTCGGCTTTGCTTCGGCCGGCAGCGGCAGTGAATGATTCGAATAATGTGGTCAGGCTTCGATCCAATTGGCGTGGCAGGTTTTCCTGTTGGTCTAAAATGGCCTGCCGCGCTTCGAACAGTCGGCGTTGTGCCTCATTTCCGGAGGCCTGCTCTGCCTGCGTAAACAGATATTCGCCGGATGCTGCAATATAAGTATTTGCCTGTGTTTGGCAAAAACGCAGCAGTATAGATTGGCAGCGAGTCAGTATCGCGCGAGTTTGATCTATCATTGTTATTTCCACGAAATCGGGTGTTGAGCGTTTGGCACCAGTTTGAAGTATAGATTGGATTATTGAATGTGAATCGATTTGGCGGTGCGCTGGTGCGTTGCGCTTGGTTTCTGTGCGGCAGCTCCGGTCCAGTGGGATTAACGATTTTAAAGTGAGCAGTTACTACCGTGAAAACCATTTTTTCGAGGGGTGCCCATTGTCGTTGCCGGGACCTAAAAAGACCGTCATAAATATTTCTGTAAAAAGGTTTTATTAGCTAACTCAGGGAGTTATGATGCCGCCCTCACTATAATTGATGGAGTATATGGAAGCTAAAAGGGCCGATAGCTGCCTGCAATAGGGTTGATTTTAGGTTGAATAATAACCGCCATGTGCAGGCAAACCCATTGGCGGTTGAGTGGCTTTGAGTTGAATGGTTTGTGGTGGCGCCATTGCCTGTTGAATGTCGTTGAAACAAGTTAGGCGCGTCAAACCGATTATTAAACCAGTGATGACTACGGAGATCGATTTATCAATATTCGAAAAATGACGGACGAAGGTCAGCCGTATCCGGATTTTTTAATTGACCACATTACTAGCGAGTGGGCGGGCGTTAATATTCCGTTAATCGACCCCGATATTTGCCTTAAAGTGGATTCAAGCCTGTCTTACTGCGGTTGTGGCCGCCCCAGCGCGCGATTGCGCCAGTTTGTTTACCTCTACCATCAGTCCCACGATTTTGATTATGAAACCATCGCCTTATTAACCCGTATTGGTCAGGGAGCTGCGGATAATACTGCAATTTGGGATGATATTGTCGCACTGGAGTTTCAGCGCGATTGCGGCTTGCAAAGGGAAGATTACCTGGCGTCACTGACAGCCATAGCCGAGCATATTGAAGCTGAGGCCAGTCTTTTTGAGGCCCTACTCACCGCCTGACGCGCAGCCGTACCTTATTCTGGCCGCCATCTCGCCTTGTCGGTTTTATTTACATCATAAGCAGCAAAATTAAACAAAATCTATATAAAACAACAAGGTAAAAGTTGGCCCGCTTCGTGATTGGTTGATTTGTGAGCACACTTTCCGAGGTCGATACCTGCTGTGCAGTATGTCTTTTGTCATGCTTTACGCATAGATGCCTTTTGAATAAATGCTTTTTGAGACTGTCAGAAGAGAGATGAGAATGATACAAGCAACCCAGAACTTAACCGCACGTTTAACTATTCGCTTTGCTTTGGCGAATGGCATGCCTCGCGCGATAGCAGCTGCGCTGCTCGTGCTTGGCGTCAATGCGCTGAGTCTGCCGCAGGCCCAGGCCAACCTCATTGTTAATGGCAGCTTCGAGCAGGTCGATGAGCAGTACCGTAAAAACCGCTATGGCTCATCCAACACCTGGCAAATCTATTCAGAACTGCCAGGCTGGAATGCCACTCGCAATATGGAAGTATGGAAAAGTGGTTTTAAAAGTGTAGCCGCTGCCGACGGAAGGCGCTTTATTGAATTAAATGCACAGCCGCGTGGTGCTTCGTCTTTTACTATTGCTCAGGATTTTAATACCGAATCGGGCGTGATTTACGATTTATCGTTTTTTGCCCGCAAGCGTAGTCGCGGTACTGAGAGTTTTGAAGTCAGTGTCGGTGACCTGCTGGCTTCGGTTAGCACTCATGTTAAGCGCGAGTGGACCGAGTTTCAGTTTAAGTTTACCGGTGATGGTGGGAGCACGCGGTTAAGCTTTACCTCACTCGATGGTGGTCGCGATACGGTGGGTAATTTTATCGATGATATCCGCGTGACTGCTGCGGTTCCCGAAGCCAATG
>CBFHXO010000145.1:0-5826 GCA_965659815.1 Pseudomonadales bacterium
GCCAGTGTGCGTCAGTCTATTTCATCCTACCTGCGCGACAGCGGTTACCACACCTTCGAGGCCTGTGATGGCGAAGAGGGGCTGGCGATGATGGCCAGCGAAAAACCCGAACTGGTGTTGTGCGATTTGCGAATGCCCAAACTCGATGGCATTAACGTTTTAAAAGTCATTGCCGATGCCTACTCGCATGTCCCTATTATTGTCATCTCGGGCGCGGGTGTGATGAGCGATGTGGTTGAGGCGTTGCGTTTGGGCGCCAGTGATTACCTGATTAAACCCATACTCGATTTAGAAGTGTTAGAGCATGCGATTGAGCGTAGCCTCGAACGCTTTAGTCTGCGCCGTGAAAACCTCAATTATCGTCAGCAACTCGAGCAAGCCAATAGTGAGTTAAAGTCCAGCCTTGCCGTTTTAGAGCAAGACCAGCAAGCCGGTTTGCAAGTGCAAATGAAAATGCTGCCAGTTAGCCCTATGCAAAAGGGCGCGTATATATTTCAGCACAAAATTGTACCGTCGGTTTACTTAAGTGGTGACTTTGTCGAATACGTGACTGTAGGTAATGACCACGTTATATTTTTTATGGCTGATGTTTCGGGTCATGGCGCATCGTCGGCGTTTGTGACTGTGTTAATGAAAAATCTGACTGCGCGTATGCGCAGTGACTACAATCGTTTAAAGCTCGATAGCATTCTTCATCCTGCCAAATTTTTAGAGCAAGCCAATGCCGAGCTGCTCGGTACCGGTATTGGCAAGCATGCTACGCTGTTTTTTGGTGTGATTGATACTCAAATCAATCAGCTGACGTATTCTGTGGCCGGGGCGCTGCCGGTACCCATCATGATTGCCAATGGCGAGGCTCGTTATTTAGAGGGGCAGGGTGCACCGGTGGGTTTATTTGAAGAAACTGATTACGAAGAAATTCAGGTAGATTTGCCTGAGCGGTTTAGAATTATGATGTTCTCAGACGGCATACTCGAAGTGTTGGAGCAAGAGAGCCTGGCAAAAAAAGAAGCGTTTTTACTTGAGCAGGCGCCTGCGCTTAAATCCGATATCGATTCAGTCTATAGTGGCTTAAATGTTGATGTCTTTGACCAATATCCCGATGATATTGCGCTGCTGGTGGTCGACAAGATTTAGCGCTAATCAATGAAAGCTGCGATGAATAATAATAAACAAGTCAACATGATCATAAATGGCGGTCAGGCCAATGTCAGAAAGTAAGCTGCTAGTTGGTCTTCAGAATAAGCAGACCTTTTGGCTTAAGCTCGAGGGCGATGTCCGCGTTCCGTGGTGCGTGAGTCTCGAAACTTATTGTGAAACGGTTATTCAGCAGCCTGGCGTTAGCTCGGTTTGTGTTGATTTGCGCGAAGCAGAAAATCTCGATAGCACCACATTGGGTGTGCTTGCCAAGGTGGCGATACAAACGCAAAAACACTGCGATAGCAAGGCCCGCTTGTTATGCGCTGATGAGAATATTATGCGTTTGGTGTTAAGTATGGGCTTTGCCAACGTATTTGCCATTTGCAATAGTGATGCAGAATACCCAGACTTAGAAAATATCATTTACGATGAGCTGCCGTTGGTAGAATGCACCGAAGAGGATATGAAACAGTCGGTAATTGCTGCGCATAAAACGCTTATGGAAATGACTGAAGAGAATCGCGCCAGCTTTAGCAGCCTTGTTAGCGCGCTTGAGGCAGACCGTTAGTTCATTTTGAGCGTTGGTTTTCAGCGGCGCCTTTACTGGTTTGAGCTTTCTATAACCTCGTGCTTGGCGCGAATAAAATCGCTATGGCTCACATAAATTAACTCCGCAATTTTGCGAATTAAATGATCCTCGTGCCGGTCAATAAAACCATCGGCATAGGCGACCTGCCAGATTTGCTTAACCAGCTGGTATTTGGCGGGCTTTTCAAAGTTTCGATTAATCACATCGGTAAATTCATACAGCGAGATCGCCTGCTCATTGCTTTGGGTGGCCTCGGCTAGCAACTCGTCTGCTTCTGCATCGCTAATGCCAAAGCTCTGTTTGGCGAATTCCAGCACTTGTTTGATTTCGACTTCATCAACACTATTGTCAGCCCTGCACATTTCGATCATCAGCGCGGTGGCGGCCAGACGAGTCAGCTGGTTTTCATCAACCGCTTTATCGCCTGGCTCACTTAAGCCGTCAAAGAGTTTGGCTAGTTTTGCCAGCATTAACTTGCACTCTTGAGTAGCTGCTCCAGTTTGACCTGGTCGGCGGCAAAATTGCGAATCCCTTCAGCCAGTTTTTCGGTGGCCATAGCGTCTTCGTTCATGGCCCAGCGAAATGCGTTTTCGATATTTTGCGGTTTTTCAATATCGCTACCGGTGTCGGCGTTAAGCATTTGTGGCAGCTCAGCATTATCGTTAGCCAGTTCTTCTAGCAAGGCTGGGCTAATGGTTAAGCGATCGCAACCAGCCAGCGATTCGATTTCGCCGGTATTGCGAAAGCTGGCACCCATCACCACCGTGTTGTAGCCATTGGCCTTGTAGTAGTTATAGATATTGGTTACTGAAATAACACCGGGGTCTTCGGCGGGGGTATAGTCTTTTTTATCGGTATTGGCTTTATACCAGTCGAGTATGCGGCCAACAAAGGGCGAAATTAAAAACACACCGGCATCGGCGCAGGCAGCGGCCTGGCTAAAGCCAAACAGCAGGGTTAGGTTGCAGTTGATGCCGTCTTTTTCTAATTGTTCTGCGGCTTTAATTCCTTCCCAGGTTGAGGCAATTTTTATCAATATGCGCTCGCGGCTAATACCGCTTTGTTCATATAGGTCGATTAAGCGTTTGGCCTTTTCAGTAGTGGCGGCAGTATCAAATGACAGGCGTGCATCCACTTCGGTAGACACCCGTCCGGGGATAATAGACAAGATCTCCTGGCCAATGGCCACAGCAAACTTGTCGCCCGCATTGGCCAGTTGTTGTGCGCTATCGCCACCCTGGTTAGCTGCCCAGGCCACTGCATCGTTGAGCAGGCTTTGGTAGTGGGGCAGGGCTGCGGCCTTTAACAGCAGCGAGGGGTTGGTGGTGGCATCGAGAGGGGCATATTTTTTAATGGCTTCGATATCGCCGGTATCGGCGACCACGTCGGTCATGGTTTTGAGCTGGTCGAGCTTGCTGGCAGAGTTTGTCATTGGCTGTCCTAAAACTGAGTGCCCTAAATAGGGTTTTTGGGCTGCGAGGCGGTGGTTTTAAAGGAGTGAATGATACTAAAGCGTTGGGTTTGATGCTAGTGAGTATGCCTGTGAATAGGGGGGAGATTGGTCTTCGAAATGGCCGGTGGTGGTGGGGCTTAGCCGAAAACGGTGCTCTCATCTGTGAGGGTCCAGACGACGTCCTGTCGCCTGAGGTTTTCGGCTAAGCCCCACCACCACCGGCTTTACAGCGGTGCCAGTTCGACAAAATGGTGGATACTTACTCTAACGGTTTTGCTTTTCAGAATTACTTTATCAAAGCTGGCACAATATAAAACGGGGTTAGCGAGGGTTGATTGATAAAACCTCAGATGACAGGAGTCATCTGGACCCTCAAGGATGAGAGCTTCGTTTTATCAATCAACCCTCGCTGACCCTGCGGATCAAGGCTCGAAACTACGCTCTACAAAACATTGGTTTATGGCGCTTTAATTTTCTCCAAAGCCGCTATAAAAACAGAGACATCAGCATCGGGTTTGTAAGCGTTTTCACTCAGGTGTCGTCTAAATGCCCGGGCGCCGGGCTGGCCATTAAATAACCCCAGCAAATGGCGTGTCATATGGTTTAGTCTAACGCCTTGGTTCAGTTGCGATTCAATATACTCAGCAAAGCCATGGGCAACTTCCATTGCAGAACTAAACTGCTGATCGGGTTGCTTGTAAATCACCGAATCTACATCATGCAGCATATAGGGGTTTTGGTAGGCCTCGCGGCCAATCATTACGCCGTCGAGCTGTTTCAGCGTATCGCTGCAATCATCCAGTGTTTTTAACCCACCGTTTAATACGATAGTCAGATCGGGAAAATCTTTTTTCAATTGAAAGACGCGTGGGTAGTCGAGCGGGGGGATTTCACGATTTTCTTTCGGGCTTAAGCCAGTAAGCCAGGCCTTGCGGGCGTGAATAATAAAAACCTCGCAACCCGCCTCGCGATTGATATCGACAAACTCGCGCAGTGCTTCGTAACTATCGTTATCATCTACGCCGATGCGGCACTTGATTGTGACTGGGATATCAACGGCATCGCGCATAGCTTTAATGCCGTTGGCAACGGTTTGCGGTTCGTTCATCAGGCAGGCGCCAAAGGCACCGGATTTTACCCTGTCGCTGGGGCAGCCGACATTCAGGTTCACTTCATCGTAGCCGCGTTGTTCGCAGAGCTTTGCGCTGGTGGCCAGGTCTTGGGGGTCGTTGCCACCCAATTGAACCGCGATTGGGTGCTCAATGTCGTTAAATTCCAAATGCGCAGCTGCATCACCATGAATCAACGCGCCGGTGGTGATCATTTCGGTATAGAGTAAGGATTGTTTGGTCAGCAACCGCCAGAAATAGCGGCAATGGCGGTCGGACCAGTCCATCATGGGGGCGATACTAAATGCTCTTGTGAGCTTGATATTGGCTGATTGCAATTCGCTTAACCACCTTATACTTATATTAGTCGCAGTATCTATTTTAACCTCAATACATAGCCCTAATACAGAGTTTTAATACACGGTATTAAAACGCGGTCTTAAAACAGGACATCAATATATAAATAGCTCAGTAGTATAAACAAAATTGCTGCCGGGCGGCCGTAGAGTCAATGCTGCAGTTTGCTACAGTAGTCCCCCCCAGTTTACCGCCTGTGAAACAATCGAGAGTAGCCACAGCAAGCAGCCGGTCATACCGGCAACGTAAGCGGTTGCCAAACCCAATGTTGCCATATGGGTTTTAAACAAGTCGCGTTCAATTACAATATTTATTCTGCGTAGCTTTCTAATCTGCAAATATATCGGTAGGGCGAGTACCATTGATAACGGCACAATCGGGATAACTTGCCAAAGATAGGTATTTGATATTGCCAATGGTGCGACCTGGTAGGTGTCGTCAATGCTCGTGACAAGAAGTTCCTTGCTGAGCAAGTGTGCAGTGCCAACCACTACGATGACAATCATCGCAAACTGCAATGCTAGTTGCAGTAGTGGAATGGTTGGTGGCTGTTGTTCTTTATGACTATCGACCATCGCGGTAAAGGACTGCTCAACACAATCGAGCCGACACAGCTGGTGCTGATAGGCAGCTTCATTATAAAACCCAACCCGCATGCAGCTCTTGGCCAAACTACGCGCGTAACCCAGTAAGCCCTTATGATGCAGGTCATGATTGCTGAATCTATCAGTATGACGTCGGTATTGGGTAAGCACTTGAATTAAGTTACCCACCAGCGTGGGACCAATTTGCTTGATATTATGCCCCTGGCTATTCGGCCCGCGTGCAGCGGGCTTGGGGAATATCGTACACACGCTGTCATCATCTTGCGGATGGTGTTTGTGCTGGTGAAACACATATTTTAAGTAGTAAAACGCCTGCCGGATTATCGTGTGTTTGGTTGTTTTGTAAGCGCTTAGGTTTGCCTGTTTTTGTACGGTATCCCTGGTTGGGTCGTCGATATAGCGGCAGGCAATTAGCCCGTTTGGATGCAGCAATGCCTCAACAAGAAAGTAGTTATCACACAGTTCTTTTGCATCGTTTTCAATCACGCTAGTATTGATTGCTAGAGCCTGCTGTAGCGCACGAAAAGCCTGGGCTGTGCGTCGGCTCGCTATACGAGCGGCTAAGGGTTGGTC
>CBFHXO010000146.1:0-5615 GCA_965659815.1 Pseudomonadales bacterium
GATTAGCGGCAGCAGCCCGTAAAAGTCGAATAAAAAACCGGCTTATTTGAAAGGCCAAGCTATTTAGCAGAAACCAGAATGTCCTCGTCATCCAGACCTGGACGATTCAACGGCCCGTTCGACTCGATTTTTAATGGCGCTGTATTTACCGTTTCGAGCAAATCATCAGCCAAGTAAGATGCTTTAACCTGCGCTGCGGCAGGCTCTCCATAACAGGTGCTACGCTGGTCAGGCTCACGACCCAAGCGTTTGATCATTGCATCCATCTGCGCGGGCGGCATTTCCTGTCCATGTTGCGCACCTGCAGAACGAGTAATAGTTTCATTCATTAAGGTGCCACCTAAGTCATTGGCACCGGCATTTAAACAAGCCGATACACCCTGCTCACCCATTTTAACCCAGGAGGTTTGAATATTATTAATTTGGCCCTGCAATGCCAACCGCGCGACGGCATGCATTAAAACCGCCTCTCTAAAGGTTGGCCCCTTACGCGCCTGGCCTTTTAAATATAAAGGCGCTTCTTCGGGCACAAACGGCAGAGGCACAAATTCGGTAAAGCCACCGGTTCTTTTCTGCAGTGCGCGCACACGCAATAAGTGACGCGCCCAGTGCCTAGGTGCTTCAATATGCCCATACATAATAGTCGCGGTGGTATTCATACCCAGTTCATGCGCCGCTTCCATAACATGCAGCCACTGCTCAGTACGAATTTTTTCCGGGCATAAGGTTGCGCGCACTTCATCGTCGAGAATTTCTGCGGCAGTGCCAGGCAACGTCGATAAGCCTGCATCAATTAATTGCTGCAAAAAGGTTTTAATATCCAAGCCTGAGGTTTTTGCTCCCTGCCAAATTTCCAACGGCGAAAACGCATGAATATGCATATCGGGTACGGCAGATTTAATATTATGGCAAATATCAATATAGGTTTGGCCGGTATAACCGGGGTGTATACCGCCTTGCATACACACTTCGGTTGCGCCGCGTTCCCAGGCTTCAACGGTACGACGCTGAATTTCTTCATCACTTAAATCATACGGGCGACCACGCAGGTTCTCGCTTAGTTTGCCTTTAGAAAAAGCACAAAACTGGCATTTAAAATAACAGATATTGGTGTAGTTAATATTGCGGTTCACCACATACCTAACAGTATTACCGTTGCGCGCCTGTCGAATCGAATCAGCCGCATTACATACATGCCAAAAGTCATCGTTGCGCGCGGAAAACAAAGCGACCAATTCACTTTCGTTTAATTCACCGCCCTGCAATGCCTTGCTGGTAACAGCAGCAATAGCCCGCGAGGCTACTGGCGGCGCCTGGTCATTACGCTGTTGATGCCACCACTTAGGCGCATCGGTAGAAATACCCGCCACCCATGAATCGGTTCGCGGCCAACCTTCACTGTCAATGGCAGCCAGCACCCGTGAGCGCATAGCGGTATCAACCCATTGCTCGCTTTGCAGTGCGTAAGCGGGGTAAATCGTTAAACGCTCGTGCAAATACTTGCCGCTAACACGGGTTTGCGCAGCGAGCTGATCCAGGTGCGGCCAGGGCGCTTCAGGATTGACGTGATCGGGAGTTAATGGCGATACTCCACCCCAATCATCAATACCGGCCTGAATAATTTTTTCTAATTCACCTGGACTTAAATTAGGCGGCGCCTGGATGTGCATTTGCGCACCGAAAATAAGGCGAGCAACGGCAATTGTCCAAAGTAATTCTTCAAGTGTTGGATCTGGCGCCTGTGCCATTTTAGTACCGGGCTTGGCGCGAAAGTTTTGAATAATCACTTCTTGTAAGTGACCGTATTGTTCATGCAAGTCGCGCAGCGCTAGCATAGACTCTATTCGCTCGCGCCGGGTCTCGCCAATACCAATTAATATACCCGAGGTGAACGGCACGCTCAGCTCACCAGCAAGCCGAATGGTTTCGAGCCGCACAGCTGGGTGCTTATCGGGCGAGCCATAATGCGGCATACCTTTTTCGGTTAAACGCTCCGATGCCGACTCCAGCATAATGCCCATAGACGCCGACACTTTACGCAGCTGGATAATTTCTGATTTATCCATACAACCAGCATTAATATGCGGCAACAAACGGGTTTCTTGCGCGACTTTCTCAGCCACATGCGCCACGTATTCAAGCGTTGTTGCAAAACCCATCTCAGCCAGTGCCTCGCGCGCAGCGCGATAGCGTAACTCAGGTTTTTCCCCCAGTGTAAACAAGGCTTCTTTACAGCCTTGCCGCTCAGCATCTTTGGCGAGTGCCAGCACTTCATCCACAGACAAGTAGGGTTTTTCAATATTGCGCGGCGTGGTTGCAAACGTACAGTAGTGACAAACATCACGACATAAACGCGTTAACGGTATAAAGACCTTTTTTGAGTAGCTGATTAACGCGCCATGGCCTGCATCTCTCAGCGCTGAGGCCCTCTGCATTAACGCAGGCAAATCATCATTATCTGCCAATGCAAGAGCAGCATGATGTGATAGTTCGGCGTGTTGAAATAACGCCTGTTCAGATAAAGCGTGTTCTGACATAGGGCTATCGTTATCAGCGCCGATATCAGTGTCCTCCACCTCCAACATCCACATCATTTGCAGGCGTTGGCTAATGGCGCTTTCACGGCAGTAGCGAATTGATGCACCGCCGTGCACCTCACCATGCGCACTACCGCCAGTGGGTACAGAAGCATTATTAACACCCAGCAAAAATGCCATTAAATCACTGGGGGTATCGATATCGGCCGAGAGCGTGGGAGAGATCACCGTTTGGCACTGCAGCTGGTGCTGACCACAAGCGGCTATATGTTTTTGGTAACTGTCGCTACCAAAATGAAATAGCGATTGCCCGGCTTGTCGGTAAGCACTGGCCGCTAAAATAAATACATTGGTGCCTGATTGATGCCGATCGGAAACCAGCGTTATCGCATTATCTGCACGATGCGCACGCCTTTGCTGCGCCAGGCGATCAATTTCCGCAACGCTGATTTCAGGTAAATCGGCATGTAATACACAGATATCGACATCACCGGCCAGCGCCAGCACTTTTTCACAGCCAGCACTAACAGCAGCGTTAAGTGGCGATAGCGTTTGATGGGCCTCTGGCTCATCAAGCAAATGCACCTGGTAATGCTCGGCCATCAATTTTGCTGTGGGGTCGTCAGAGACAATAACCACACCAGCTATCGAAGGTGCGGCGCTCAATACGCTCAGCACATCCTCAACCATGGCATGGAACAAACGGCGCCGCTCAACCGCGGACAGCACGCCCGACAGGCGCTGTTTGGCACTCACAAAGTCTTTTAGCGGTAGGACAACCCACATACACAAAAACCTAAAGAAAATACGGCAAAAACCGCAAAAAATCAGCGTCTATAAGACTAAAATTGGCGCGCAAATGCAATGCAATCCTTAGCCAAATTACGCTTGTGTTGCTCGCTTGTCATGACCGAATCGGCCAGCAGCACCCGCATACCCAGCGCTTCGACATCGGCTCTGGCAGCAGCATCGACATGGTCAATAATAAAACCGTCAATTAATCCCGGGTAGCGCTTAGTGTAATGCTCAGCCACACCCACCGCCGATACCGGCATATCAAGCGCCTGCATCATTTTTGCGGTAGGGCCTTTTATCGCTTGCCCCCCAACAATAGGTGCCACGGCAATCACCGGCGCGCGGGCCTGAATTAATTTATCAACCATACCGGGCAGCGACAGAATGGGCGCAACACTAACGAAGGGGTTAGATGGGCAAATAATAATCGCTTTTAAACTATTATCGGCTGCCGCCACATCCAATAAGCCTGCAAGATCTGGCGCAATAACCGCATTCTCAATACCATTAAAACGCGCTTGGCTAACATTCGGTTCACATTGCTGGCGGACAAAGTAATCCTGAAAATCCAGCCATTGCTCGCCATCTAACACCTGCGTGGCTACCGGGTCATCGGTCATAGGTATGAGACGCTGCTGAATATTAAGCGCCGTGCAAAGCTGGGCAGTAATCTCCGACAGCGAAAAACCGGCCTCGCGCTGCTGGCGCCTGAAGGTATGGGTAGCAATATCCCTGTCGCCGAGGCGAAACCAGGTTTCACCACCCAGCGCCTGCAAGGCATCCATAAACTGCCAGCTTTCATTGGCCAGGCCCCAGCCAAGCTCGGCGTTATTTAAACCGGCCAGCGTATACATAACCGTATCGAGGTCGGGTGATACCGGAAAACCGAGGTGGCAAAAATCGTCGGCAGTATTAGCAGCAATGGTTAATTGTTCAGGTGCAAGCACTTTCGCCAAGCCCAATGCCAGCTTGGCACCACCAACGCCGCCAGACAATGCAAGTACCTGCGAATGATAACTCATAGCCAACCTAACGAAATAAATCAGCGTCGCGATCGCGAATCAACGCGGCCGCAGTTTGCTCTGTGGCAGCCCATTGCCAGCCACGAATAAGCACGGCGGGCACAGATTCACTGCCCTGCCCCATCAATAACGAAGCCGCCGAGGCAAGCTCATCAGCGTCGGCCATTTCGGTAACTTCGAGTTCACGGCCAAATAAATCTTTGGCGCCAATCGCCGAGCGCAAAGCGGGCACACCCGCGCTGCCAATCGCAAAACCGGCAATACCATTGCGCCAGGCGCGCCCTGCACTGTCACTAATAATAACCCCGGCATTCACCCCCTGCTGGGCAAATACCTGCTGGATATTAGCCGCGCTGGCATTGGAGTCTTGTGGAAGTAGCAGCACGCGTTCACGACCATCCGGTGAAGTGATATTGGAACGGTCAATACCGGCATTGGCATGCACATAACCGCAGCGATGTTCAACAATCATAACGCCCGGCCTGTACCGGACAACAGCAACCGACTCATCAAGTATCAACTGCACCAGGCGTGGGTCTTTATCGACTTTTTCAGCCCAGGCAAGGGCTTCATCACCCGGTGTTATTTCGTCGAGAATAACGTAACGGTTTTCGGCTTTGGAAATAATTTTTTGCGCCAGCACCAGTATATCGCCATCTTGCAAGCTTAAGTTATTGTGCCGCAACGCAGCCATCAGCAAAGCCGGAATATCATCGCCGACTTCAACCAATGGCATGGCATTTAACGCGTAAAGCGTTAACTGGCTAGCTGGGGAGGAATTCAAACTGGTTTAGGCTTCAGGAATACCGGTTAACGCAATACCGGCATGACACTGATATTGCTTGTTAATAAAAATCAGTACCGAGGTTAAGGCCTCAACGGCTGCCGCATTGGCAATAGAACCGCCGTGGTAACCCTTCATACCCGCGGCTTCCACTAACGAAATCACTTTTTCGCGCGCAGCTTTTTTATTGCCACAGACAATCACATCGCAGCTTAAGTTACTACCGTCTTGCAAATGCACGGCCGCAACATTTTGAAACGCAGAAACAACGTGAACATTCTCACCCACCAGTTCCTGCGCGATTTGGCCTGCCGAACCCTGCTCTGGTAACTGGACACGAGCCACTTTGGGTGGCACCAGCGGTACGGTGACATCAATCAGGATTTTGCCCTCTAACACATCCTTAACCGACTCAATGGTACTGGCATGATGGGCAAATGGCACTGTCATGGCAACGATATCTGCGGCGGCGGCGGC
>CBFHXO010000147.1:0-5502 GCA_965659815.1 Pseudomonadales bacterium
AGTAACTGATGATGGTTCGTTCTTTGGTGACATCCCTGATATCGCGAACCCTATCTGGGGCGGTAACCGCTCGGTACAATTTTCAGAAATTTCTGGCGGTAACCCTGGCGGCGGTGCAATCACCTTCGACGGGACTGCTTTGTACCAATTGGCGATAACGTTTTCTGATCAGAGAATAGACATTCTGGATGCTGCGCCACCAAATAACCTGGTGACTACGACTTCGGGCGGCTCTCTTTCAATTACTAGCCCTTCTAATTTAGATGGCGGTGATGACGCTAACTTCGACCGAGGTGGTCCCTTGGGTACTGGTAATACAGACCTCACGGTTGACTTCTCGCAATTTGGCGCAGCGGGTGCACCCGGCAGCCCTGTTGTTACATGCACAGACACTACAGGAAACTGCTTAGCGATACCTGGCCTTAATCTTGATGGTGTTCGTTATACGCTCGAAGGAACGCCAAGTGGTGTTTGTTCTGACAACTACACCCTGCGTGTACAAACAGACAACAACTCATACTATGAAGTGGATATCACCACTTCACCAATCGTCAACTCTAAAAATGTTCCTGTGCCAGCGATATTTATCTACCTGACACTCGCATTTATGGGTCTTGCAGGCGTCAAGCTGAGCCGTCGCTCTTAAAAAAAACAGGTTTGAGCTGTGAACATTCAGCTCAGTTATCAGCCCATAAAAAAAGCGTTGCACTTCGTGCAACGCTTTTTTTATTTCCATAACACTTTATAACTATCGTTTAAATCAACTATTGGCCAGTCGAATAATAAACTAATGAAAAGTTGTACCCATTCCAAATCGAAACATGATTTAATGCGCCGTCGCAATAAATACAAATATAAACGATTGAGTCTAGCATTCTTATAGATACCATATTTTGAAAGCTGCTGAACCTTGAACAAATAAGATGCAAAACTCTAAAGACATTCGCCCTGAGTGTCGTGTGAATGAACAAATCAGGTCCGAATACGAGGCAAGCTTTATGCGCACTCCTATTAACCGCAAACATTCTCTAGCTGCAAGGCTACTACCGACAATGACAGCGGTAGCCGCTGTTGTCTTTAATCCTTCTGCCCAGGCTCAGAAGCTGGAAGAAATTATAGTTACAGCACAGAAACGGGCTGAGAGCCTGCAAGATGTATCGGTATCGGTAACAGCGCTGGGTGGTGAAAAACTCAGCGATTTTGGTATTGCCCGTCTCGAAGAGATTACCGCCTACGTCCCTAACTTTGTAATGTCAGAGACCGGTATCGGCACCCAGATTTATATCAGAGGTATTGGTTCAGGTATAAATCAGGGCTTCGAACAATCAGTCGGTATGTATCGCGACGGCATCTATTACGGTCGAGCGCAGCTATCACGTGCGCCGATATTCGACATGGAGCGAGTTGAGGTGCTCCGCGGCCCACAGGTAACATTGTTTGGTAACAATAGTATCGGTGGCGCGGTCAGTATGACAGCCTCATCGCCCACGGATGAGTTCGAGGGGTCTGCAAGCTACATGGCTGACTTTGACCATGGCGAGCGCGAAACCACACTAATATTTTCCGGCCCACTAAGCGACGCCTTCGGGGCTCGCCTGTCTATCCGTGACTACCAGATGGATGGGTATATTTTTAATGGAACATTGAACGACGAGGAGCCTAAACGCGATTACCTTACCACTCGTCTGAAATTGGCTTTTGATTCAGACGATGTCACCTGGATGAACGGCAACCTGTTACTCGAACGCTCCACCTTTGACATAAAGGGCCGACAAATAGCTATTTTTGAGGACAAACCTTCTGGTGGCTTTGCTACGTCGGGTTCGAACTATGCAAATGGCTCTCGACGTGAAACCCTTGCGACATTATTGTCGGGATTACCCTCATCGAATAACGCCACTGTGCTCGACACAAGCGACCTTGAACGTCGCTACTCAAACAAAGACTTCAGTTTTAATGAGATACGTAGCGCCACTTTAACGATGAACTTTAATATTGGTGAATCAGAGCTGAAATCGATTTCAGGTTATCTTGATTACAATTATAATGACGCCTGCGATTGTGATTTCACTGGTGCAACCCTGATACAATACGAGTCTGACGAAGATTACGAGCAAACCAGTCAGGAGTTCCGCTTCACCTCCCCCTCGGGCAATCGTATCGAGTTTATCGCAGGGCTCTATTACCAAAAAGACGAGCTGTTATTCAATGATGCCCTGATAGCTGCAAGGAATTCTGCTTTGCAAGATCTTGTAACAGATGTCTTTGGTTCAGACTTTGGCACAGACTTAACCGACATTGCTGGGCCCAGAAGTTTCGCTCAAGACACAGAACTTTACTCTGGTTTTAGCCAATTCACTTTTAATATCCGCGATGACTTAAGGTTGATGGCAGGCGTTAGACGCTCCAAAACCGAAAAAGAAGCCGAACGCAAATTGACTTATACGCTACCCGACAGAGTATCCCCACTAACCGGTACACCATCGCTGACCGCCGATGATTTATTCATCAAAGTAAGAAATGCTTACAATATCGGCCTGCTGGTTTCACCACACCTTGAGCAGGGCGATAGAACGGAATGGCGTACTTCATATGCATTTATCTTTGAATGGGATATCTCTGAAGATGTGCTGATGTATGCATCTCGCGTTAGGGGTTTTAAATCTGGCGGCTTCGACGTGCGCTCTAACAACCCGACTGACCGTAACAAAATCATCAACAACAGCGGCGAGTTCGAAACGGTATTTGCCACACCATCAGCTTTTACGCCAGGTACCTTCGAATTCGAAGACGAAGGCGCGCTCGCACATGAAATCGGTTTCAAGACATCGATAGGGGGTGTTGCGGAGATCAACGCGGCGTACTTTTACACCGAGATCGAAGATCTGCAGGTCAGCGTCTTCGACGGTGGTGTTGGCTTTAACGTCACCAATGCGGCAGAGGCAGTCACTCAGGGCGTCGAAATCGATTTTCGTGCAGCCGTTACCGACAACTTTACTGTCAACGGCAGTATCGCCTGGCTTGACTTCGAATTTAAGAGTTACACCGATGCCGTCTGTACCGCTGATGATCGTCTCGATTTGTTAGGCTTCTCCGGTGCAGAAATCACTGAGGTGCTACTACCGGGTCCCGACGGATTCTTGGGCAGCGATCCAACGGCGCCGCCGTTCTCAGGCTTTGATGATGGCTCTATCAAAACACTGATTAACGGCAACTGCACGCAGTTTAATCCCCCAGGACTGACCGCCGGTCAGTCTGACGGCGGCGGCACTCTGTACATTGCTGACCTGACAGGTGCCACTAACCAGTACGTGGCCAGCTACTCGGGCGCATTTTCATTGAATTATGAAGATGAAGTGTTCGACGACAATTTCCTGTTCCGCGGTTCATTTGACCTGAACTTTACCGGCAAATACAACCCAACCCAGAACCTTGACCCTGCGGCAGAGCAAGAGGGTTACGAGATCTACAACGTACGCCTTGGCCTGACTTCGCTGGAGAACAACTGGGAAATCGTATTAATCGGCAGAAATATCTTTAATGAGCAGGTAATTTCATACGCTAATGATGTACCGCTGTCGTCGTCACAGTTTGGTACCGTTACCAAGTATGGCTTTATCCAGCGCACCAAGTCATGGGCACTGCAAGGCAGATATACTTTCTGATAAAACCGCGGCCAGTGGCCCGGGAATAAAAAAGGCGTTTAAGCAAAAGCTTAAACGCCTTTTTTTCAAACTACAGCAAAGCGCTTTGCTTAGTGCAGCCTGATTAAGTCTGGAAACACGCCCTTATAGAGGGATAACGTTCTCAGCTTGTGGCCCTTTTTGGCCGGTAGTGATGGTGAATTCAACTTTCTGGCCATCAACCAAAGATTTAAAACCTTCAGCCTGGATTGCGCTGAAATGAACAAAAACGTCTGGACCAGACTCTTGTTCAATAAAACCAAAACCTTTTGATTCATTAAACCACTTAACTGTTCCGCTGACTTTATCTGACATGGTGTACCCTCGTTATGACTCTTACTTTGTTATTTCAAGGCTTAACGTTTCAGTTAAGACCCTTATAACAATACTGATTTTGAATGCTTAAACCCTAAGGCCGAAGCGGTTGCGCCAAGACGTGTTTCTAAAGTCTTAATCAGTACGAGCTAAACGCGGTGCGAAAGAAACGTCGAAAGGATTACAAACTATTGAAAACTGTTCTAGCAGCATGCACTATACGACACCGGTAGAAATGGTCAAGCCATTCCAACATTAAATTGATGAATTATTCGGCGTGTATTGGTACAAAAATGGCGATTCCAGTTGGAATCGCCATGATTGAAGACCAAACCCACGCAACGCTGAATAGAAAACGCACAAATATGCGTCACTTCAGCTATTGTGGAGGCACTGAAAACCCATCTAAAACCGGCGTATAGTTGTCGTCAAATTCCGCCGCCAGGCTATTGTGCAAGCCCTCCAGCGACCACTTTTGGGCCCCTTCGGGGTTTACATGCGCTTCACCAAACTCCGGCCGCTTAAGACGGTTAACCTGATTACCCCACACCACAAACACTTCACCAGCGATATGCCCGGCTTCCGGCGAGCAAAGATAGCCCACCAGCGGCGCAACATTTTCCGGATCAAAGGCGTGAAAACCTTCTTCGGGTGCAGCGAACATGGCAGCTGTTGGCCCCTGCATAGTCATATCGGTAGATGCCCGCGGCATAATCACGTTGCAAGGAATACCATAACGAATGAGCAATTGTGCAGTACCCATGGTCATTGCCACAATACCCGATTTGGCCGCTGAGTAATTAGGCTGGCCCACAGAACCAAAAATCGCAGCCTCAGATGCAGTGCTGATTAAGCGACCATAAACCTGTTCACCGGCCTTGGCCTTACCGCGCCAGTATGCGGCTGCATTGCGCATATTCACAAAGTGGCCACGCAGGTGAACCCGCACAACGCTATCGAACTCTTCATCACTCATGCCAAAAATGGTTTTGTCGCGGCAAAAGCCGGCGTTGTTAATCATGATGTTTAAATCACCGTAGGTATTCAGCGTGGTTTTCATCAAGTTGTTGGCATCAGCAGAATCGGCGCAATCACCAAATACCGCCATGGCTTCACCACCGGCCGCTTTGATTTCTTCAACCGTTTCATTGGCCGCTTTTTCTGCATCGGGCAAATTAATATCGTTGATAACAACACGTGCACCCTGGCGGGCTAATTGAATGGCCTCTTCACGACCCAGGCCACGACCTGCACCGGTAATAATGGCGACTTTACCGTCTAAATTTTTTGACTCTGACATTGATCTCTCCAACACGTTCTCTACAAACTGTTAAACACTATTTTTGTTTAACAGTCATTGGTTTTAATTATCTATAAACGCTCAATAATGGTACCGGTACCGATAGCCGAACCACAGCACATGGCAATAAGCGCAGTGTTTTTATCTTGTCGCTCAAGCTCATGCAGCGCAGTAGTGATGAGGCGCGCACCAGTAGAACCTACC
>CBFHXO010000148.1:0-5323 GCA_965659815.1 Pseudomonadales bacterium
CAGCCATTCGCCAGCTGTTAAAAAGCGCCGACGATAGACCAATGCGCACACGCCCAAAAGGGACAGCAATTGCATTGCCCAAATCAGAAGCTGCGCGGTGCCCTGTTCAGCATAAAGCCATAAAAAATATTGCTTTAAGCCCTGGTCGTGCACCAGTGCAGGGGCGGAGATCGTTAAATAGCCCAGTATTATCCTCGTAAGTCGATCGCCTATGCTGTACCAGTCATGTCGAAAATGATGGGCGCCGATAATGAGAAACACTGCGAGACAAATATCCGGCAATAAAAGCCATAGCCCGGCGGCAGCGAAGATCAAAATAGCATAGAGCATATAAGCTGCGGCGGTATAACAGCGATAACGCCATTGGCTGCCTTTGGCAGCGCCAAACAGGCGATTAATTTCCAAGGCATCTAATGCGCCATGGGGAATACCCAGCAATACGACTAAGGTGCCAAAAACAACCCATGAGTGGGGCGACGCACTGCTGATTAATAATCCAATACCCGATAAAAGTGCAAATAAAAACCAGGGCAAGTTTGGCGTTAGCATTGCTTGTCTCATCGGAGTAAGGCGCGTATGAAGGGTCGTTTTGGCATGGCCATAATGACCGAAAGGAAATCGGAAATGCTGGCCTGTTCTGTCATAAAACGCGCCAGTTGTGACGGAGTGGTTTTCTCAACAAGGCGATAGAATAGCGCCGGTGCGATGGTAATGTCGTCCTGCAGTGCGCGCAAAAATATCGCGTCCAGGCAATAGTAAACGCGAGGAATCGGATCGAATTGCGGTGGTCGATTCCCCTGCAAAATGGCAGCCGCTGCAACTTGGCTCCAGCGCTGTACCGGCAGAAAGGCATACCCGGTCGCGGGCCTAATATGGCCAGCAGTAATGCCTGCGTGAATTACCGAAGCCTCACCATCACATCCGCGGTTCTCTGTAAACATCGGCAGACAGCCGTACTCCACTGCGTCCACCGCGTAGATAAGGCCCGGATAATTGATCGCTAACCGCTCCAACAGTTTCGGTTTAAGTTCTGCCATCGATTTTTTTTGTCTGGCGAAGCATGTGAGCTCAACTAAAACCTCGTGCTGACTATATGGCAAACGATAATCGAAGTAAAAGCCATCCTCCGCGTGCATATTCTCCATCAGACCCACTGCGGTATCGTCGATAATGGGCTGTTCGAAAGTAAGCCTTAAACCATAAAAGCTTTGCATCAAGCCAGCGTGACGCGATGTTGATGCAATACTCCTGGGCCGGCCTGGTCGCGTATCGATGCACAAATTGGCAGTAATACGATAATCCGCAGCCAATACCTGTACGCCTTTTGATTGCCTCGTAACTGCGGATACAGGCTGGGAAAACAAGCATTGAATATTGGAGTTTTTAGATAAGCGGTCAGACGCGTAGCGATAAAAATCTTCTCCCTTAATACAGCAATACGCCTGTGTTCCATCGGACGCGTAATGAGAAGTGGATTGCTCACCGATACCGACCCACCAATGCGACCACGTTTTAGTAACCAGGGATTGCAAATAGGCAGGAAGCTGTTGTCGGCCCCAAAAACACCAGGTTCTGTCGCATGGCGAAGATGCTGCTTTTTCGACCATGATGATACGGCCGCGGTATCCGCCACTAATCAATGCCAACACCAACGAGGTAGACGCCATTCCCGCACCGAGGCAGACGATGTCACAGGATAGATGCTGTTGATCAATCATGACGGGGAGTATAAATCACTAAAGCTATTGTGCAGCGAGCTATCGTGTAACGTGTCATCGATCGGATCGGTTGCCGATGTGATGACGAGCCGTGCTATAACAGCCATTGCAATCTGAAATTTCTTTGTCGTACAGACGACGGTGCGACCCTGCCAATAAGCGCATTCGTTTTCAAGTAGTGCGATGCCTATCTGCCGATAGACGCGTGCGGCGATTCCAATTGAGATCCGACCTCGACCCGGCAGAAAACGCAAACCCATTGTGCCGCTCGCATAATATCGCTCCGCCAGTGCCAACAACCGCTTTATCGCTGCGCTGATCTCTGGTCGATTCGCGGGCTCGTCGATAGCGATTTGAGAGGCCGTCATCGGGGTCCAGCTATTGGGGATATACTTGCGACCAATATTCGCATCCTCCATTACATCCCGTGCGATGTTGGTTAGTTGCATTCCAACGCCAAGATCAATGGCGTGGGCAATACCGCGCTGATTTGCATTAAGAATCGGACACATCATCAAACCTACAACACCTGCGACGCGGAAGGCATAACGCAATAGGTCATCACAATTGTTTATCGCCAATCCTTCGGTATCTTGAATAACACCGTCAATCAACGCAACCGGCCACGCTGTGGGTAAATTGAGTGCCTGCTGCAGCTGGAGAAAGTCATCCAACTCAAAGCTAAAGTGTTTATCTTTCTTCTGCAGTGCATCGCGCAGATCCATCAGCTGACGATTAGCTGTCGCGACACATGGGCTTAGGTCACCGATATCGTCTACGTAGCGGCAAAACTGATACAGCCGAGCCGCTAGTAGAAGTTGTTCCCGAGCTAGGAACATACCTGCAAATCGAAATGATTTACCGTGCTGACTAAGAATGCTGAGTGCATTGGCGCTGTGGATATCGGACATGGGCTCAGAACCTTTCGGGCCAGTGTTATGTGCTAAATGCAGAAAACCTCCGTTTACGCTGAAAGGATTTCATCTACGACCTTGGCCGAAGATATCACACCAGGTAGGCCTGCGCCCGGATGGGTGCCAGCGCCGACCAAAAATAAATTATCGTAGCACTCGCCTTTATTATGATAACGGAACCATGCTGACTGTGTAAGCCGCGGGGCGATTGAGAAACCGGCACCCGCAGTGCTGAGATAATCTGATTCAAATTCATCGGGTGTCATGTCAAAGCTGTGGACTAACGATGCTTTCAAGTCAGGTAGCAAGGTCGATTCGAGTGCGGCAAGTATTTTGTCTCGATATTGATCCCGCGTAGTTGCCCAGTCCACAACCCCCTGTAAATTGGGTACTGGAGACAAAACATAGAAGCAATCATTACCCGGTGGCGCCATCTGTGGATCTGTCGCCGTAGGTCGATGCAAGTACAGTGAAAAGTCATCGGCCAGTATTTTATTATTAAAGATATCATTCAATAGCGCCTTGTAGCGCTTGCCTAACCAAATCGTGTGATGCGCAACGTCAGGATAGGTTTTGTTGGTACCAAAATACAAAACATACAGACCCATCGACAGCTTTGCGCGTCGCGTTTTTAGTCGCGTAAGCACCGGCTGGTGCTGCTTTGGTATTAGCGTGCCATAGAGGTAGGTGGGATCCATATTGGATACGATTAGATCTGCCTCTACACGCTCGCCATTGTCTAACTCCAGCGACTGGATACGATTCGACTCAACATTGAAGGCATTGACAGTTGTCTGCAACTGAATGTCGACGCCCTCTTCCCGCAACAGCGTTTCTAAACCATTGATCACCGCTCCCATCCCACCGCGCGCATAATGAATGCCCCATTTGCGCTCTAAAAAGTGAATCAGATTATAAATACTGGTGGTGTCAAACGGATTGCCGCCGACCAGTAAGGGTTGAATCGAAAACGCCTGGCGCAATCTGTCGCTGCTTAAGTATTGACTCACGAGTGCATACACGCTTTTGTACGAGCGAAGTCTGATCAGCTGCGGTATCTGGCGGATCATGGAAGCAAAAGAATGAAACGGGCGATGTGCTAGTTTTGAAAAACCAACGTCGAATATCGCCTGCGACTGTTTTAACAGACGTTGATAGTTATCGCTATCTTCAGGCGCGATTCGATTAATTTCTTTGAGAGTGTCCTCTAGATCGCCGCCGTAATCAAATGTTTCGCCATCCGGATAATAAAACCGGTACCATGGCTCAACAGGCATAATGTCGATATAGTCGGAGAGCTGTTTGTTGAATAACTCAAACAGCTCCTCCAACAAAAATGGGGCAGTAATAACTGTGGGCCCTGCGTCGTAGATAAATCCGTCGCGCTCAAAGACCTGTGCCCTGCCGCCCAGACATTTGCAACGGTCGATAATTGTGACATTATGACCTCGGGCGCGTAAACGCAGCGCGGCCGCGATACCACCAAAGCCCCCTCCCACGACAATAGCCCGTTTCATACTGAAACTGCAGGAATTATCAGTTTAATCTCGCAACCGAGCCTATCTACATGAGGTTGAATAGCCGCCGTGATAACCTCAGGCATCTGCTGCGCCAGGGTTGTACAATGCGCCAACGCGCGGATGACTTCTGCATGTGTCCGGGCCATAGCCTGCTCTCTTGGTAGCGTAAGCGCGAGCAAATTGACGTAGTTACAGCGGTTGGCACGGCTATCTTTTTGCTGGTCGCTAAGGTCGTCTAAGAGCTGGTAGGCAAGTGCAAAAGATTTCACCATCTCGAACACCCTGGCTTCATCGTACTCGGCGTTGGCGTAGACCAGCGGCAGCTGAAAGCTCAGGGCCAAAAGGGGAAAGGTTTTTTGCATCAGGGTGTCGCGGTACTGCTGTTCGGTGATAGTTTTCCAGTCGGTATAGGAAAGGTCAAGGCTCTGTCCGTAAATTGTTTTCTCGATCGCGCCACTGACCAATTGGATGCAGGCAGCACCCCTGCTAGAGTCGCTCAGCGCTGCGCAGGCGCTAAAGGCTCTCGCGATAAGTAAATCTCCACAGCAAATTGCCGTGTTGTCACCGAATTTTTTCCAGACGGCGGTCTGGTTGCGCCTGACTTCGTCTCGATCGATGAGGTCGTCGTGTACTAAAGAGGCATTGTGAAGAAGTTCAACGCTCGCTGATAGCAGAGCGATATCTTGGTGGCTTAGCGAGGTGGCGAGACCAATCGACTTAGTGATATGGGCTCTTGCCGCGCCTCCACCGGATTGAAGATGGAACTGAGCTGCTGAGTGGGCGCTACTGGAATCGGGCGCGAAGCCCGAAGCCAGTATTGCTCGATTGATCAGCGTATCGATATGCTTATGCTTTTTAACGATCCACTGTTCGTGCATGCTAGGCGCTACCCTTTACCTGACGCTGCACTTTCCGACGTGGCTGCAGCCCAGATCACCACACCGAATGCGATCTTGTTAACAAAGTCTGCGAGATTATAGACTAGGTTAAGATCTGCCGCGGAACCGCTGTCCCCAATACCTAGCACATACCCGATCGGGTAAATCGCCCAACCTATCGTTACGATCCAACGAAGTGCATTAAATGCCGTCTGACTCGCCGCCGTACCATGGTCGGAGTTGATTTTGCTGGCCTCACCAAAAAATATTTCGTAAATGATGTATAACCAAGC
>CBFHXO010000149.1:0-5260 GCA_965659815.1 Pseudomonadales bacterium
CTTTTTCTTGATTACCTTTCTCACCACCAAAGAGCGCGTGACCACCGAGGTAGAGCAAAGATCTTCGGTAGCGCAGGATATTATCGACTTGTTTAAAAGTAAGCCCTGGATCATTATGCTGACGGTGACCATTTTCGTCTTTATTACGCTGGCGCTAAAAGGCGGTATGTATATTTACTACTTCCAAAATTATGTCAGCGAGGCGCACCTTGCCCAGTTTCAAAATGATATCGGCTTCAATAACATGATTACCGGGCTGAACCAACTGCTAAGCAGTGCCGGACTAACAGAGTTTTTATGGCCGGACGACATCGCGATCTCAGGCAATAGTATTTTTAATGCCTGCGGCATTCTACTTATGCTGGTCGGCATAGCTCTTTCAAAACCGCTAGCGGATAAATACGGCAAGCGCGATATATTCAATTCAGCACTGTTTATGTCTACTGTCTTTATTGTGTTGTTTTACTTTTACCCGCCCGAATCCATCGCCTTGATGTTTAGCTCACAAATGGCGCATGGTTTCTTTTACGGTATTACGATTCCTATTTTATGGGCAATGATTGCCGATGTTGCCGACTATTCCGAATGGAAAAACCAGCGTCGGGCAACCGCCATTGTATTTTCTGCCATGCTGTTTGGCTTAAAATCTGGGCTGGCCATTGGTGGCTCACTGGTTGCCGGTATACTTGCTCGCTTTAACTACGATGCCAGCCTACTCGCACAAGCGCCCGAAACCGTTGAGGGAATAAAATTCGCTGTAAGCATCTACGCCGCCATACCATTTTTAATCGCCTGTGCCAGCCTGTTGTTTTACGAAATCAATAAAGCCATGGAAGTGCAAATAGAAACTGATTTAACTCGAACGCGAGCCTAGGTTTATGACAGATACCGAATCAGCTGGCGAAATGAGCGACGCCGAGCTTAAACAGCAGCAGGATCTTGAGCGAGCCAATTCTCTCAAGCCAAAAGATCAGCCGCTTGTCAAGCATATCTATACCGCCGACCCATCGGCACACGTCTTTGACAATAAAATTGTTATTTACCCATCGCACGATATCGAATCGGATGCAGGCACCAATGACAATGGCGATCAATTTGCGATGCGCGACTATCATGTACTATCACTGAACGGCATCGATGCCGATGCGGTCGACCATGGGGTTGCACTCTCAGTAGACGATATCCCCTGGGCAGAACAGCAATTGTGGGCCCCCGATGCTGCCTACAAAAACGGTAAATATTATTTTTATTTTCCCGCCCGCGACTACGACGGCATCTTTCGTCTGGGTGTTGCAAGCGGTGATAGCCCAACCGGGCCGTTTAAAGCGGAAGAGCATTATATTCAGGGCAGCTACAGCATTGACCCTGCGGTACTCGGAGACGACGACGGCGCCTACTATTTATATTGGGGTGGCATTTGGGGTGGGCAGTTACAAAACTGGCGGAATGGCAAATTTGAAGCCGATGATATTTACCCTGCTGATAATGAACCTGCCTATGCGCCTCGGGTAGCAAAATTATCAGACAGTATGTTGCAAATGGCAGAAGCACCTAGAGAGGTGCTTATTTATGATGACAATGGCGAGTTACTTTGCGCCGGTGATACGCAGCGACGTTTTTTTGAGGCGCCATGGCTGCATAAGCACAACGGCATGTACTACTTATCGTACTCAACCGGCGATACCCATAATATTGTTTATGCCATAGGTGATAACCCCTACGGACCATTTACTTATCAAGGCGTTGTACTCAAACCCGTACTGGGCTGGACTAACCACCACTCAATTGTGAAATACCAGGAAAAGTGGTGGCTGTTTTACCATGATAGTAGCTTGTCCGGTGGGCAAACCCACTTACGCTGCGTCAAGATGTGTGAGTTGCAGCACGATGAAGACGGCAAAATCATCACCATCGATGCTTATCACTGATGTCCCACGCTTGTATGCCGCTTTAAAACTGCAGCAGCAAATTAGGCTGTTTCAATAAATTCTTTTAAAGAAACTTCGCCATCACCGTTGCCGTCTCTTTTCTTAAACGAGTTTTTATGCACCCGGGCCCGCTTCTCCTCGTCATCCCAACCTCTTTTATCCATCCAGTAGTCGGAGTGGGTTTGAAACTCGGTATCGTTGAGCACGCCATCGTTATTGGCGTCGAGCTTTTTAAAATACCTGGCCGGATTTTTTTGCGCCGCTGCAGCCACACTCAATGCGAGTAATGTCACGACCAGCGCTAATTTTGTACTTATTGACCTCATTGGTAGCCTCTCTTTATTAATAATTTGTCTCTTAATATCAATCTTTCTGACATATACGGTTATATTGTCTCTATTTTGTTTAGCAAAGCGTGAACGATTAATAACAACCTACTCATAACAACCTATTGCTGGCGGCCATTGCTACGTCATACTATCGTGCTCTCAATGATTAGACCATATTGACCATAGAATAAAATGTTAAATCCGATCGCTTTTTAGCATTTTGTATCAATTGCCAAAGCTGATACAGTTTGATACAAACTCGTTCGATAAACCGCTTATCAGCAACAAAATAAATCATACTATAGGAGGGTGTTTGAAAAACAGTGCTGCAAACTGTTCCAGAACCTCGCGCCAATCTGAATCTTTATCGAATAGCCAAAGGCATAAGCAATGATCCATGTACTCATCGTCGACGATGATCCCGATATTATTCAACCATTAAAGCGCTTTCTTAGCGATCACGGCCTGCGCGTCAGCAGCGCTGATAATGGTCGCAACATGCGTCAAGTGTTAGAAAATAGCGCTATCGATATCATTTTGCTGGATGTGATGATGCCGGGTGAAGATGGCCTGATGTTATGTCGCTACGTGCAGGAAAAATACAATATTCCGGTTATACTGCTTACCGCATTATCGGATGATGATGATAAAGTGGTTGGGCTTGAAATGGGTGCCGACGATTATATTAGCAAGCCCTTTAATGCGCGAGTGCTTCTCGCACGGTTAAAAGCGGTGCTGCGTCGCTGTGAGAGTGAAGCTAACGACTCACTCGATGAGGGCGAAGTGGTATCAATTAGTTTTGGCGGCTGGACACTAGATGTTTACCAGCGCGAAATCACTGACAAAGACAATGTGGCGGTTGCGCTGAGTGCCGCTGAGTATCGTTTACTGCAAGTTTTTTTGCAGCGTCCGCAACGTATTTTATCGCGCGATCAATTGCTCGATTTAACCCACGGCCGTGAAGCCAAGGCCTTTGATCGCAGCATTGATAACTTAATTAGCCGCTTGCGTCGCAAAGTCGAGCTGGACACCACCAACCCAAAAATCATTAAAACCGTGAGAGGCGATGGCTATACGCTGGCAACACCGGTCAGCAAGAAATATAAAAATGCCTAAAAAACTTGCTTGGCAAATTATTTCGCTCATCCTATTTATGGTGCTTAGCACACATATTCTTATTTTTTTCTTTTTCTTCGTAAAAACTGATTTTCATGAAGAGCTGGAAAATCGTATTGATAATGGCACTTATATCAATCAAATGGCCTCGGCGGTCAATGTGATTGAGAACAGTCCGTTTCGCGACAGCTTTTCACTGAGCTCGTTCCGGGTGAAATTTTTTGTCGTCAATACGCCGTTATTTGACGGCATGGGTTTGACCGACAAGGACCTGGTGGTTAGCCGTAGCCTGCAAGAAAAAATGGGTGACAAATACCCTAACGCAGCCATGCAGCAACTCTATGCACCACAATCACGTATCGCTGCCGCGTTAAATCATTTTTTCGCCCACCTAGAGCGCTTAAGTAAGGGGGAGCCGGGATCGTATTCGCCCTCGGTGATACTACAATCACAGGTTCAACTAAATAACGGGCAGTGGGTCGCTATGCTAGTGCTCGATATTTACCCCTACCCCAATTGGATTGTCGATACACTTAGCCCGCTACTTGCATTTACCGGCCTGTTTATTTTATTTTCAATTGTTATTGTGCTGGGCATTACCAGCCCGCTGGCCGAGCTGGCCAAAAAGGCCGACAAATTGGGCATTGGCGAGAAAATTAACGAAGTTAAACTCAGAGGTCCAAGTGATGTTCAAAATGTGATTATCGCGTTTAACAACATGCTCAAGCGCGTCACCAACGTCAACGATCACCGCGCGCGCGCATTATCGGCAATATCGCACGATATCCGCACGCCACTCACATCCATGCGCTTACAAGCCGAGTTTATTCGCGAGAAAGATATCCAGGACAATATTTTTAGAAAAATCGACGAGATGGAGCAGATTTGCGAAGCGACCATTACGTTTGCGCTGCAGGATTCCTGGGCTGAAAAAACCCGCGAGTTCGATATTGTTTCGTTTGTCGACTCCTTGTGTGCCGATTTATCTGAGCAAGGTTTGGATGTCACGTTTGATTTAACCCAGCGAATTAAATTTTCCGGCAGGCCGATTGCATTAAAACGCGCGATTACCAACTTGATTAATAATGGTGTTGAGTACGGTAAGCGAGTTGAAGTCTCTATTGAAGAGTCGACTGATTTTATTGAAATTCATATTGTGGATAATGGTCAGGGTATTCCGTCGGATAAAATGGAATTGTTATTTGCCCCCTTTGAGCGGCTTGAGGATTCACGAAATCGCGAGTCTGGCGGCCTGGGGCTAGGTATGGCAATTGCACGCTCGGTGGTGCGCTCGCATGGTGGGGAGATTGAATTGGTGAACACTGAGAATAAGGGGCTAGATGCTATTGTGGTGCTGCCTCGCTCGCCTTCTTTGATCGATTAAGCGTTGCCAGCCAACCCAAGCCGCTCGTTTGACGTTAATAGATTAAATCCCAATCCGTATAATTATCAAAATCTCTGGCATCCTGAGCACCCCCCACCTGCCTATCAGAGCCCAGTGTATAAATTCTGTAACTACCCTGCTCCGCATCGTACTCATAAAGATATGGGTGGTTCCATATATCAATAGGGACCTCAGAAAGATAAATTCCCGTTAACTGCGACAACTCACTAGGATACTGCCCATTATACTTTTTATACTCTTCAATCACCGACACCACACTTTGCAGGCTAAGTTTGGTCTTTACCATATTTTCATGACGCACTGTAGCAACTTCGTTATACACCACCAAAATCAAAGTCAGTATCGCGAGAAAAAATATACCGGTGGCAACAATCAGCAAGACTTTTGAAAAAATATTTGCGATGGGCGACGACGATGCCATAGTAAAGCGACTCTCTCACGGGTTTCTTTATGCGTTTAACTTGGTAGGGTGTCAGCGGAAA
>CBFHXO010000150.1:0-5228 GCA_965659815.1 Pseudomonadales bacterium
AACACAAACCCTGATGAGCTAAACCGTCTCTTAAATCAGGCCGCGAACGGTCCAACTATCTTTGACGACTTACAGTTGGAACATCGAGGCGGGTCCCATATTAATAAACAGCTTGCCTTCCAGTTGGTGTTGCCTGAAGCCCTGAATTGCTTTCAGTACACAGAGAAATTCCAGTTCGTTTAAACAGCCGTTGGCTTCGGCTGCGGCAAACAGCGCGTCGGGATTGCGTTAGGTTTCAATATCGGAGCAGCGCGCCAGCGCCTCAAAACCAAGGATTTTGTTGCCACCAATATCGTAGATCGCCTGATAGGCTGGTGTAATCAGGCCATCGGCAATAACCTGGTGGATCGCCGTGCGGGTGATATCGTTATTTTGAAGGGCCTTTGCCGACATACAGCTAAACGTCCTGCAAGCAGTGGTGAACCCTTAAAACCTAGGACAAAACCCGGTTTGCGCGACATTTTTTTTGTTACAGTATTATGACAGCAGTAGAAATTGCGATCACAAGGCAGTTAGTTAAACGATATCTGCGTCAGGCTGGTGCAAACCAAAGCGCTATTGTCGCTAACGCCGTTAATGCCGCTAAGATAAGGCGTCAGAGCAGAAAAAGCAGCGGGCTCTGAGCAGTGTGCGTCAGGCTCATTAATAAGGTGATAATAATCGTAAGCAGTGAAAAGCTGGTAAAAACAAGTTTGCGATCGAGGTTCATGGCAACAAGTCCGATTTGTTGAGGCAAGACAATAGCCGTTGCACCGGGTGGTGCAGTGGCCAGAGATTCTATCGCGCGCAGCGCGCAGGGCCTAAGAATATTTTCGATTAAGCAGGTGGTGCTGAAAAAAGCGATTCGATGGTGATGGTCAGTTGTTCGACCATTTTGCGCTGGTCGCGGATATAAGCGGGTGAACCCGGTTCAGCCGCCGCCCGGCAAATATCGGCAATACCGTTAAAGGTGATGCGCACCGCCAGAAAGATACGCCGCCTGGCTTCCTGGCTGCCAAGCGCATCCAGGGCCTGCATCACGATGCGAGAGAAGTCCTTATCTTTGTGCAGGCTAAGCTGCGATTCGCGCTCGTCACCACCCACCGTTGCATTGGCCACCGCCAGCTGCGAAATAATATTGATATATTCCTGGCCGCCGTCGTGACTGGCGACGTAATCGGCAATAGGCGAGACCAGAATATGCGCTGCAATTTTACTGGCAGGCCAGTTCTTGCTTGCGAGATCGGCAATGGTGTCGCGCCGCATGTTATAAATAATATCGGCATGGCGATCGATAATCGCCTGTACCAGCGTCGCGCGATCGCCAAAGTGATACTGCAGGGCATTGCGATTCTTTTGTCCGGCGGCAACGGTGATCTCGTTAAACGATACTGCATGCAAGCCTTTTTCTGCATACAGCTTTTGCGCGGCATGAATCAGCCGCTCCCGCGTTTGCGCAGAGTTTGCCTGATGTTTACTGGTGCTCGGGCTCGCAGGCATTGCTTACATGCCAATCGTATAGCCGCCATCGACCGGTAAGGTCTGGCCGGTAACCCAGCTGGCTGCGGGCGAGGTCAGGAATAGCACCGCAGCAGCAATATCTTCTGGCGCGCCGGGGCGCTTGATCCCTTGCCTTGCCAGGGTCTCCTTCATCATCTCGTCCATATGATCGATAACGAACGAGGTAAGGTTGGAGCGGGTTAAACCGGCTGCAACGGCGTTGGCGCGAATGCCCAGCTCTCCCCAGCTTATCGCCAGGGTTTTCATTAACTGCACGATACCGGCTTTGGCAGGGCCGTAGGCCGGGGCCAGAGACAGGCCAAAATAAGAAGTCATCGAGGCAATACCGACGACGCTGGCGCCGCCCGCAAAGTTGCTGGCCGCCAGCAGGTCTTTGCAGGCCGATGACAGATGAAAGGCGCTGCTCAGATTAATATTCAGAGAATTGTCAAAGCCGTCGTGTTTCCATTCATCACCCTGGGTGCCGCCAGCGTTATTCACCAGAATATCCAGTGCGCTTAGCGACTCAGCCAGTGCGCAAAGCGCATCGCGGTCGGCCACATCAAGCTGTCTGTATTCCATGTTGGCAATATCGCTGTCGTAGTCACTGGCGGATGGTTTGCGGCCGGTGATAATGACGTTGGCCCCGGCGTCTCGATAAGCCTGGGCGCAGGCAAGACCAATGCCGTTAGAACCGCCGGTAATCAAAACATTGGCGCCGGTGTAATCGTAGCTTACGCCTTGAAACATAGCTGTGTCCTCAAAGAAGGGTTTGGTTAAAGCTTGATCGCGAATAGCCTGTGAAGCGTATTCTAAACGCGATAATTCTGTGGTTTTATTAATTATAATACAGTTGTATTAAATTATTGGCTGGCCTATATTGCGATCGATTACGAATCTTTGCTAATGAGTTTGCGTTATGTCGAATGAACTTAAATCTGCATTAAATCTGCCGCCAATCGATCAGGTGGGCTTTGTCGTTAAAGATCTGGAGGCGGCTATTGCGGTCTATGAGCCGATGTTTGGTCCCTTTCATATTTTCGAGCCCGGCCCATCGGAGTGGGATTATCGCGGCGAGCAGGATACCAGCGAGATTCGCCTCGCCTTTGGTAGAAGCGGCGATATAGAGATCGAGCTGATTCAATGGGTGTCGGGCAGAACGCCGCATAAAGAGTTTCTTGATGCTGGACGTGAAGGCATGCAGCACCTGCGTTTTATTGTTGAGCATTTAGAAGACACGATTGCCCAGGCCGAAGCGCTGGGTTATCAGTCGATCTGGTACAAGCGCTTTGCGCCCGACCTGGCGGCGGCCTATTTAGAGCGCGACGGCGATCCATTGGTTATTGAGTTTTTTGAACGGCCCGAAAGTTTAGCGACGCCAGGTAGATAACCGGGCCTATTTGCCTTAACGGTTGTTGTCTTGAAGATAGATACCTTGCAGGAGTGCCAATATGAGCGACCAATGGTTAACACGCTACGGCCCGGCGGCGATTGTCACTGGCGCCTCGTCGGGTATTGGTGCCAGCTTCGCAAAACTGTTAGCTGCCGCCGGGTTTGACTTATTACTGGTGGCCAGGCGACTGGATCGCCTGCAAAGCCTGGCCGACGCATTGTCGACTGAGCATTCGGTCGAAGTGAAAACGCTGGAGGCCGATTTATCCGACCCCGATGCCGCCGCCCATATCGCGCAGGCGGCAGCTGCAATGGATATTGGTCTGCTGGTTAGCAACGCGGGCTTTGGATTAAAGGGCCCGCATCATGCACAGGACGTTGCAAGCCTCAACGATATGATTAATGTCAATTGCGTTGCGCCCATGCAGTTGGCGCATCATTTTATTCCTGCGCTATTACAGCGAGAGAGCGGCGGCATTATTATCACCGGTTCGGTAGAGGGCATTATGGGCTTTCCTAATTCTGCCGCCTACGCGGCTTCCAAAGCCTTTGTGCAAAACCTGGGTGAATCGCTATGGGGTGAGCTTGAAGCGCACAATATCGATGTGCTGGTACTGGAGCCGAGTTCGACCGATACCGAAGCATTTGAGAAACAGGGCATTGACCGAACCAAACTGGCTGGCATTATGTCAGCCGATGAGGTTGCGCAGATTGGTCTGGAAAACCTCGCCAACGGGCCGGTCATTATTGCCGGCGAAGACAACGCAGCGCTCTTTACCGGTCTTGGCCAGATGCCACGCCGCGATGCTTTGCGGATGATGGGGCAGAGCATGCTCGATACATTAAAAACGGATTAAAAACAGACTAAAACCAGACAAAAACAACGAGAAAGCGCTATGAGAGATCCTATCTATAAGTCCCGACCGGTTGAGCCTTTTTCCGCCCGTTTTGGCGGAGAGCGCATTAACGATTTTATTGTGATGTGTGAAGCCAACTCCAATAGTTATCTACTCGAAACCGAGGCTGGCAACATTTTAATTAATACCGGTATGGGTTACGAAGCGGGTGTGCTGAAAAAAAACTACGACAGTTTCTCTGACGCCGATATCAAATATGTGATCACCACCCAGGGGCATGTCGATCACGTCGGCGGGGTACAGTATTTTCGCGATCACTATCCCGGCCTGCAGTATATTGCCCAGTCGGGTAACGCTGAGCACCAGAGTTACGATGGCCGCCTGCAACCTTTTCGTTCAAGCCGCTCTGCCTTTGCCTTTATCGATAAGTTCGCCGAGATCTTTGCCTACTATAAAGAAGAGGGCTTTGATGATTTTGCCCAGCAAGATAAACCCGTGCCCGATATAGTCTTTGATGATCGCTATGAGTTTACGCTGGGTGGTCTGGATATCGAGCTGATCGGCGTTAAAGGTGCCGAGACCAACGATTCACTGATTGTCTGGTTGCCGCAGCACAAGATTTGTTTAACCGGCAATTTATTTGGCTGTCCGTTTGGCCACTTTCCCAATCTTGTTACCATCCGTGGCGATCGCTACCGCGACGCCCTGACCTGTGCGGCGGCGGTTGAAACGGTGCGTGAGTTAGGTGCCGAGATGATTCTTTACGGCCACCATGCGCCGGTTATCGGCAAAGAGCTTATCGAAACCGAGCTGACCGTACTGCGCGATGCCATTCACTATGTACATGATGAAACAGTGAAGGGCATGAACGAAGGTAAAGATGTGCACACACTGATGCAAACCATTACGCTGCCGCCAGAGCTTGAAGTAGGCGAGGGCTACGGCAAAGTGTCGTGGAGTATTCGCGCGATATGGGAGGCCTACGCAGGTTGGTTCCATCACCAGTCGACCACTGAGCTTTATAGTATTCCGCAATCATCGATTAATACCGACCTGATTGAAATGGCGGGTGGTTCGGCGGCGTTAATTGATCGTGCCAAAACCAAAATTGCCGAAGACAAGCTGGAAGAGGCACTGCACTTGCTCGATATTGTGTTATCGGCAGAGCCCGATAATAGCGTTGCGGCTGAAGTGGGCATCGAAGTGCACGAAATACTGCTATCGCGAACCGGCAACTTCTGGCTAAGCTCCTGGTTAAAAAACCAGAGTAAATTACTAAAGGGTGCCGAAGCTAAAGCTCTGTCTTTTTAAACATCGGCAGCACGCTGTCGCCTCGGGGCTGGAAATGGACTTCCACCTGCTCGCCGATCAATACAGTATCGCAATCGATCAGATTGCTCAGCATATGCCAGCCTTCTTCAAGCTCGATTATCGCCGTGATATAGGGCGCCGGGAAAGCCGGGGTTTGAGGGCGGTGCACAACACTAAAACTGTAAACCG
>CBFHXO010000151.1:0-5169 GCA_965659815.1 Pseudomonadales bacterium
ATGCCAGTCCGGACTTTGTCAGTATCGAAATGCATATGCACGACGATAGCGCCAATATTATTATTCGCGATTGGGGCGACGGTGTATCGGAACAGGTATTGGAAAAATTTGGCAAAGAACCTATCCCCAACCAGCCGTTAGTCAATGGCAGCGGGCTGGGCTTTGGCTTGTTACTCGCTAGCGCCAGCGTTCAACGCCACGGTGGCGAACTTTTTCTGGAGAATGATGATAATGGTGCAAAAGCCATTATCGCTCTCCCGATATTTAATCCAAACACATAGCATCTAAACTATGAGCCAACAATCGTTCTTACTGGTCGATGATGACGAAATCTTTTGCGCGATTTTGTCCCGCGCACTGAATCGTCGTGATATGGAATCAACTATTACACATAGTCCTCAGCAGGCAATCGCTGCGCTACAGTCATCACCCGATGATTTTAGCCATGCCATTGTCGATTTAAATATGGGGCAAGAGTCGGGGCTTAATCTCATTCCTGAGTTACTCAAGCTCGATAGTGAATTAAAGATTATCGTGCTTACCGGATACTCCAGTATCGCCACCACGGTCGAGGCGATTAAGCATGGCGCAATTAACTACCTGTGCAAACCCGCCTCAGTTGATGAAATTTTAACCGCCTTTGAAGATAGCGAAAACGCCAGTAATACAGCGGTTGATATCAAAGATAAACCGCTGTCGATCGAGCGGCTGGAATGGGAATATATTCAAAAAACATTGGCCGAGCACGATGGTAATATCTCGGCCACCGCGCGCGTTCTGGGCATGCACCGCAGAACGCTACAGCGAAAGTTGCAGAAAAAACCGGTTCAACATTAGGCGCTAAGCCTGAGCACCAGCCCTAATCGAGCTTACGCCCTTTGTTTGATGCAATCCGCATACGCAGCGCATTTAATTTAATAAAGCCTTCAGCATCTTTTTGGTTGTAAGCGCCTTCGTCGTCATCGAAGGTGGCAATGGCCTCATCAAACAGACTTTGCTCAGATTTGCGACCCACAACCGTAACATTGCCTTTATACAGCTTTAAGCGAACCACACCGTTAACACACTGCTGCGACTCATCAATCGCAGTTTGCAACATCTTGCGCTCGGGCGACCACCAGTAACCGTTATAAATTAACGATGCATAGCGTGGCATTAACTCATCTTTTAAATGCGCCACTTCACGATCTAAAGTAATCGATTCAATCGCTCTATGCGCACGCATCATAATCGTGCCGCCGGGCGTTTCATAACAGCCGCGCGACTTCATACCAACGTAGCGGTTTTCAACAATATCAAGTCGACCAATACCGTTGGCACCACCCACTTCATTTAATAGGGTAAGCACTTCGGCCGGGGTTTTAGTTTCACCATCAATCGCGACGATATCACCCTTCTCATAGGTCAGCTCAATATAAGTAGCGGTATCGGGCGCCGCTTCTGGCGATACCGACCAGCGCCACATATCTTCTTCAGCCTCTGACCACGGATCTTCGAGATTGCCACCTTCATAAGAAATATGTAGCAGGTTGGCATCCATCGAGTACGGCGATTTTTTACCGCGCTTCATTTCCACCGGAATTTTATGCGTTTCACAATACTCTAATAGTTTGTCCCGCGAGTTCAAATCCCACTCGCGCCACGGCGCAATCACTTTAACCCCAGGCTTTAACGCATAGGCACCTAACTCAAAACGGACTTGATCATTGCCTTTACCCGTCGCGCCGTGTGAAATTGCATCGGCTCCCGTCTCATTGGCGATATCAATCATGCGCTTGGCAATTAACGGCCGGGCAATTGACGTACCCAGTAGATATTCACCTTCATATATGGCGTTGGCACGAAACATAGGATAGACATAGTCGCGCACATACTCTTCGCGCATATCGTCGATATAAATTTCTTTAACACCCAAAGCCTCGGCCTTGGCGCGCGCCGGTTCAACCTCTTCACCCTGACCAATATCGGCAGTAAAGGTAACCACTTCGCAGTTGTAGGTCTGTTGCAGCCATTTAACAATGACTGATGTATCTAGCCCACCCGAGTAGGCCAGCACCACTTTTTTGATTTCGCTCATAAAATGCTTGTTCACTCTAAATCTTGTTCACTTTAAATTAAGTACGCTGTATTCAACACGCAGCTGGCCGGCCTGATTTTGACCTACCAAAAAAAGGCGGCTAGTTTATCGAAAAATACCGGCGCTGGCACGGTATGAGAGGGAAAGAAGTGGATTTATTGTAGTTTATCGCTGACTCAAGCGGGGGGGCAAACGTTCCAGCCGAATGGTCACACGCCGATTCTCACTGCGGCCCTGGGCAGTATTATTGCTGGTTAACGGATAGCGCTCACCATGATAACGCGTGGTTACCTGATTGGCCGACAGGCCCCTGCTAACCAGGTAATCCACCACCGCCCCGGCCCGCTTGCGCGATAACTCAACATTGTAGGTAGTGGTATGGATGTTATCGGTATGACCATCGATAAACACCCGGTCGACCTGCGGGTCGGCCAACACAAAGCGCGCGATAGTATTCAACCAGCTAATAGCCTCGTCTTTTAATTCCCATTTGTCGGTATCAAAGCGCACTTTAGAGCGTTCGAGCTGGTCAAAACCCACCGGCATTAACCGACCAAGGCACTGGCGATACAGCGAATATGCCTCGTGAAAATTCACCGACGACATGGCCACTTTGATCGCCTCTTTATCGACGCTCGCTGCATTGTCACCCATATACCAGGCCCGCCGCACAAAACCCGGTGACTTACCTTGATACAGCTCGGCGAGCAAACGGTTGGCTAGCGCCGCCTCCAGCTCAACAGGAAATTCACCTGAGTGCACATTTACCAACCCCAAATCGAGTAAATCGAGGTCAGATTTCCACACCGGCGGGCTGGATTTTAGCGAGGCTTTGCCCGCCGCCATAGGGTTGGACACCGATTGCAAATAAAAGCGCAGTGGCTTGCCGGCAGTATGATCAAACACCGCCTGGCCAAAGGCGGGAATGGGCTGAGTCAGCCGACATTGCAGCACCGAAGACTCGGCAATCCAGATGGCTTTGTCCATACGCGGATGGTAGGTCAACGCCTGGGCTGCGGTGGTAATTGACAGCCCTGCCACGGCAAACAATGTTATCGCGCCTCTTACCCCAAGACATGCGGTAAGACACACTGAAAGTTGCGCAGAAAGGCGCTGTGGAAGTCTGAAAAAACCGCTAGCCATTTCGACCAAAAAATCCCGCTGATGGTTGTTATCACATTTATTAGCGGCAAAGTTGCCGATTTCTTTAATTTGCCGCGCTGTAACGACTATCGTCACAGCATCGGCCACGCAATTATGTTATCGTGCTCCGCAATTCTCATTGATATCAATATAATAGCTAGCCCATTAATGACTGCCGCGACAACACTCACCCTCACCCAACCTGACGACTGGCATATCCACCTGCGCGATGGCGATGCACTTAACCGTACCGTTAATGATGCGGCCAAACAGTTTGGCCGCGCCATTGTTATGCCCAATCTGGTGCCGCCGGTAAGCAATGCCGAACAGGCCGGGCATTATCATCAGCGCATTACTGCCGCTTTGCAGCCCGGCCTGTCGCTTGATCCGCTGATGGTGCTTTATCTCACCGACCTGACAACGGCAGCGATCATTGAAGCGGCGAGCCGCTGCGGCATTGTCCACGCTGCCAAGCTGTATCCAGCCGGAGCCACCACCAATTCTGATAGCGGCGTAACCGATATCAAGCGCATTTACCCAGCGCTTGAGGCGATGCAAAAAACCGGTATGGTGCTGGCCGTGCACGGCGAAGTGACACACAGTGATATCGATATTTTTGATCGCGAAGCCCGTTTTATCGATACCATACTCAAGCAAATTGTGAATGACTTTCCCGCACTCAAAGTAGTGCTGGAACATATCACGACTAAACAAGCCGTCGATTTTATCAATGCCAGCCCGGACAATATCGCAGCAACAATTACCGCGCATCACCTGCTCTATAACCGCAACGATATGCTGGTGGGTGGTATTCGACCGCACTACTACTGCCTGCCCATTCTCAAGCGTCATGGGCATCAGCAAGCGTTAATTGAAGCGGCAACCAGCGGCAGTAAACAATTTTTTATCGGCACCGACTCGGCACCGCATACACAAAACAGTAAAGAAAGCGCTTGCGGTTGCGCCGGTTGTTACACCGCCTACGCGGCAATCGAAATGTATGCCGAGTGCTTCGACAACGCCAATGCGCTGGACAAACTCGAAGGCTTTGCCAGTTTTTACGGCGCAGACTTTTATCGACTGCCGCGTAATTCAGGGCAAATTACGCTGGAAAAATCCGCATGGACTGCGCCTGAGACACTGGCAATGGGCGGCGAACAGCTAGTGCCATTGCGCGCCGAGCAGAGCATTGCGTGGCGGTTAAAATCCTGATGACTGATTCATTAAATGCCGAAGCCGAACCGGTACCCACATCGATTATAGAACAACGCTTTCGTGGCTATCTGCCCATTGTTGTCGATATCGAAACTGGCGGCTTTAATTCTGCTACCGATGCCATGCTGGAAATTGCCGCAACCATTATCAAAATGGATGCTCAGGGCGGGCTCTATAGCGGTGACACGTACAGCTATCACGTCAAACCCTTTGAGGGCAGTAATATCGACCCGGCGGCGCTTGAGTTTACCGGCATAGACCCCCACCATCCGCTGCGACCCGCACAAGATGAAAAAGTGGTGCTGGACGATATGTTTGGCCATATCCGCCAGGAAATGAAAGCCGTGAGCTGTAAACGCGCCATTATGGTGGCGCATAACGCCGCCTTCGATCAGGGATTTTTAAATTGTGCCATTGAGCGCTGCGGCATCAAACGCAGCCCATTCCACCCCTTTTCGACCTTCGATACAGCCACGTTGGCCGGACTGGCGCTGGGCCAGACAGTGCTGGCAAAAGCCTGTTATATGGCGGGTATCGAATTCGATAATGAAAACGCCCATAGCGCCGCCTACGACACCCGCAAAACCGCCGAACTGTTTTGCTATATCGTTAATCGCTGGCGCAACCTGGGTGGCTGGCCACTGCCGGAAAAAGACAATATCGGTGAATAATGGCGAGCTTAGTCGCTAAAAAGCGCTCTTTTCCTGATGTTATCGCCCTGCAAAACCCCAAAT
>CBFHXO010000152.1:0-5152 GCA_965659815.1 Pseudomonadales bacterium
AACGGCGGTACGTTTTTGCCCTGTTGTTTTATAAAGAGGTTTTGGTTACTTTTTTTGTGCAAGCAAAAAAAGTGACTTGCCTGCAGGACAAAAACACGGCCATGGTAAAAGATAAACTAACAACAAAGCTCTATCAACTGGCCTTCAGGACAAAAACACCCTTTAAATTCACCAATACACTAAGAAAAAAACCACCCACTACCCTAAGCAACAAAAAACGCTTATGGTGAAAGATCAACTAAGAACAAAGCTACATCAACTGACCTTCAGAACAAGCCCCCCCTTCAAATTATCCTTCCTGTAATCTCCCCACAATCCCCCCTCAACAACATTTTGCTAAACTCCCCCCCAAACTCCCGGCAGAAAAGGCCCCCCCACAATGCAAACAAAAAAAACCTACTGCTCAATCTGCTCCGCCTTCTGCGGCTTCGAAGCCGACGTCGAAAACAACACCATCATCGACTTCCGCCCCGACAAAACCCATCCACTCTCACAGGGTTTTAGCTGCAGCAAAGGCCGCCAGTTCCCCCATTTGCTTAACGACAAAAATCGCCTCACCCATTCAGCAAAACGCATCAACAGCAAACTCAACCCACTCCCCCCAGAACAGGCACTCGATGAAATCGCCGAGCAGCTACACGCAATACGCGAACAACACGGCCCCGAATCCATCGCGATTTTTTCCGGCAACGGCGTGCAGTTTAAAGGCGCAACCGTGCCAATTTTCCGCGCCTTCCTGCAAGGCCTGGGCTCACATAACCTGTTTAGCACCATGACCATAGACCAACCGGCAAAAATTATTGCCGTCGGTCGCCACGGTATCTGGGCCGGCGGTGCGCAGTCATTCGATAGCGCCGATGTCGCGGTACTTATAGGCAACAATGTGGTGGTCTCAAGCCTCAACCAGCTAAGCGGCCCACCCGGCTGGCGACCTGGCTCAATTAAAGAGGCAAAAAAACGCGGCCTAAAGTTAATTGTTATTGATCCGCGCTTTACCGAAACCGCTCAATTGGCCGATTTATATTTACCCATTAAACCCGGCGAAGATGCCGTGCTGTTAGCGGGCATGATTAAATTAATTGTCGATAAAAATCTGCACGACGCCGAGTTCTGCCAGCAGTATGTCGAAGGCTTTGATGAATTAATGCAAGCCATCGAGCCCTACACGCTCGATTACGTAGCCGGGCGCACCGGTATTGACCCCGCATTAATAGAGCAGGCCGCCACCCTGTTTGGAAACGCTAAACGCGGCTGTGTGTCCAGCGGCACCGGGCCGGATATGGGGCCACACCCCAATTTGTCCGAGCACTTGATTTGCAGCATTAATACAATTTGTGGTCGCCACAATCGCGCTGGCGATAAAGTCAGCACATCACTATTAACCCCTAATATCCCGCCGATGGAAGCAGTGGTACCCTGGGACTTCTTGCCCGATTTAATTAATCCCAAAACCAATACCCGCCGCTCGCGCGTGGCCGACGCCGGCCAGGTGTATCAGGAAATGCCCAGCTCAACCCTGGCCGACGAAATCCTCACGCCAGGACAGGGCCAGGTAAGAGCACTTATCGTTATCGGTGGTAACCCGGTTATGTCACTACCCGATCGTGAAAAAATGACACGCGCACTGGGCGAGCTCGACTTGCTTGTCACCATCGAAGTGCGACATACCGATACCAGCGATTTAGCAGACTACGTATTGCCGGCCAGCTATGGATTAGAGCGCCCAGAAATGACCTCTTATGCCGACTTTATTTTTGATAAGCCCTTCCATCAATACGCCGATAAAGTCGTCGATGCACCCGGCGAGGCCAGCGAAGAGTGGCTATATATGGTTGAGCTGGCCAGGCGGTTGGGTACTACAATTCCATTGGCTGGTGGAGCGCTGGATCTCGACAACGATGATTACCTGGCGATGATGCAAAAAGTCTACCCAAGTGACGCAACAAAAATTCCATTGGTCGATATCGCCGCTAACGATGGCGGTAAGGTGTATGAGGAATTTGCCGCTATGGAAGTTACCCCGGCCTTTGAAGGTATGGATGACAAGTTGCGTTTAATGCCAGCTGGTGTGGCAGAAGAATTTGCGGCGCTGGCTAAGGCGCAGAAGCGCGCAGCTGATAGTCAACGTCAACATATGCTGATTTGCCGACGCAATAAATACGTATATAACTCTATGTGCCATGAGTTACCGCATTCAGTAAAAGATAACCCTGCGCATATGCATCCCGACGATATTGCCGCGCTAGGAGTGCAAGCGGGCGATATCGTTGTGTTGGACTCTGAATACGGCCGTATTGATGCGATTGTCGCGGCAGATTCTGGCCTGCGCCGAGGCGTGATTTCTTCTTCGCACAATTTTGGCGGCAAAACCAACAGCCAGGACACCCCTCGCTTTGCATCAGTGGCCGACTTATTAAGTATGGATCATAGCAATGATAGCTACGCGCGTATGCCTATTATGACTGCGATTCCGGTTGCGGTTGCAAAAACAAAATAAGGAATGAGATGACGTGCAAGTGATGCATTAAGAATAACGGGCATTGAAAAAACAGGAGGCTAAAAGAAAGATGCCATCTAGCAAGGTTTAAAGCTCACTAGATGGCGAAGATAAGAGGACTAGATGAAATTTACAAACAAAATAACTTAACTTGCTACGGCAAGATTTACATCATCATTATTGCTAGCATCCGACGCTTGAGTCTTAACTGCGTCCAGCTGAACAATAACTTTCGCATTATCTAACATGCGATTCGAGAAACCCCACTCGTTATCGTACCAGCCTAATACTTTAACTGTATTGCCAATAACTTTAGTCTGCGTGCTATCAAAAACGCAAGACGCCGGGTGGTGGTTAAAATCAGTGGATACCAACGGTAAAGCGTTAACCGCTAAAACACCGTTTAATGCAGTTTCGGCCGCCTCAGCGATAACACCATTAATTTCTTCTACCGAGCTGTTGCGCTTAGCTTCGAAAGTGAAATCAACCAGCGAGGTATTAATAACCGGTACCCGGACTGCAAGGCCGTCGAGCTTACCTTTTAACGAAGGAATTACCTGGCCAATAGCACTAGCTGCACCGGTTTTGGTAGGAATCATTGAGTGTGTTGCCGAGCGCGCGCGACGCAGGTCGGTGTGATATACATCGGTTAACACCTGGTCATTGGTATAAGAATGTATAGTTGTTGCCAGCCCGGACTCAATACCAACGGTTTCATTTAGTGCACAAGCTAAAGGTGCAAGACAGTTGGTAGTGCAGGATGCATTGGAAATAACTTTATCTTCGGCCGTTAGGGTTTGGTGGTTAACGCCATAAACAATGGTGGCATCGAGGTCAGAACCCGGTGCCGAAATCAAAACGCGCTTTGCACCCGCAGTAATATGCTGGCTGGCTGCATCTTTTGAAGTAAACAGGCCTGTGCATTCCATTACTAGGTCGATATTCATTTCTGCCCATGGCAGTGCCTTAGGGTCGCGCTCTGCAATCACGCGAATGGCGTCACTGTTGACCAGCATATTGTCACCACTCACTTCAACGGTGCCAGCGAAGCGACCGTGGGCGGTATCGTATTGCAAGAGGTGAGCATTAATATCGACAGAACCCAGGTCGTTAATGGCAACGATTTGGTAAGGCAGCGCAGCTCCCTGTGCCTGGCGCTCGTAATAGGCTCTTAGCACATTTCTTCCGATGCGGCCAAAGCCGTTAATGGCGATACGAAACATAATCTTCTCCTGCTTATTCTGGCGTAAACCGAATAGGGGGTAGCCCTGTTTCCGGTCCCTGGCCTGCGGGTTTGCCGGCCAGTCTGAGTCGATGAGCGTTGGTACTGCTTCGACTACCTTATGGTAACAAAATTACATCAAACAGTGTCAATTTCCATGATTTTTCGTTTAGGTGTAATTAAATTACGTCCAAATACTGTTTTTAGACCAGTAATACGCCATTAATAAGCTGGTTAATCTGCCGAAAAAGTCGCTAATATATTGATATTATTGGTTTATTTGGGTTTCATTGGTAAATCGTGGTGAGGTCGTGGTTTTTTTGTCTTGCAAAGGTGTTTAGGGCAGGGGTTTTTTGGTGCTGGAGATTGACTCTTTGACGTTGTGCAGGTGTTCGGCAAAGTCGCTACCCAGTTCAAGCGCGACGCCGGTGGCCATAATATCGAGCAGTGATAATTGAGCGATACGGGAGGTCATTGGGGTGTACATTTCGGTATCTTCGCTGTTGCCAACGCTCAGTGTGAGTTGGCAGTATTTGGACAGTGGTGAGCCTGGGTGGGTGACGCCAATAACGGTGGCTGGAGTGTTAGCGGCGATGGCTGCAGCGTCAATCACCGAGCGGGTGCGGCCGGTGTAGGAAATAAAAACGGCGACTTCGTTTTGGTTAAGGCCTTTCGCGGCGATGCGTTGGTTTAAGGCATCGACGTGGGCGATAGCGGGTTTTTTAAAGCGCAGGAACTTATGTTGTGCATCCATTGCGACTGAGCCGGAGGCGCCGTGGCCGAAAAAGTAAATCGCGTTAGCGTTGGCGAGTGCGGTTATTGCATTGGTGATGGTGTCGGGGTGGCAGGCTTTTTGCGCGGTAACCAGGCTGGCGTGGGTTGAGTCGAATACTTTACTGATGATTTCGCTGACGCTGTCGTTGAAGTCGATATCACGGGTGATTTTGCCCTTAACAGTAGAGAGTTCACCAGCGAGTTGGACTTTGAAGTCAGGGTAGCCTTTGCAGCCGAGGGAGCGACACAGGCGGTTGACGCTGGGTTCGCTGACGTTGGCGCGCTTGGCAAGTTCGGCAATAGGAAGGGTGAGTGCGGCTTTGGGGTCAGCAAGGATTTTGTCCGCCACTTGCCTGGCGGCCTTGCTGAGGGTTTGGTCGGTTTTGAGTTGTTGGAGGAGGCTCATTTTTTTTCCTGAGGGGGAAGGGGAGGGGGTATGCTAGCTTAGATTGTGGTTTGGTTTCAAATTATTAGAGAGGGTTAATTTTTAGTTTATAGGTGGTGAGCTTTATTGTTAATTAATCTTTTACCATGGGGTGTTTTTGTCCTGGAGGCAAGCCGGTGGAGCTCTGTTCTTAGTTAATCTTTTACCATAGCCGTGTTTTTTTCTTGTGGGCTAATTTGTGGTTCTTTTCTTAGTGTATAGGTGAATTTAAAGG
>CBFHXO010000153.1:0-5144 GCA_965659815.1 Pseudomonadales bacterium
ATGGCCTCCGTCACCAGCAGATACTTCGACCAGCGCTAGTATTCCACCCGCTGCTACTGTTACACCGCCTAGCCTGGGTGCTGCGCCAAGTGCCCCTAGTGCAAGCCCTGCCGTTGCCGGCGCCGAGTCCGTAAGCACTTGGACCTCAGCATCGCGCATTTTCAATAATAGATTGAGTCAAGCGGCGGCCTATTTAAGATCTTCTCGCGATGAATTGGGGAGTATTCGAAAATTAATAACTTCGCCTGACGCGCGGACGAGCGTGGTGAACAAAAATATCAATAAATTTAAGGCGCAGAGCGTTGCAATAGCCTTGGAAGAACTAAAACCAAAAGCTGGCAAAAGCAGAAATTGGTTTGACATGACGAGTAGGGGGCGTAATGTCACTGTGTTAAGCCAGTCTTCCGTTTCAAGTGAAGATGCCTTCGATATAGACATAAGCTTCGATGCTAGAAGAAGTGGCCAGGCTGATGTTTCCACGAACGATAGGATCACTGCTGAATTTCAGCGCGCAAAGAATATCGCGTATGTTATCGATACAAAGGACCTGGAAAGTAGTAGGACGACATTGTTCGGTTGGAACAAACAGGCAAACGTAGGGGGTCGCGCAGATAATCAGGTCAGAATGTTGGCCAAGAATCAATGGATAATGAGAGCGCCCGTTTTCGAAAACGGTACCTTTTCACAAACACTAAACCTAAAAAGAGTTGTTAAAGAAGCGACTAAGGGTGTTATTAAGACATCCGGTTTCTACAACGGCGGTAGGCCTCATCCGCTCAATAATTACGTTGAGGATTACATTAATTTGCCAATGGTGGGTGCGCCTTCGGGCTGGAATCCTGAGGAGTCATACGTCGTTGGGTGGACCGATTTTGGATCTAGGGATAGATTCAACGCGCAATCCAGAAGCGGTCAAACATCAAACACATCGGTATGGAATCGCAATAACGCATACTCGGTTAGTCCGGCACGGCCAGACCCTAGCCTAGCATCGTCTCGGTCAAGTCCAAGTTGGGCAGCATTAGCTACGTCTGTTGTTACTGCTTCCGTAACAAGTGACAACTCTTTGGCTTTGACCAATTACAAACTCCTTTGGGACAATCAATTTGTTTAGTAATCGCGTTGACTGCCTAAAAATGAATGGAAAGTGCACATGATGATCAATAATGGCTCAATTGTTGCTTAGAATACCTAGGAAGGTAAGTAAAAGGTTGAGTTGCATTTTTTTACGATTGTAAGTCGTCAAAGATAGTTGGACCGTTCGCAGCCTTCGATAGTTCGGATTTAATTACCGGAAGGTGATGTGTTAATCAGAGGGCTTGTCTGCTGACAAAAATATAGAACCAAGCGCCCCCATCGTTGCACTTTGGTTAGTGAAACGATGGGGGCAGCGGAATCTGTGTTTGAGAGTACAAGGTGCGATGTTGGCTGCACAGTTATATTAGGGGTCAAAGCCCTCTTCAGCCGACCCTTTATCGTAGTTAGATAGGAACAAATGCTGCGGCGATCGTGCTGTGCGCTCGTCTTTTTGCCCAGCTTCCCCGATATCTCCAGCATCTGCTGCATCGCTTTTCGGGGCGGCGTCCTGCTCTAAGGGTATCGTTGTCTCTTTATCAGTATCGGTATGAGCTTCATCCAGCGAGACACCATTCTCTGCGAGGATATTTTCAATGACGTCCATCATATCGTTATTTAGCGCGGCATGCTCGTCGTTCATTTCTATACCAGTTTTAAGGGATAAAATGCCCTCTTGTAGTGCGTCATTGAGTACTTGGGTAAGCCCCTTACCAAAGTGATGCATATAGTTTGACTCATCCAGTTCGATAAGTGCGCGCCAAACTTCTTCAGCAGAATCGTGCTGATCAACCGTCAAAAATAATAGGCCTAGCTGGAAATAGGCGATCCATAATTCAGGTTGCATCTCAATGGCTTGCTGCATTAAATCAATAGCACGCATATGCATACCAATTTCTGCGTATTCGGCTGCCAGTAAATACAGGCTCTGTGCTATCGGGGTGTCGGCTATAGAGGCTTTTAAATAGCTAATGGCATTCTCATGGTCGCCCCGTTCGCTGGCGCTTACACCAAGGTGAAACAGTTCTTCTGCATCTAAGTTATTCATTACATACTCAGTAGATTATCGGTTTTGCGTCGATCTTTGTATCCTGGGCATCGACTGATGTTTGAGTGGTGCCGATCAAATATCAGCTACTGATATTTTTCTAGCAGCCGCTCCTCATTCGTGTCATTTTGGGGCTCTGCATCGCGAAACGATTCGTTTTGAATGGCAGTTAAAAGTTCTTTGCCCATGCCAAAATACATATTGTCCGCCGCGACCGACTTGAGCAATATATCCAAATGTTTTTGCGCCGCAATCCAATCGACAATTTTCGAGTTTGCCAACGCTGAATAATATCGGGCAGGTGGATGCACCGGATGTTGCTCCAGTAAATGCCCCCAAATGGTTAAAGCCGCTTCTGTCTCACCGTTATCAAAATGGACCATACCCAGCTGAAAGCGTTCGTGGGTGGCCTGTGGTTCCTGCTCCAAATAACGATTAAACAGTGCTTTAGCTTTATCAAACAGCCGCAACTGACCGTAAAGCTTGGCGGCAACCGCGAGTAAATCATTGGGTGGTTTTGGCATCGCCAGCGCGGTTTTTACTTTGAATAAGGCCTCGCTAAAGCGCTTGTTGTCGATGTCGTCTTGTGCCAGTGCGAGCAGCTCATGCACGTCAAATAACGATAAGTCCATGTTTATATACCTTTCTTGGGCTCAATTGTGCCGATATAGCCAATCCTAATCAGTTTTTTCAACTAACTCACCCGACTAAGGTCGGGTGAGTTAGTTTGTTTTTTGCACTACGCTTCACTGTCGGAATTACTGGATCGGATTATGAACGTTGATTTAGCAACAGCCTTGACCAATGAGATGTTATGGACAGCCTTTAACGTGGCAATGCCCATTCTTGCTACCGCGCTGCTGGTGGGCTTGCTAATCAGTATTTTGCAGGTGGTCACCCAGATCCAAGAAATGACACTGACCTTTGTGCCAAAAATTATTGCGGTAGGTGCAGTGATGCTGATATTCGGCGGTTGGATGTTAACCACCATTGCCAATTTTGCCAGTACGTTAATTGCCAATATACCAAGCTATTTTTAGCTTGTTGAGTTTATAGGATTACAGGTGGGTAGATCGTTGAAATGCGATGAGGGGGCGGAGCTTGAGTTTTGATGTAAATGTGGCGTGGCTAGTGGCGGTATTGTTAATGAGCATTCGCATGGGCATTCTTTTTTACGCAACGCCGTTCGATACGATGGGTCGCTTGCCGGCGCAGCTACGAGTCTATTTAGGGCTGATGATGGCAGTGGTATTGGTCAACGCCTTATCAATCACGCCAGCTTATCTTCCCAGTTCGATCGTTGAATTAGGGTTAATGGGCTTACGAGAAGTGATGCTGGGCCTAGTGATGGCGTTTGGTTTTTATTGCGCCATGGCCTCGATTATGGTGGCGGGAAAATTAATTGATTTTCAGGCAGGCTTTGGTGCAGCTCAGATTTTAAACCCTGCCACCAACGCCAACAGTCCACTCATGGGTACTGTGCTGTCGCTGTTAACGGTGATGATATTTTTTTTATCCGACGCGTATTTACTCGCGTTTAAAGGTATTGCGTACTCTTTGCAGATAGTCCCGCCAGGCGCAGGCTTGGCGCACTTTGTTCTTACCGATATTGTGAAACAATTTTCAGTAGTTTATGTGTATGGCGTGATTATCGCAGCGCCGGTCATTGGCGTACTAATGCTTTTGGATACTGGCATTGCAGTCATGGGTCGAACCATGCCGCAAATGAATGTGTACTTTTTGTTTTTACCGTTAAAAATTGGCGTGGCTTTAATACTTACCGCCGCTTCGCTGCGCTATTTATCGCCAGTACTTGAGCGATTATTTTTAACTGTATTTGAATATTGGCAGCGTCTATTAATGTCAGGCGCAACTTAAGAAGGATAAACCAGCATATGGCTGGCAACGAACCCGACAAGCACGAGAAAACCGAGCCGGCCACGCCGCACAAGCTAGAAGACGCGCGGAAAAAAGGATCGGTTAATAAAAGCATTGAAGTCAATACTTTAGTGATACTCGCGGCCGGCTTGGTATTTTTAATCGCTGCAGGGCAGTTATTTATTAATAAAACCTTATTGCTCAGCGCGAAGATGTTTCGTCAATCTAGCGATTTAAACTTCGAACTTGGAAATTTGGCGTTTGTCACAACCGATTGGGTAGTCACTGGTGCTACGATCATGGCACCGCTAGCGGCTTTGGTCATTGTTGTTGGCGTCCTGGCCACGCTAGTGCAAACCGGCCCGGTATTTACCACGCATCCAATCAAGCCCGATATTCAACGTATCAATCCTGTCGCAGGCTTTAAGCGGCTTATATCGATAAAATTATTATTTGAATTAATTAAAAACCTTGTGAAGCTCACGCTGTTTGCTTTGGTGATCTATTTCACCCTAACCGCTGCGTTTGAATTCTTTGTTAGTTTTTATCAAAAGCCGCATACCGTCTTTGTCAGTCAATTTATCGATAATAGCGCTACCTTGATTTTTCGGTTGCTGCTGGTGCTGGCTTTAATCGCTGTCATTGATCGGGTTTTTTCTGGCTGGGATTACAAGCGTAATCTCAAAATGACGCCTAAAGAGTTAAAAGATGAGATTAAGCGTCGCGAAGGAGACCCGCTGATTCGGCAAAAGCGCAAGCAGTTAGAAGGTGAAATGCGATCGCGTGCTGAAGCCGTCAACAAGGTACCGGAGGCCGATCTATTAATCACTAATCCGACTCATTTCGCTGTGCTGATTAAATACGATCGCAGCACCATGGTTGCACCCGAGGTGATTGGAAAAGGCGCCGGCGCGATGGCGAAACTACTCAAAGAGCGTGCCTACCAATATCGCGTGCCAGTTATCCGGTCACCGCTATTGGCAAGACAGCTGTTTAAACACTGTCAGTTGGATAAACCCATTCCGGAATCCAGTTATGTAGCGGTTGCGAAATTACTGCGGCAGTCCTATGCGATTAAGCGTCAAAATGATAACGCTAAGCTGGGAGTGCGAATATGAGTACTCCCTCAACAATGAAACAGTTT
>CBFHXO010000154.1:0-5021 GCA_965659815.1 Pseudomonadales bacterium
TGTTTTTTTTGCGCGCTATGCCAGTCATGGCTCGGCCAAGATTAGTCTGGCCTCAACCGTTAATACTGATATTAACGGAAAGGGTAAAACGGCCGTCGATTTTTCTGGTGCCTATTCGTTAATCGGGTTTTATTAAGCGAGTACAACATTCACATAACTTACGCGTCGGTACTGCTGAATCATTGAATATTCCAGTTCCTTTAGTTTTAGTCTAAGGCCGTGTAAATCAAGCGAACTCTGCACATTTTGCTTAGCACTTTGCAGCCGTTCGCGCTTTGCAGTCATCCATTTTGCGTGAATATCTTTCCACTCGTTTAACAGTAGCGAGAGCTGTTGGTGCTCAGACTCAATCTGATTTTCCAGCGCCTCGCGCCAGCGCGCATACTCTATTGTACCCAGCCGTTGCTTAATGGTATTGATAAAGGTTGGGTTGGCCAGCTTGTCCCGCGCAACTTCCAACTGTCGTGTGACCATGGCCTCACGTATTTTAAATTTAGGTGTGACGCGTAAATCTTTCGCCAAACCCAACCACGAGCAGGTTTTAATTAACCATTTGGTCGGATCAAACTGATACCAACGCACGCCATTGCGATAATCATTTTGAAACAAGTGATGATAATTATGGTAGCCCTCACCGTAGGTAAACAGTGCCAGTACATCGTTGTCTCTGGCGGTGTTATCACCACAGTAGGGTCTTTTGCCCCAGTAGTGGGCCAGCGAATTAATGAAAAAGGTAGTGTGGTGTGAGTAAACCAAGCGCAGTATACCCATGGTTAAAAAGTACGCTAAATATTCGCCGGTAATAAAACCAAATAACAGTGGCGGTAGCACATTCATTGCAATGGCGATGCTGTAGTAATGCTTGTGCTGCCACATAACAATTTTATCGCGCTGTAAATCTTTACAATTGCTAAAGTCATCGGTGCCGTTAGGGTACTCGTGTAGCATCCAGCCAATATGTGAAAACCAAAGCCCTTTTTTCGCGGAATAAGGGTCGCGTTCATTATCGTCGACATGGCGATGATGGCGCCGATGTTGGGAACTCCAAACCAGGATGCTGTTTTGAAAAGCGGCAGCGCCAAATAAGGCCAGTAGTAAGCGCATGATGGGGTGTGCTTTGTAAGCGTTATGCGCCCATAAACGATGGTAACCGGCAGTAATGGCAATACCGTTGGTGGCTGCAAACAATGCAAAGGCGAGCCAGTGTGTCCATTCAAAACCCACAGCCAGTTCGTACCAGGGCACGCCAACAATCGCAAGCAACAAGGTTGTACCGAGCAGCAATGCCGTGGGCCATACTACAGGGCCGCGGCCTGAATGACTGCCTGATGCTGGCTGCTTGGTAGCGACAGAATGTCTTTTATTGGTCTGCATGCGCTGGTCCTGATTTTAAATTACTCAGTGTAAAGTATAGCTTTGTTCAGCCCATTCGGCAGCGCTGTGCCAATTGCTAATGATTAATCTTTGCCGAATTATTATTGGCTTTAGCCTAAGATTTTTCGTTAGCTAAAAACAACCAAGTATCGAGCACACTATCGGGGTTGAGCGAGGCGCTATCAATGCCCTGCTCCATAAGCCAGCGGGCAAAGTCGGGGTGGTCCGAAGGACCCTGGCCACAAATACCCACATATTTATTTTGTGCTTTACAGGCGCTGATCGCCTGGCTCAGCAATGCCTTAACCGCGTCGTTACGCTCATCAAATAAATGTGCCACCAAGCCTGAGTCTCTGTCCAGCCCCAGTGTTAGCTGAGTTAAATCGTTAGATCCAATTGAAAAGCCGTCGAAGTACTCGAGAAACTGGTCGGCGATAAGAGCGTTAGCCGGTAGCTCGCACATCATAATAAGTTTTAAACCGTGCTCACCGCGCTTTAAATCGTGTTGAGTAAGTAGCTCGAGCACCTGCTTTGCTTCGCCGGGTGTGCGAACAAAGGGGATCATTACTTCGACGTTTTGCAGCCCCATGGTTTCGCGCACTTTTTTCAGCGCGCGACACTCAAGTGCAAAGCAGTCGAGAAAGCTGGGTTTGATATAGCGCGAGGCGCCACGAAAGCCAATCATTGGGTTTTCTTCTTCGGGTTCATAGAGCGAACCACCTACCAGATGTGCGTACTCATTGGATTTAAAATCCGACATACGCACAATGACCCGTTTCGGAGCAAAGGCGGCAGCGATAGTGGCAATACCTTCAACCAGTTTCTCAACGTAGAAATCGATTGGCCCGCTATAACCGGCAATACGCTTTTGAATATTGTCTTTAAGGTCGGGTTCCAGGCTGTCAAAGTTAAGCAGCGCCTTGGGGTGTATACCGATCATGCGATTAATAATAAATTCCAGTCGTGCCAAACCGACACCGTGGTTGGGCAGGCTCTGAAATGTAAACGCGCGATCGGGGTTGCCGACATTGAGCATAATTTTAAATGGCAGCTCAGGCATTTGGGTTATATCGCTGCGTTTAATAGCGAAATCGAGTTTGCCATCGTAGATAAAGCCGGTATCGCCTTCGGCGCAACTTACGGTGACTTCACGGCCAGCCTTGAGCTTTTCGGTTGCGTCGACGCAGCCGACAACCGCGGGTATGCCTAATTCTCGGGCAATAATGGCAGCGTGGCAGGTACGACCGCCGCGATTAGTGACAATTGCCGAGGCACGCTTCATGACAGGTTCCCAGTCGGGGTCGGTCATATCGGTGACCAGCACATCGCCCTGCTGGACCTGGTCCATAGCGTGGATACCTTCAACAATACTTACTGGGCCTGCGCCAATGCGCTGGCCTATGCTGCGGCCCTCACATAGCACGGCGGCTTTTTCTTCGAGCAAATAACGCTCAACCATATTGCCGTGTTGGCGGCTTTTGACGGTTTCGGGCCTGGCCTGAACAATATACAGCTTGCCATCGTCGCCATCTTTAGCCCATTCGATATCCATGGGACGCTGGTAGTGTTGCTCAATAATAAGGGCCTGTTTAGCCAGCTCGACGATTTCCGCATCGTTGATACTGAACTGCTGCCGTTCGGCGACATCGACATCGACGGTATTTACCGATAAGCCAGCGCTAGCCTCTTCGCCGTAAATCATTTTGATCGCTTTGCTACCCAGGTTGCGGCGTAATATTGGATGGTGGCCCGAGTCGAGCGCGCGTTTGGAGACATAAAACTCATCGGGGTTAACCGAACCTTGTACTACCGTTTCGCCAAGCCCGTAGGAGCTGGTAATAAACACCACGCCATCAAAGCCGGATTCGGTATCGAGGGTAAACATCACCCCGGCGCTGCCGGTTTCAGAGCGAACCATGCGCTGGATACCTGCGCTCAGCGCCACGCCGCTATGGTCAAAGCCCTTATGGACCCGATAGGCGATGGCGCGGTCGTTAAACAGCGAGGCGAAGACCTCTTTCACGGCAATACGTACGTTGTCAAAGCCCTTGATATTAAGAAAGGTTTCCTGTTGGCCGGCAAAGGAGGCATCGGGCAGATCTTCGGCGGTTGCCGATGAGCGAACGGCCACGCTAAGGGCCTTATTGCCCCCTTGCAGCTGGGTAAAGGCCTCTTCCATGGCTTTATCCAGAGCGTCGGGAAAAGGCGTGTCGAGCACCCACTGACGAATCGCTTTGCCGGTTTCGGCCAGCGCGTTAACGTCTTCGACATCCAGTGCGTCCAGTGCCGCCTGGATTCGTTGGTCCAGGCCCTGGTGGGCGATAAACTGGCGATAGGCGTCGGCGGTGGTGGCAAAACCGTCGGGTACTTGAACGCCTTTGCTATAAAGGCCACTAATCATCTCGCCCAGCGAGGCGTTTTTACCGCCGACGCGATCGACATCATTCATACCGAGTTGATTAAACCAAAGTACCTGATCCGACAAAATTATCTCCTTGTTGAGCATGGAGGCTCGAAAATTTTGCTTTTTGGGCCTGGTTTTGGCGCTGCCCGCAAAGCCATGGGTTTAGGTTAAGATAGCGCTGGGATTAAATCCTGCTGGCTGCCGTAAAAGCGGTGTAGTCTAGTCGATTGGAGAAAAAAAACACAGATGAAACGTACTGCATTTTTTATATCAGACAGCACCGGTATCACAGCAGAGGTCATGGGTGAAAGTTTATTGTCGCATTTTCCTTCAATTGAGTTTGAGCGGCACACTTTGCCCTATATTGACAGTGAGGCACAGGCGCGGCAGGCGGTGGCTAAAATCAATGCAGCGGCGCAGCGTGACGGGCAGCCGCCGATTGTATTTGACACGCTCATCAGCGAGCAGGTACGGGAAATTGTGTTGGCCTCTGAGGGTTTTTGTGTTGATGTGATTAATACCTTTTTGGCGCCATTAGAAAAAGCCCTTGGCGCGCCGAGTAGTTATAACGTTGGCAGACCCAAGGTGGCAACTGAGAACCGGCATTACAGTCGACGGATTGAGGCGATTCACTTTGCGTTAGACAATGATGATGGTGGACGTATCAATCGTTATGGTGATGCGGATATTATTTTGATTGGTGTATCGCGTTCGGGCAAGACGCCGACCTGTTTGTATTTGGCTTTGCAGTTTGGGATTTTTCCTGCGAATTATCCGATTACTGAGGATGATTTGGAGACGATGGAGTTGCCTAAACCGTTGCGGGAATATAAGGATCGTTTGTTTGGTTTGACCATTAGGCCAGATCGGTTGGCATCGATTCGGAATGAACGGTTGTCGGGAAGCCGGTATGCTTCGGCAAAACAGTGCGATATGGAGGTGGCTGAGGCGGTGAGTATGTTTGAGAGGTATAAGATTCCTTATATTGATACGACGGATTTTTCGATTGAGGAGATTTCTACCAGAATTTTGGCGCAGACGGGGATTCAGAGGCAGTTTAAGTAGTTGTTTTGGGGATGCTGTTTTTCAGCGTTGCTTACAGGGTTTGATGCAAGAGGTGCCTCACTGGGAATTTACATTTCTTTTGGTTTGTCGTGGGAGTAGACGATTTACTATTTTTTTTAATTGCTTACAGGGTTTGCTTTACTGGGTGCCCCGCTGGGCAGTCACTTTTCTTTGCTTG
>CBFHXO010000155.1:0-4881 GCA_965659815.1 Pseudomonadales bacterium
GCCTTAGCCAGCCAATGCGCTGGGCCGTTAATGACCCCATGGAATCCTTCTTTAATCGGCTGTTAGTGCTTGATTGCGGCACGTCTTTTGATTGCAAAGCCCCTGTTGATTACAAAGATCTCATTGATGGTTCAGCGCGTATCGATCAACAAGCAGATAATGGAGGCGAGAGTATCACGACTAGGCCAGTTGCCACTGAAGAGTTACTGGCCAATGAGGCATTGCTACGAGCGGTGTTTGGTTTGTTAGTCGATGCGCATTACCAAACCCGCCCCAGTGACTTACGCCAGCTGCTCGATGCGCCGTTTCTTAAACTTTGGGTGGCCGAGAGTACTGCAGGCAATAGTCAGAAAAATGCTGAGAAAACGGGTGGTAATTATGGTAATTGGGATGGCGAGAAAACTATCGTGGGGGTTTGCCTTGCTTGCGAGGAGGGCGGCTTTAGCTTAGACAGTTCGGCAGCCGAAAATACTGCGTTATTAGCGGCGATTGCGGCTGGCCAGCGTCGCCCGCAAGGTAATTTGTTAGCCCAGTCGCTGACGCTTTTAAGCGCTGATACCGGCTGGTGTGAAATGCGCTCTTTACGGATAATGCGGATTGCGGTGGCTGGTCATTGCCGACGCCAGCGTATCGCTTCGCAGCTGGTCGCGACGCTGCAAAACTATTGCCAGCAGCAGGGTTACGATTACTGGGGTAGTAGCTTTGGCTTTGAACCGGGGTTGCTGGTATTTTGGACGGGTTTGGCAGCAGTACCGGTGCAAATGGGCTTGCGTAGCGATAAAGCCAGCGGTATGCGCAACCTAATGGTGGTTAAGCCGCTATCTGGACGGGCCTCGAGCTTGTGCGCAACGCGGGCGGAATCTTTACTACACGACTTACCTTATTGGGCAATGAATTACCTGCCGGAAAGCGAAGTCACTTTGCTTGTTGATGTCCTCACTAAAGCCTATATCGATGCAGCTGCGCTGCCAGATAAGCATTTCGCTGCAAATCACGCCCAGCCCGCGGCAGCGTTCGATCGGTGGGTGCTTAATCGTTTTATCAAGGGCGAAATTCCCTACGATAAAGCCTACCCGGCATTGTGCCGGCAAATGCAGCGCTTACTTGAGCCGTCAAAACCCGTCACTGCTGCCAATGCACTAGCGCTTGCTGAACGATTTGGTGATACGGGCGGTAAGCGCGACAGTGATAAAAACGCCGCACTGTTAGTTGTCAGCCTTGCGCTGGCGCCAGACTGGACGAAATTAGCGCGACAATTCGGTTTAACTGGTCGACGTGATGCAATTAAAGCGATAAAAACAGCACTAATCCGGCTTGGTGGACATTAAATTTACGCTACCAATTTGCTACAATGCCCGGCTTGAGTGGACCGTTGCAAAAGTTCTCCTCCATACTGTTACGCCTTAAGTCGATAATCCCGTCCTGGTATAAACCATCGTGATATTCGACATGTTGGCCGACGAATACTTACAGGTCTTTGCCCCGCGTTCAATTGCTTAATCGAGTTAGTCTATTTCAGGAGTTCACCGTGTTAGAAGCCTATCGCCAACATGAAACCGAGCGCGCTGCGCAAGGTATTCCCGCCAAACCGTTATCGGCAAGCCAGGTTGCTGGGCTTGTAGAGTTATTGAAGAACCCGCCAGCGGGTGAAGAACAAACACTGCTCGATTTACTCGCCAATCGCATTCCACCGGGTGTTGATGAAGCCGCTTATGTCAAAGCTGCTTATTTATCTGCCATTGCCAAGGGCGACGAAGTTTGCTCACTGGTCAGCGCAGAGGAAGCTGTTAAGTTACTGGGGAATATGTTGGGTGGCTACAATATCGAAACCTTGGTTAGCCTGTTAGATAGCGATACGCTAGCCGAAGTGGCGGCCGATCAGCTTAAGCACACCTTATTGATGTTTGATGCTTTTTACGATGTGGCAGAGAAAGCCAAAGCGGGCAACGCGCAAGCACAAGCGGTGCTAGAGTCCTGGGCTGCTGGCGAGTGGTTTACTGGCCGCAATGCCGTTGCTGAATCTATTAAGTTAGTTGTATTTAAGGTCACCGGCGAAACCAACACTGATGATTTGTCACCGGCGCCCGATGCCTGGAGTCGTCCTGATATTCCGTTGCACGCATTGGCAATGTACAAAATGGCCCGCGATGGTATTGAGCCCGACAAGCAGGGTGAACTGGGTCCCATAAAAAAAATCGACGAGCTAAAAGCCAAGGGTTTACCCATTGCGTTTGTTGGTGATGTTGTGGGTACTGGCTCATCGCGTAAGTCAGCCACCAACTCTGTGTTGTGGTATTTTGGTGACGATATGCCTGGCGTACCTAACAAGCGCAGTGGTGGTATTTGTATCGGTGGCAAGGTTGCTCCTATTTTCTTTAACACTATGGAAGACTCCGGCGCCTTAGTATTTGAAGCGCCGGTAGAAAAAATTGCCATGGGCGACGTAATTGAAGTGCTCCCCTACGAAGGCAAAATTCTCAGTGAGTCGGGTGAAGTACTTAGCGAATACGAATTTAAATCGGATGTGATTCTCGATGAGGTTCAGGCCGGTGGTCGTATTAATCTGATTATTGGTCGCGGTTTAACGGCTCGTGCGCGTGAAGCATTGGGTTTGCCTGGCAGTGAATTATTCCGTGTACCGGAAGAGCCCGAAGCTTCGGACAAAGGTTTTACTTTGGCACAAAAAATGGTCGGTCGCGCCTGCGGTTTGCCCGAAGGGCAGGGTGTTCGCCCAGGTGCTTACTGTGAACCTAAAATGACCACGGTTGGTTCGCAGGATACGACTGGGCCAATGACGCGCGATGAATTACAAGACCTGGCTTGCCTTGGTTTTTCATCCGACCTGGTTATGCAATCGTTTTGTCATACTGCTGCGTACCCTAAGCCTGTCGATATTGAAACCCAGCACACGTTGCCCGATTTCATTATGACCCGCGGTGGTGTTTCGTTAAAACCCAAAGACGGTATTATTCATAGCTGGTTAAACCGCATGTTATTGCCCGACACCGTGGGTACGGGTGGTGATTCGCATACACGCTTTCCAATGGGTATTTCGTTTCCTGCGGGTTCTGGCCTTGTGGCCTTTGCTGCGGCAACTGGTGTTATGCCGTTAGATATGCCTGAATCAATCCTGGTGCGCTTTACTGGCACTATGCAACCGGGTGTGACGTTGCGTGATCTGGTGCACGCGATCCCGCTATACGGCATTAAGCAGGGTTTGCTTACCGTAGAGAAAAAAGGTAAAAAAAATGCGTTCTCGGGTCGAATTCTCGAAATTGAGGGTTTGGAGTCGTTAACAGTAGAGCAGGCATTTGAATTATCTGACGCTTCTGCTGAGCGTTCGGCGGCGGGTTGTACTATCAAGCTATCGGAAGAGACCATAGCGGAATATCTGCGTTCAAATATTACCTTGTTGCGTTGGATGATTAGCGACAACTATGGGGACAAGCGTACGCTTGAGCGCCGTGCGCGCAAAATGGAAGAGTGGTTGGCTAACCCTGAGCTATTACAGGCTGATGCCGACGCTGAATACACTGAAGTCATTGAAATCAATATGGACGATATTATCGAGCCAATTGTATGTGCGCCTAATGACCCTGATGATGCGCGGACTTTATCGGATGTGGCTGGTGATAAAGTTGACGAAGTATTTATCGGTTCGTGTATGACGAATATTGGTCACTTTCGTGCAGCGGGTGAAATGCTCAAGCAGTTTGATGGCAATATCTCAACGCGTATGTGGGTTGTGCCGCCAACGCGTATGGATGAAACTCAGCTGATTGAAGAGGGTTACTACAGTATCTTTGGCAAGGTAGGTGCGCGTACAGAGATTCCAGGCTGTTCATTGTGTATGGGTAACCAGGCGCGGGTTGAAGATGAGGCCACGGTGCTTTCGACTTCAACGCGTAATTTCCCTAACCGCTTGGGTAATGGCGCTAATGTGTATCTCACGTCTGCTGAGCTGGCGTCGGTAGGGGCAGTGATGGGTAAGATTCCTACGCGTGAGGAGTATATGCAGTATGCCCAGAAGATTGATTCGATGTCGGATCAGATTTTTCGTTATATGAATTTTGACCAGATTGAGCGGTTTCAGCAAGGTGCTGAAGAAGGCAAGCGTATTGCTGCGGTTGAGATTCAAGAGTTAACTGTTTAATTGATTTAGGGAATAAACTTAATTCAAATCTACCGGCATTAAAAGCATGGTTTACCAGGGTATTTAATTGCCTTGTAAATCATGTTTTTTTTGCGGTTTGTTTAAACCTTTCTCACAGCGTGATATTGACCTGCGCACATGTTGCTGGCTTGTTGAGTTTTGAGTAGGGATTATGGAGCACGGATTAGGGAGCGGCTAGAGAGTAGATGGTGTGATGCTTCCTAGCGGTAGGGGTGGGTTTTATTTTGGCTAGAATTAAAGTGACATCCTTGTTGAGCGGCACTGCATCCCTGCAGTGTCTGGTTTTAGCCAAAATAAAGCCCACTCGCACCCTGCGTAATCCTTGCCCGTTCGAAGCGCTATCTTCACGCCCTGAAAATACCTAAACCCTACAAGCTAAATTGCTGGATACCAAAGGTATTAATTATTGAATGGCGTTTATCGGCATTGGCCGAGGCGGGGGTAATCATTGCGGTGTTAATGCCGTTATCCAGTTGATCGCGAACAATAGCCTGACATTCGTCTTCGCTACCAACAATAGCAATGGACTCAACCATCTCATTGCTAAACGCATTAAATGTGCGCTCGCGATCTTTGGCAGCCCAGGCGGCGTTAATCTCTTCGGCTATTTCGGGATAACCGCACCAGGCCAGGTACTGGTTATAAACAGGGGTTGCGAAATAGGGGCCGAAAAAGCCGCGAAACATTGCGAGTTCTTCGCTATTATC
>CBFHXO010000156.1:0-4822 GCA_965659815.1 Pseudomonadales bacterium
CGCCTATGATATTGTATAGTAAGCAAAAGTTCTAACAATGACTTTCGGTAAATCTCCGTTCACTGAGTAATTAAATCGTGATTATATCGCACCGACATAAATTCGCTTATTTTAGAGTGCCAAAGACCGGCTCCTCGACGGTGGAAATCGTACTTAGAATGAGTGGCGCTTTTGATAGCAATGATACATGCACAGAACATGTTGCCATTGGGCTACCCAATCACAATATTCCCGACGCGTTGGCCAAAAAACTTGCCGGCACCGGTTTGCTTGCCCATATGACACCTGCATCCGCTATCGAGTACGGACTCATTACCGAGCAACAGCTGCTGGAATACACTTGTGTTGCAACCATCAGAAAACCGGCAAGCCGATGGCGTTCAATCCTGGGCCACCTTGGCCTAAGGTCTCCAGCAGATTCGATAAAAATCTTAGAGTCTAAAGCACCGTTAGGTGAAGCGGTACTTGAGATCCCCCAATCCGATTACTTTATCTATAAGAACCAATTGGTTTGCGAGCCACTTTGGTTTGATCAACTTGATGACGAAATTAAAAAACTTATCAGCAAGCTTGGCGCTAACCCTTTGGACGATGTGCCAAAACTCAATGAAAATAAGCACAAAGACAACAACATCCCTCTAAGCGAATTTATCCCCGAGCGCTTAAGACCAAAATTCAAAGCAAGATTTAAAGAAGACCTGAAACTGTACAAACGATTACTGGAACACAGAGAAACACTGAACAAGCAAGATAACGGCTAACACTAAGTCGAGTAATGACTAACCACATAGTTTTCAACAATGGCCTGAAACTCAGCTGCAATATTATCACCCTTTAGGGTGACATCTTTTTCGCCGTCGATATACACCGGGGCAACCGGTCGCTCTCCGGTACCGGGCAAGCTAATACCAATATTTGCATGTTTACTTTCACCAGGCCCATTGACCACACAACCCATAACCGCCACATTCATTGTTTCAACGCCAAGATACTTATCTTTCCATACTGGCATTTGATTGCGTAGATAGTTTTGAATATCTTCGGCCAACTGCTGGAAGTACGTACTGGTAGTGCGGCCACAACCCGGGCATGCGATTACCATTGGTGTAAATGCACGCAGCCCCATGGTCTGTAGTATCTCTTGCGCCACCTGCACCTCTTTGACACGACTGCCACCTGGCTCCGGCGTCAAAGAAATTCGAATCGTATCGCCGATATTATCTTGCAAAAGCACCGACAGCGCGGCAGTGGAAGCAACAATACCCTTTGAACCCATACCCGCTTCAGTCAAGCCTAAATGCAGCGCATACTGGCTTTGCGCGGCAAGGCGACGATAGATTTCAATCAAGTCTTGCACCTGGCTGGTTTTGCAGGACAGAATAATTTTATCACTTGCGAGCCCCACCGACTCAGCCATTGCCGCACTTTCTAATGCCGATTGAATAACCGCATCCTGCATCACGATTGATAAATCTTTAGGTGCCTGATGATTAGCGTTTTCATCAAGCAAACGAGCCAGTAGCTCCTGGTCGAGACTGCCCCAGTTAACACCAATTCGCACGGGCTTATCGTAGCGGCAGGCAAACTCTATCATTTCGCTAAACTGGGTATCTCTTTTTGCACCGCGACCCACGTTACCGGGGTTAATGCGATATTTATCTAACGCTTCTGCACAGGCGGGATGCTCGCCTAACAGCTTATGACCGTTAAAATGAAAGTCACCAACAATAGGCACCTGGATATTTTTAATTTCGAGCCGCTCTTTAATATGTGGAACTGCAGCAGCCGACTCGGCGTTATTAACAGTAATACGCACCAACTCAGAACCGACCTGGGCAAGCTCGGCAATTTGATTAGCGGTGCTATCAATATCTGCAGTATCGGTATTGGTCATCGACTGCACCACCACCGGCGCGCCACCGCCCATCACCACTTGGGCTTTACTGCCAATGGTAACGGAGTGGCGCTTTAATGCCTGAGTAAACGCGGCGGCACGAGGTACCAGTGACATATTTAACTTCCTGACGATTGGTCCTAAACAAAGATTTCACAGCTGATGATTGCTGAAGCGAGCCTCAATCGCAGAATTCTATCGCAGCGCCCGCCGTACAACCAGCGAGATTAACCACTTAAATCGGAATTTTTGGCGCTCTGGGCAATCGATTTTTTATTATCAAGGCCCAGCTGACTTTTACACCACTGCCAGGCTTGTCGACTCCACTCAATAATTTCCTTGCCCAGCAGCGGTATCGACAGCCACCATGTCACCTCGGCAAATACAAATAAACCACCGGCCCAGCTGGCTTTAGCTACCGTTGATATCGATAAAAAAGGAATCACTGGCAGTGCCGCCCACGCAAGACAGGAAACCACCAGCAAAAAATAACCCAGCGCTTTACGCATATTCATATGACTATGATAACGGGCAGGTTATGAGGCCTCTTCGATCCAGGCCATTTGGATACCTTCGAGAATTTTTTCGCCACAGCGATCGGGGTCATCATCAAAGCCATCAATTGCCAGTACCCAGTTGCGTAAATCGACAAAGTTGACGTACTGCGGGTCGACATCGGGATGGTTATCACAAAGCTCAATCGCAATATCGTTAATATCGGTCCAACGCATAAGCGCCCCCTGTTAATTCATTGGCGTTGTTATTCGCGCGCGTGGTTGATGGTGTATTTAGGAATCTCGACAACCAGATTTTCATCGTCGACCATTGCCTGACAACTTAAGCGACTTTCGGGCTCCAGGCCCCAGGCTTTATCGAGGTAATCTTCTTCAAGCTCATCGGCTTCTTCGAGCGAGTCGAAACCCTCGCGCACAATCACGTGACAGGTAGTGCAGGCGCAGGATTTTTCGCAGGCGTGGTCAATATCGATATGATTGCGCAATAAGGCATCGCAAATACTTTCGCCTTTATTGGCATCAACCACAGCCCCATCGGGCGCTAGCTCTTCGTGTGGTAATACAATAATTTGTGGCATTAGGCCTTAACTCCGATTTTTTTGACGCTGCTTATTTATTTAGCGTCAATAACTTCATCAATACTTTTGCCTTGCAATGCGGCACGAATACTTTGGTCCATACGCCTTGCCGCAAAAACATCGGTTGCGCGGCCAAGCGCCGCGACACCATCACTAATAGCCTGGGTGTCAGTTCCGTCAATCAACACTAGCAATTGGTCGATCGAACTTTGAATTTCGCCTGCTTCATCGTCGGTTAATAACTGGCTGTCTTGCGCTATTGCCTGCGCAACTGCATCGACCAGGCCTTGCGCTTCAACCCGCTGCTCCACCAGCATACGCGCGTCGCGATCTTCTGCCGCATTAGAATAAGAGGCTTTAAGCATCGCAGCAATTTCATTTTCTTCTAAACCGTACGAGGGTTTAACCTGAATATTAGCTTTGGCACCAGTGGTCATCTCCTCTGCCGATACATCGAGCAGACCATCGGCATCAACGCTAAACGTAACCTGAATACGCGCTGCCCCCGCCACCATTGGCGGGATACCGCGCAACTCAAAGCGCGCCAATGAACGGCAGTCGCTGACCAAATCGCGTTCACCTTGCAATACATGCACCGCCAATGCGGTTTGGCCGTCTTTGTAGGTAGTAAATTCCTGCGCGCGGGTTGACGGAATCGCGGTATTGCGATGAATAATTTTTTCAACCAGCCCGCCCATGGTTTCAATACCCAACGATAGCGGAATTACATCAAGCAGTAATAAATCGTTATCGCGATTGTTACCTATCAAGCTATCGGCCTGAATCGCGGCTCCCAGTGCGACCACCTGATCGGGGTCGACATCGGTTTTAGGCGCCTGCTCAAAAAACTGCGTAACCTGCTCCCTAACCAATGGCACGCGGGTAGAGCCACCAACCAAAACAACGTCGGCAATTTCACCAATATTTAAATCGGCATCGTCAATACAGGCTTTGCAGGCATCGATGGTTTTTGCAACTAACGGATTGATTAAGTCATCAAAACCATCACGCGTTAACTCGCCAGACCAATTGCCCGCCGCACTGCTAAGCGCCATTGCGACTGAATCAGCCTCACTTAACGATTGCTTGGCAGCCCTGGCATCAATCATTAACTGGCGATATTCCTGGGCCGATAACGCATCGGCGCTTTGCCCCGCCTGCGCTAACACCCACTGCGCTATCGCATGATCAAAGTCATCACCACCCAATGCCGAGTTACCACCGGTAGCCAGCACTTCAAATACACCTTCGCTTAGCTGCAAAATAGAAACATCGAAAGTACCGCCACCTAAATCGTATACGGCAATATAACGGTCATCGGCTTTATCCAGCCCATAGGCAACTGCGGCGGCGGTAGGTTCATTGATCAGCCGCAATACCGGCAGGCCAGCCAGCGTGGCAGCATCTCTGGTTGCCTGACGCTGGGCATCGTCAAAGTAAGCTGGCACAGTAATCACTGCACCCTCTATGGCCCCACCCAGTGTCGAAGCCGCCCGGGCCGCCAGGCTTTTTAATATTTCGGCTGAGGCTTGAACAGCGGTAACAGGCCCCGCTGCAGTTTGAATACGTATGACTTCACCACCGGCTTCGCTTGAATCGGGTGCGACAATTTCAAACTGTGCTGTGTCCTGGAGATCGCTTGCACCGCGACCCATTAAGCGTTTAAACGACGCCAAGGTATTGAACGGGTCGGCAGCTGCCAATGCCTGTGCATCATTACCCACGCAGTCGACACCGTTTTTACTGTAATGCACCACCGACGGCAATATTGCCCGGCCCTGCGCATCAACCAACACCTGCGGGTTGGAACCGGCGGCTGAACCGTTATTGGCCCT
>CBFHXO010000157.1:0-4645 GCA_965659815.1 Pseudomonadales bacterium
TATCGCCACCATTGCAGCCAGTCGTCATGCAAAAAATGGCGTTTATGCGGTTAGGCATGCCGAGAGTCTTTATAATAATCTATTGGCGCAATTACTTCCGGGCTTTGGCGTCAAGCGCTTTAAGCCGAAAGCCTTTAAACCCCAGCGCTCGTTTTTATCGTTAATCGATTTAAGTGATGGTACTGCTATAGCGGTTAAGGGGCGCTGGTATCTGCATGGCAAATCGATGTTATGGTTAAAAAATGCAATTGATAATCGCTTTGTAGCCCAGTTTAATGACTTACTGTTGAGCACTGTTAAATAAGCGGTTATGTTATTCGCTGCATGATATAAAGAAATAGTTACAAAGATAAGTTAAAGAGATAACTTAAATATATAGACTAGAGAGTGATAAATGCCCGGTAAGGCGAACGATAAAAACCCAATAACGTTAATACTTGCTCGCTGTGATGCCATAAGTGAAGAGCAGGCGGGTTTATATCGCGGCTTATTAAGTGAAGCGGAGTGGGCGCGCAATCGGCGCTACCGTTTTGAGCGCGACCGGCATCGCGATCTGATTGCCAGAGCACTATTGCGCACCGAGCTGGCCAGGCGGCTGGGGGTTCAGCCACAGCAGCTGGCGTTTGTCCAGGGGGAGCATGGCAAGCCTGAACTACTCAACACTGCGGCCGTACAAGTGCCGGACAATTTGCATTTTAACCTGAGCCACGCCGGTGATTGTGTCGTATTAGCTATTGCTCAGCACAGGGTGGGTGTTGATATTGAGTATACGCTGCGCACTAACGATGTAATGGCCATTGCCGATCGATATTTTTTTGGTTCAGAAATAAAAGAGTTATACAGTTTTGCCAAGTCAGAGCAAAAGAATCGCTTTTTTGACTACTGGACGCTAAAAGAAGCTTATATGAAAGCGCGCGGCGAGGGCATTTCGCTAGGGCTGGATAATTTCGGTTTTAGTGTTGCCAACCCACAGGCAATCAGTATTTATATGGAACCCTGCCTTGAGGATAACCCCGAGCACTGGCAGTTTTTATGTGTCACGCCCGAGTCGGATTATCGCCTGGCGCTAGCGATAAACAGCGCTACGACAATGCAGCTTATTGTGCAGGAATGTATACCGCTAAAAAGTCGGCTACCATTGGTATGGAATATCGCCGGTTAGCGATGAATTTGAGATTTCGTTTATTTTGATTAAGCAATTATTGCAAAAACTATTTGAACAGGTGCGAGTGATGCTAGATAAGCAATTGATGGTGACACCCGACGATGCACTGCCAGGCAATGCGATGCCAATGCCGGTGCCGCAACAACATTTTGTTAATCACAATGTGTTATCAGGTGCTGATGGTGCAATTGATGTACCACCGGGTTGTGAGCAAGCGATGTTTGGCCTGGGTTGTTTTTGGGGTGCTGAACGCAAATTCTGGGTGTGTGAGGGTGTCTATCTTACGGCGGTGGGCTATGCCGCTGGCTATACAGAAAACCCCAGCTACGACCAGGTATGCAGCGGCCGAACGGGCCATAATGAAGTTGTCATGGTGGTTTATGACCCTGCAATTATCAGTTACCGGCAGTTGTTATATGTATTTTGGGAAAGTCATAACCCCACCCAGGGTATGCGCCAGGGTAACGATAGGGGTACGCAATACCGTTCGGGCATTTACTATTTTAATGAAGCGCAACGACTCGCCGCTGAACAAAGCCAAGCACGCTATAGCGAAGCGTTGGCAGCTAACGGCCACGGTGCAATTACCAGTGAAATTATTGCTGCGCCGGCATTTTATTTTGCCGAAGAGTATCATCAGCAGTATCTGGCGAAAAATCCGGGCGGTTACTGTGGCTTGGGTGGTACAGGTGTTTGCTATCCTGCTGAGTAAATATGAAACTTTATATTGATTATGTCAGTTTGCCCAATAGTAGCGGCACAATCGTTTCAACTCGGTAAATTCTTTGGCCAAAACCTAAATTAACCAGCCCGGCCTGGTTTAGTTTATCAATTTCATAGGGAATAAACCCACCCTCAGGGCCAATAGCAAGTAGTATGGGCTGTTGCTTATCGATGGTTTGCAGTTGGTTGTTATCGGTTAAGTCAATTGCAGCGTTATAAGGATGAGCGACAAATTGCTGCTGTGTTTTGGGTAGCGCAGCTAACGTATCTTCGACAAAGGGATTAAAGCGTTTATGCATAAACACTTTTGTGAGCTGAGTATCCCTGCTTTGTTCCAGTCCTAGTAAAATTTGCTGGTGTATATTGGCTTCACTCAGCAATGGGCTTTGCCAAAAGCTTTTTTCTACCCGGTAGCTATTAATAAAATGCAGCTCAGCAATGCCGCATTCTGTGCACAGGCGAACGAGTCGTCTTGCGACTTTGGGGCGGGGCAGTGCAATAATTAAGGTAATGGGAAGTTTAGCGGGGCAGGCTTTAGTGTTCCTGGCCGGGCTAAGCAGGGTGCTATCAAGTTGCAATGTGACGGAGCAGCTGTTTTTGTAATGGATTTTTTGTATTTTTGCTTCGCCAATAGCGGCATTGATTACACCGGTTCTTAAACAGCTGCCGACTTCCGCTTTAAGTACTTTGCAAATATGTGCTGCGCGCCGGTCGGTGAGGGTAACAAGCCCCTGCTTATCGATTTCGGCTCTATCGACCAGTATCAGGTTCAAGAAATTTGTTCGCCGTATAAGTCGTAGTCGTCGGCATTATTAACACGGACTTTGATAATATCGCCGGCGCTGAACTCACCGTCTGCTTCGACATAAACCAGCCCGTCGATTTCGGGTGCATCGGCTTTTGATCGGCCAATCAGTCGGTCGTGTTCTTCGTCCACGCCATCGACAATCACGCTTTGCACGCTACCAATTTTGTTTTGCAACCTTGCTGCGCTAATGGTTTGTTGGGTTTCCATAAAGCGCTCCCAGCGTTCGCGCTTGAGTTCATCGGGTACAACGCCAGGTAATGCGTTAGCGGTTGCGCCCTCAACCGGTGAGTATTCAAAGCAGCCCACGCGGTCGAGTTGGGCCTCGCGTAAAAATGCCAGTAGGTGTTCAAAGTCCTGTTCGGTTTCGCCGGGAAAGCCGACGATAAATGTGCTTCTTACTGTGAGTTCTGGACAGATTTCGCGCCAGGCCTGAATGCGTTTTAAATTGTTCTCGGCAGCGGCGGGGCGTTTCATACTTTTTAGCAGGCTGGGGCTCGCGTGTTGGAAAGGAATATCGAGGTAGGGAAGAATTTTGCCCTCGGCCATTAATGGAATCACTTTATCGACGTGGGGGTAGGGGTAAACGTAATGCAGGCGTACCCATACGCCGAGCTCGCCCAGGCATTCGCACAATGATTGCATGCGGGTATTTACCGGGCGGCCATTCCAAAAGCCGGTTTGGTATTTGCTGTCTACGCCATAGGCGCTGGTATCTTGTGATATAACTAACAACTCTTTTACGCTGGCTTGGACCAATCGCTCGGCCTCGTCCATCACATCGCCAATGGGTCGGCTAACCAAATCGCCGCGCATGGAAGGGATAATGCAAAATGAGCAGCGGTGGTTGCAGCCTTCGGAAATTTTCAGGTAGGCGTAGTGGCGGGGGGTTAGTTTCACGCCTTGCGGGGGCACTAAATCGACAAATGGATTGGGTGCGTGGGTATTTGGTACGTATTCATGGACTGCGGATACTACCTCCTCATAGGCATGAGGGCCGGTAACGCTTAGGACGTTAGGGTGCACGCCGGTAATGTCCTCGGCGTTGGCGCCCATGCAGCCGGTGACAATCACTTTGCCGTTTTCGTTTAGGGCTTCGCCAATAGCGTCGAGGGATTCTTGTTTGGCACTGTCGATAAAGCCGCAGGTGTTGACGACTACGACGTCAGCGTCGTGGTAGCTGGGGACAACTTCGTAGCCGTCGATTTTGAGTTGCGTGAGGATACGTTCAGAGTCGACGAGGGCTTTAGGGCAGCCCAGGCTGACGAAGCCGACTTTTGAGGTGGGTGATGACATATAGGGTCCAGGAGGGTGATTTTTGAGCGGATTGTAACAGGAGTTGTTTTTTGACTATAGGGTAGTTGTACTGCTTTTCTCAGTGTATTGGTTAATTTAAGTGGTGTTTATGTTTTGAAGGCCAGGCGGTACTACTTTTCTTAGTGTATTAGCTAATTTAAACGGTGTTTTTGTCCTGAAGGGTAGTCGGTGGAGCTTTGTTCTTAGTTGATCTTTCACCATGGCCGTGTTTATGTCCCGCTGGCCAGTTACTTTTCTTTACTTGTGTAAAGAAAAGTAACCAAAAGAAAGCACAAAAACGTACCGCCGTTTTATCACTTGTCACGTCCACACTATTTTCAGACACAGCCTCCATCTGATTAACAATAAAGTCGCTTTCGGTAGCAACACCGCACTCCGTTCCAGTATCCAGCCCGAGAACTGCCACGGCCCGTGCCTAATTAGAGGCAGGGTCATTACTATTAACCTCTCACCGTACAACCAGTGTCTGCTCCGTAGAAACTATCCACGGTACGCATTAGTCTTGTACTTAATCGGTATCTATTTACCTACACCGCGTGAGTTCAAAAACTAGATGGTTTTACCTTTTAAAGTAAAGGAGTAAGATCGTCCCGATCTGAGCGAAGCGGATAGAGGTGTGCTTTAAAAGTAGTTGG
>CBFHXO010000158.1:0-4592 GCA_965659815.1 Pseudomonadales bacterium
GCTTGTTCATCACTCACCGGGCCTAATTGCTCCTTTGCCAGCCATTCTTGTACCTTAGCTGCATCGTCGCCAGAGACTGCTGCCGCGACCTTTACCAAGTCATTTCCCTGCGCAACCAGCAACAATTTACCCCCGGCAAAAAACCGCTCTAGCTCGCTCCAGGCCAACTGCGCAGTTTGCCCGTGAATATCCTCTATTCGTTCGCTATCCAGGTCTTTGGGGCTGTGCTCTGCATTGTGTTCTGAAATATCTTCCTGGTCGGGCATACATGCTGCCTCAAGGCTGGTTCGTGGCGGTGGTTTGAGGGTGAACTATAAGGCCTAAGGCAGCGCTATTCACCTGATTTTGAATGCAAATAGTGACACCCAGCGCAAAACCGGGGGGTAAAAGTCAACCAAGTCACAGTTTTGGATTCACTCAGTACCGCACAGTTTTTAACCTCACTAGACTCAATTGCAAACCGAGCAAAAATCGATCGAAAGTCCGATCAAAAGCGTTAGCCACACTTGAGCGATACCGAATACTTATGAAGCTATTTAAAACCGCCAGCCTACTCGTTTGCCTGCTCACTGTATGGGGTTGCAGCCCCACCGGTAGCGATTCTGCTGCAACTGCAACAGATACCAATACAGCAAGTAGCTATACAACTGTGGCCGGTGCCGGCGTTAAAGGCCCGCTTGCCGGAGCCAGTGTAACCGCTTATTTACTCGACACCGCGCAGGTTGACTTAAAAGGTGAAGCCATTGCCATTGGCAGCACCGACGCGACGGCAAAACTGGATTTAGCCATTACTGACAGTATGCTGGATCGCGGCCCATTTTTAATTGAGTATGTCGGCGGCACTGAGTTAAGCGGCGAAATACCTGCTATTGAATCATTGGTCACGGTATTAACCAGCCAGCAGCTGCGCGCTGGCACCGCGAGCTACGCAACACCCTTAACCACACTGGCCATTGAACACGCGCGCCAAACCGCAGACAAAATTGCGAACAACACCGATCCGCTAAGTAGCGGCTTGGCCGGCAACAATAATGGCACGATCTCTATCGAGGAATTTATTGCCGCACTGGACAATAGCGCCACCAATATCAAAACCACCTTAGGCCTGGGCCTGCTCGACCAGGATATCGATATCTTTACCACTTCACCGTTGCTCAACGCCAATACTGAGGCGCAAGACACAATTGCCATTCGCACCGCTAACGAAGTATTTGCCGCGATTGTTAACTTGCTGAAAACCGAATTGATGAGCGATGGCCTGGCCGTTAGCGGCACCAATCTACTGGCTGCACTGGCCGCTGACTTTAGCGATGGCACCTTTGACACCCAAAGCAATGGCGATGCTGTCGCCATGCTTAACAGTATTGATAATATCGCCCAAACATTTACGGACGACCCAACGCAGTTAATCGTGCCCGGCACCGAACGAACCGTTGAAGAAATCAATGAACTGATTTATGAGGAAGCCATTGTGACTGCGCCCGAGGCGGTCGATGCAATTGCTGGTGAAGCGCTACCTCCGGCTGTGATTGCCGCACCTGTTATTTCAGTTTACCAGGCAACTCCCGAACCTAGCCCAGAACCTAGCCCCGAGCCAGCGCCAGAAACCCCCGTCGCACCGCTAGTACAAATTACCCAGCCGGGTAATACTTCGATTACCGAGGGTGGCAGCATTGCCGTTAGCGCAAGTGCCAGCGATAGTGATGGTGAGATCGCGCATTGTCGCCTCAGCAGCAATGGCACTCTTGTTCGTCAGGACGCAAGCGCGCCTTACCACTGGGGTGTGGGTTCGGATACTAATGACAGCATGTTACACAACCTGTTGGCCGGAAGTTACCAGCTTGATGTGGTGTGCGTAGACAACACCGGCTTAAGTGCCAACGACAGCATCACCATTATCGTTACCGAAGCGTCGGTTATCCCTGAACCAGAGCCTCAGCCCTTACCAGAGCCTCAGCCCGTACCAGAGCCTCAGCCCTTACCAGAGCCTCAGCCCGAACCTATCGCGCCTGCTGTTAGCTTCTCGACAATTGCTGGTGGCTTGGTAGACGGCGATAACCTGGCCGTAGAGCTTAGCGCTAACGACCCCGATGGCAATATTACTTACTGCGAATTATCAATTAACACGATTTTAGTGCGCCGCGATTCAAGCGCTCCTTATCGTTTTGGTGCCGATTCTGGCTTTAGCGACAACGCACTGACATCACTCGCAGCAGGCAGCTATACACTGAGCGCCCTCTGTGTCGATGATAGCGGTTTAACAGCCACAGCAACAGCCAGCATCGATGTTGATAATGCGCCAACGCCCGCATTGAGCAATGTACACCTGGACTGGAATGCACCGGCAAGTCGAACTGACGGCAGCCCTTTACTGCTATCAGATATCGCCGCTTACGAAATATACTATTATCTCGAAGGCGGTAGCGAAATGACCATCAACCTGCCGGCAACCGACGCAAACGGTAACCATGTCAGCGAGTATACGGTAATGGCGTTGGTAGCAGGCCAATACTATTTTTCAATTGCAACCATCGATGGCAACAATGTGGTCAGTGAGTTTATTGAGCCGGTTGCGTTGCTCATTGAGTAATACTGGCATTACTGACGCCGCTCGCGCTGAAAGTAGCCAGGCACTTCATGCCTACCCAGCAGATACCGACGCAGCAAATCCAGACCCACTGCGCTGATCATGGTTTGAAACATAGCCCGCCCCACCGGGTAGTTAAAGCGATGCGCTTTAAGGCATAGCTCGCCATTGGCGTCACGACCACCCCAGGCCACCCATACGGTTCCTACCGGCTTTTCTTCTGTGCCACCTCCAGGCCCTGCAACACCAGAAACAGCAACAACACAGTCGGCACCCGATAGCCCAAGCGCGCCTTGCGCCATCGCCAGCACAACTTGTTCGCTCACCGCACCATGGTCGCGCAACAGCTTTGCATCAACACCCAGCACGCTCTCTTTAATCGCGTTGGAGTAAGACACAATTCCCGCCTCAAATACCGCAGAGGCACCAGCAATACTGGTAATTTGCGAAGCGATTAAACCACCGGTGCAAGATTCGGCCAGGGTCATTTGCTTTTGCTGACTTTGCAGTAAATCAACCACAATAGAAGCCAGGGAGTCATCGTTTTCGCCAACGATATAGTCACCCAAGGCCGCGCGGAGTTTATTTTCGCAGTCGTCGCGTAACGCCAGGTGCTGCTTGTCGTCAATTTCAAGTTTTAATTCAAGCAGCGGCGCACCAGCACGAAAACCAATGGTAACCTCATGTGGCCAATTGGGGTATTGGTCCGCCAATAGCTGTTGACAAGACGATTCGCCAACGCCGAATAATTTTAATCTTCGCACGCCACGCGCCTGGGCGCTGACAAATGCACTTTGCAAGGCAGTTAACACATCGCCATCTAACATGGCGCGCAACTCCGATGGTACGCCAGGAGTGCACAGCAGCAGGCAACCTCGATGCTCCATACGAATCCCCACAGCGCTACCCACTGGGTTGTTCAGAATACTAGCAGAAGCAGGAAGCAACGCCTGCTTTAAGTTTGCCTGGTTGGCATGAATATTACGTGCCGCGCACCATTGGTTAACATGCTGCAGCGCCTGTTCATTTTCAACCAGAGCTTGACCACTAATACTTGCCAATACCTGTGCGGTTAAATCATCAATGGTTGGCCCTAACCCGCCATTGACGATGACCGCTGGATAATTCGTCGCAAGGCGATCAAGTTCAGTAGCCAGCAAATCAACATCATCACCAACGGTGACTTTATGTGCGACATCAAAGCCCTCTGTCGCCAGTGCCTGCGCTATCATTGACGAATTTGAATCGACTGTGTCGCCGGTCATTAATTCATTACCGGTTAACAACAAAGCTATTTTCACAAGGCTCTCCAGCGGATTTTTATTTAAGTAGTTGCTTTAGTGGACGCCTGGCGCCAGAATCGCAGCAGATCAGGTACCCGATGGCCTGGCCTGTAAGCCACCGACAATAAAGTCAATCAGGTTATCGGTACGCCAGCGCAAGGCCTTGGCGTCGAGCTCAATTGTTTGATTACGCCGAGCTTCGTCCCACTCGGCAATCGCGCTCATGGTTTGTCGACCCATTAGCTGCAAACGCAAATGCACAACCGGCAGCGGTATTGGGCGCAGTGCCTTTATCATTAACGAAGTCATTTCGTGCAAAGCCCGTTTGCGCTCACGATTTTTTTGAAACAAATCTCGACCGGGCTGGTAAGCATACAGCTGCGCCAACAGCGACACATAACAACTTTCGTCAACCGGTTTTAACAGCTCTTCGGCAAAGGGCTCGACAAATACTTCAACCAACTTTCTTACTGTGACAGCATCACCCCGATGCCGCAGGGCATTTAAACGCCGCAAACGCTCCTGGTTAATAGGCGTTAGCCGGTAGTTTAGTATCGCCTCTATTAAGCCATCGCGATTGCCAAAATGATACTGCAACGCCGAGTGATTTTTCTGGCCAGACTCGCGCGATATCATGCGGGTTGAAACCGCCTCCAGACCATGTTCGGCAAATAATCGCTCTGCGGTGCGCAATAATACTGCTGCACCACCGTCAATGGATT
>CBFHXO010000159.1:0-4516 GCA_965659815.1 Pseudomonadales bacterium
CATAAATAATACCGCCTTGCATCTGCGTCTCGATGGTATCGGGGTCAACCACAATGCCACAGTCAACTGCCGAGGTAACTTTCTCAATACTGTAATCTTTGCCTGACTCATCGAGCCGGACATCAACTACCATGGCACAATAAGTACCAAAGGGTTTTGAAATAGCAATGCCCTGGTATATGCCGTTACCAGCATTGCCCCAGTTGGCTTTTTCAGCAGCCAGGTCCAGCACTTTGCGCCACTGCGAATCCTCCGCTAAATAGCGGCGTCGATAATCAACCGGGTCGACACCTGCGCTTGCAGCAAGCTCATCGAAGAAGCTCTCAACAACGAAAACATTGTAAGAAAAACCTACCGAGCGCCAAAAACCGGTGGGGATACCCGAATCATATTCGATTTGGCCTACGCGAATATTAGGCGCGGTATAGGGTATTTTGGCCCCCTCGCTGGGTATCGAGTCGTAATCGGCAATCAGCTTGCCACCTCCTTTGCCCAATGACTCGGCAATGGACGCTGGCACCCAGTCAGGTAGTAGGGCAGCCGCCATGGTGACTGTCATGGTCTTAATAATACTGGACGCCACTAAGGTGTGCTCCCAGGACACAATGTCACCCTCAGCATCGAGCGCAGCGCTTAGCTGATGTTCGGAGCTGGCACGGTAGTAATCGTGCTGCATATCGTCTTCGCGCGACCATTGCAGCTTAATTGCAGTGTTAGGTAATTGCTCCGCTATTGCTGCAACTTCACCGGCAAAATCGGGGTAACCGCGACGGCCAAAAGCACCACCCATTAGTTGGCTGTGCACGGTTATATCCGCTTTACCCAGCGAGGTAAAATGTGCGGCAACGGCTGCACTCATATCTGGCGTTTGGGTTGGCAACCACATCTCCATGGTTGTCGCGCCACCATTGGCGGGCTGGTGCAAAATCGCGGTGCCGTTTTGTGGCTCCATAGGGCTATGATGAGTAAACGGCACGCTATAGCCCGCTTCAACGATAGTGGCCGCATCAGCTTTTGCCGTGGCAGGATCGCCAACCTCCAGCATAGGTCGCGCCTCTTCGGTGTCGAATAGCGCTAATTGCTGGCGTTTAATCTCGGCGGAGTCCAGGCCCGCTAGCGGTCCTTTATCCCAGTTTATTTTAATAGCATCCGCTGCCTTGCGAGCCTGCCAATAACTGTCGGCTACCACAGCGATACCACTGTGTATTAACCTAACAGCGACAACGCCAGGCATTGAATCGGCTTTAGTTGAGTCCCAGCTGGCAACACTGCCACCATAATGCGGGCAGCGCAGCACAACCGCTGTTTTCATGCCCGATAGCTTTACGTCGACACCAAATTGCGCCTGGCCAGTGCTCTTTGCCTGCGCATCGAGTCGCGTTTGCGGTTGACCAATGTAACGAAATTGTTCAGGCGACTTTAACTGGTAGGGCACATCAATATAATTTTTTGCTGCCATGGCTAATGCTGCGTAATCCAGCCGCTGACTGCCATCGGCGCTAATCACTTCACCATTCACCGTGCGACACTGATCGGCTCTGGTGTTCCATTGCGCTGCGGCTGCTGCAACTAGCATTGCCCTTGCAGCAGCACCGACATCGCGCAAGGTATCGTAACTGGTTGCAATGCTATTGCTACCACCGGTAATTTGCGCACCGCTCATTGGGTCAGCAAAGTCTGGGTGCAAACCCGAGTGCTGAATAACCAGGCGCTGCGGATCTAGGTCCAGTTCTTCACATAGAATCACAGGCAAAGTGCTGTAAACACCTTGCCCCATTTCAGCCTTATGCAGCTGAAAAATAAACTGGCCATCTTCAGTAATTTGTAACCAGGCATTCGGATTAAAACTGCCTTCAACGGCCGCCGGGTAGGGCACAGTGTTATCTCTAAGGCTTATACCTAAAATCAAACCGCCACCGACCAGGCCGGTACCTAATAAAAACTTTCGCCTTGAAATACCCATTAGCTATTACTCCCGGGCACGACTGCAGTGGCATCGTAGTAATTACCATTTCCATTTACGCGGCCACTGGTTTTGACATTGGCATTACTAGACTCAGCAACCACTTGCTTAACCGCTTTAAGAATTCGGTGGTAAGTACCGCAACGGCAAATATTGCCCGCTAGCGCGGTTTGAATCTCTTCGTCAGTCGGGTTGGGGTTGCTATTCAGCAATGCGACGCTAGACATAATTTGCCCCGACTGGCAGTAACCGCATTGCGGGGCATTATTTTCGACCCAGGCGCGCTGCAGGGCGTGATTACCACCCAGGCTCTCGATAGTATCAACCTGCTTGCCCTCGACAGCCGCTAACGGATAGACACAGCTGCGCATGGGCTGACCGTCAATCAGCACCGTGCATGCACCGCACAGTCCGGCGCCACAGCCAAACTTGGTACCGGTTTTATTCAAGTGATCGCGCAGTATCCATAGCACCGGTGTGTCGGGCTCCGCGTCGACCGTTGTAGTCTTGCCATTTAAAATAAAACTCGTCATTAATCTCTCTCAGTGTACAGTCGGGTATTGCGGGTTTTGGCTTTCTGCCCACAAAGCTGTTAACAATAAGACTGCTGGTAGTTACGCCTGAACTTTGCCCTTAGATTAAAAGGAATTTGCCAAAACTTTGCAAGCAGGCGCAACGCCGTTTGCAGGTCTGGGCGATTGGGTTAACCAATAGTAATTCAAAGCGTTACCGAACAGGTAAAACAGCGAGGATATTATTCTTCTAAAACAGTACTTTCTAGTGTTACAGTACTTTCCCTTGTTACTATATCTTCAACTGTATTTTCTATAGTAGGTTCAGCGTAAAGCTTATCGAACTCCGGCAACTCCAAGTGTTTGCGTCTTGCCTTGCGCGTATCAAGTTGCTTTTGGCGAATGGTTTTATAGCTTTCACGAGTTTTATCATTGGCCATTAGCGCGTCATCGATAATAGTCGGTTTAATAAAAACCATTAAATTTTGTTTCCGAATGGTTTCTGTGGAGCCTCGAAATGCCCGACCAAGCAGCGGAATATCACCTAATATTGGAACTTTAGTATAGTTTTTGGTTAAGCGATCTTCGATTAAACCACCGAGAACTAAAATCGTACCGTCATCGATTAACACATTGGTTTTAATACTGCGCTTATCGGTAACCAGGTCTTGGGCATCGCTGATTTGCTCTTCACGCACCGATTCCACTTCCTGCTCTACCGCGAGGGTTATGGTTTTTTCTTTGCTGACCTTTGGCGTAATTTTCAGGGTAATACCAATATCTTCACGCTGAATAGTCTGAAAGGGGTTTGACGTTGTTGTAGCCGCAGATACCTGGCTACCGGTCACAAAAGGCACGTTACTACCAACCAGTATTTCGGCCTCCTCATTGTCCAGCGTTATTATCGACGGTGTAGACAGTACATTGCTGTTGTTGTCACTGGCAACCGCTCTCACCAGTGCGCGCAGGCTACCGTTTCTGAAAAAGCCCCAGTTTAAACCCGACTGCACCAACGCTGCACCGGGGTTTTCGCCCACTGCCAGCGAAGAGGTTGTCGTACCGAGCAGGTTAGCACTGCCAACGCCGCCACTTTGCGTGGGGCTGGTACCCCAAAGCATTTCAAGGCTATCAGAAAAGGAATCGGTAACCTCAACAATCACCGCTTCGATTAACACTTGTGAGCGCTTCACATCAAGCTGCGCAACCACTGATTCAATCGATTCAAGTATTGAGGGTGGGGCGGTTATAATGAGCGAGTTAGTTGTTTCAGACGACTGTATGCTGATATCGGCGTCGAGCAGCGTGGCATCTTTTTGGTCTTCTTTAATCGTTCCAGTCATACCTTCGAGAATACCGGCGACTTCTTCGGCTTCAATATAGTTGAGAAAGATCACCACAGTATTTCCGGTGCCTTGTAGTGGTCTGTCGAGGCTTTGAATTAAATCGTTCACCAGCTTGCGTTTTTCGATATTGCCCGACATAAGAATACTGTTAGAGCGTTCATCAATCGCAAAGTTTACCGCAGCCCCAATCGGTGCACCGCTTTTACCGCCATCGATTAATGGTTTTATGACGTCAATAACTTCGCTCGCTGTAGCATGTTCGAGTGGGATCACCTCAATCTCTAGATCTCCGGTTGCATCGATATGCTCAATTAACTGAGTAAGCCGATTAATATTATTGGCACGGTCTGCAATAATCACACTGTTGCTAGTGGGAAAAGCCCCCAAGTGTCCGGTTTGTGGCACCAATGGTCGCAGAATCGTAACGACTTCATTGGCGTCAATATTCTCCACCTGGATAACATGAATAACCAGTTCGTTATTATCTCTTTCGGCATCGGCAAAAACTTCGACAATGGGTAAGCCTGCTGAGCGCGCTTGCGCGTTCGGTATCACTTTTACATTGTTGCCTGATTCAATCGCCGCAAAGCCGTAAACATCGAGTGCAGTTAAAAATACCTGGTAGGCTTCATCCATGGTCATAGGTTGGTTAGATAGAACAGAAATACGGCCTTTAACACGCGGATCGATAATAAAGT
>CBFHXO010000160.1:0-4434 GCA_965659815.1 Pseudomonadales bacterium
CAGCCAGAGAACTGCCACGGCCCGTGCCTCATTAGAGGCAGGGTCATTACTATTAACCTCTCACCGTACAACCAGTATCTGCTTCGTAGAGACTATCCACGGTTCAAGTGAGTCTTGCACTTAAACGTTATCTATTTACCTACACCGCGTGATACCAAAGCCCAGATGGGTCTGTCTTTTAAAGTAAAGTAGTAAATTCGTCCCAACCTGAGCGAAGCGGATAGAGGTTTGGTTACTTTTCTTTGCACAAGCAAAGAAAAGTGACTCGCCTGCGGGCGAAAAGCGTAATACAACTAAAAGATAAACTTAAAAAAATAAGAAAAGGCCAAACTCACCTACGGTCAAAAAGAACCTCACTCAAACTAAAAGATTAATTAGAAAAATAGTAAAAAAACTAAATCAACCCCATCATCTCCACTACCCCATGCGCATTCCCCGAAGTATACCCTCCATCAATCACCAAATTCTGCCCGGTCATATAACTCGAATCCTCAGACGCCAAAAAATACGCCGCCCCGGCAATCTCCTCTGGCCTTCCCATTCTCCCCATCTTCGATTGATGAATAATCGACTCCCTAAACTCATCCATCCCTTCAGCAAACAACACCGACCTCAACATCGGCGTATCAATAAACCCAGGACATATCGCATTACACCGAACCCCCATCCTGCCATAATCAATGGCAACATTCTTGGTGAGCAAAACCACACCGCCTTTTGAAGCGTTATAGGCACTACCCCCTTCTGTCCCCACAATCCCTTCTATACTGGCCACAGTAATAATACTCCCCGACCGCTGCGCCAGCATCGTATCTATCACCGCCTTTATCGAATTAGCCGTGCCATTTAAATTAATATCAATAACCCGCCGCCATAAATCCATACCAATCATATTTAACGGCCCAGCCTCACCCACACCAGCCGCCGTCATCAAGGTATCAATGCGCTTAAACTGCCCTACCGTCTCATCGGCAATGGCCTGCTGATGCTCGTAGTCCGTTACGTCACCTTTATGAAACACCGATGCCGGCGAAAGCGCCACAACTTCCGCCCAGGCGTCACCTTCATTCAGGTCAACACCCACAATAGTGGCACCTTCTCGCGCAAAGCGAAGCGCAGTTGCAAGACCAATACCCGAACAGGCACCCGTGATTAACGCAATTTTCCCGGCAAAGGGCTGGTTTGTTTGAGACATAAGAAAACTCGACCTTTAAAATTTAAAGGTCTAGTTTAATAGATTTATCTAGGAATTTAACTATAGGGGAAATTACAGCAGCTTAATTGAAACGCCACTGTCTTAACCAACCCCTACTAAGACTTAGGCACTGAGCCCTTTAAACCATAGTAAGCAATGTACAGATAGCACACGATAGCCAACGCAAAGGCATTTTGTACACCATAGGTGTCAGCTAACAGACCCTGCAGTAACGGGATTAACGCGCCACCCACAATGGCCAGACAAAGAATACCCGAGCCCTGCGAAGTGTGACGACCAAGGCCAGTAACACCCAGTGAGAAAATAGTTGGGAACATAATCGAGTTAAATAAACCAACAAACAGAATTGACCACATGGCCACCGCACCAGAACTGACCACGGTTAATACCACCAGCACACTGGCCATCACAGCATTAAACGCCAAGGCCTTGCCCGCGGAAATTTTTTGCATGGCAATCGCACCAATAAAGCGACCCACCATCGCACCGCCCCAGTAGAACGATACATACTTGGCAGCATCGTGCTCTTCTAAACCAGCAATGCTTTCTTCCGCTAAAAAGTTAATTAAAAAGCTGCCAATCGATACTTCAGCACCAACGTAAACAAAAATTGCTACTGCACCCAAGACCAGATGCGAGTATGACCAAGCCGACATACCATCGTCTCCGCCAACATCACCGCTGTCATCTTCAACGTCCACATGCGGTAGTTTCAGCACAGAGAAAATCGCTGCCATAAATACCAGCGCCGCAGCCAAACCAAGATACGGCATTTGCACTGAGCTTGCCCCTGCTGCTGCATCTTCAACACCACCGGTCGCTGCCGAGAGAATCAAGATACCACCAATCCATGGGCCAATCGTTGTACCCAGGGAGTTAAAGGCCTGTGTCATGGTCAAGCGGCTACTGGCGGTTTCAGGTGCACCCAACACAGTTACGTAAGGGTTGGCCGAGACTTGCAAGATGGTAATACCTGAAGCCAAAACAAATAACGCAGCCAGGAAGAAGTTATACGACTGAAATTCCGCCGCAGGATAAAACCCGGCGCAGCCAATACCTGCGATAATCAAACCAACAACAATGCCAGACTTATAGCCGATCTTTTTTACCAGGCTGCCTGCTGGCAAGGAGACCACAAAGTACGCAAAGAAAAAACAAAACTGAATCATCATTGCTTCGGTATAACTTAATGAGAACACCGCTTTTAATCGCGGAATCAATACATCGTTAAGGCTGGTAATCAAACCCCACATAAAAAACAGTGAAGTTAATGATGTTAGGGCAAAAGTGTAGTTGCCAGCGCCACCGCTGGCGCTAACACTGCTTGTTCCGGGTGCTGATGAACTCATGTGTGTCTCCAAAAATTATTATTTATAGGTCAGTCCGTAACCGTAGCTATATTTAGGTTGATAGTCTTTGTCACCGATATTGAGCGGAGTTTGATCGGCTCGCTCAGGCCAGGAAAACGAGAGTTTACCAACAAAGTTGTGCTGCACACTACCATCGGGATTCGCAAGAATGACATCGGCAACACCCTGCCCTTCACTGCCCGGTAACCAGGCGGCGATAAAAGCATCAGAGGCATCAATACTGCGGTTTACCCACAGCGGCCTACCTGATAAAAATACCGTGACTACAGGAATGCCTTTTGCTTTTAATTCTTTAACCACTTTTAAGCCGGCATCTTCGTTGGCGAACACAATATCACCGTCGATATCACCTTTAAATTCCGCGTAAGGTTGCTCACCAAATACCACAACCGCGACATCGGGCTCGGTTTTGTACCCAGCACCACGCCCCAGCTCTACCGAGCCACCGGCTTGCTCAACCTGCGCTTTGATACCCGAATAAATCGAGGTCGCACCAGGAAAATCTGCATTAGTGGTGTTATCACCCTGCCAGCTAACAGACCAGCCACCAGACTGCATCACCAGATTGTCGGCGCCTTCACCAGTGACAAAAACCTTTTGCGTAGGCTTTATCGGCAGCACTGAGTTTTCATGCTTTAACAGTACCAACGACTCGCGCACAGCCATTTGTGCAACAGCCCGGTGCTTGGGGTGACCAAGAATCTGACCACGCCCTGCAAAGCGACGCTCGGAAGGCAACTTGCCATCAAATAAACCCGCGCGCATCTTAACTCGCAATATCCGCGTCACTGCATCGTCAAGACGCTCTTCACTGATAACGCCGTCTTTAACCTGACGCAGCGTGTTTTTGTAAAAGTCGAGCCATAACTCAGGCACCATAATCAAATCGACACCCGCATTAATCGCCTGTGGGCAACTGCCTTTAGAACAACCGGGCACCTGGTCATGACCGTTCCAGTCACCAACCACAAACCCATCAAAACCCATTTGGCCTTTTAAGACATCGGTGAGCATATATTTGCTGCCATGCATTTTTTCACCATTCCAGCTGCTAAACGACGCCATCACCGTTTGAGCTCCCGCAGCAAGCCCGGTAAAGTAACCTTGGCCATGAATATCCATAAGCGTTTGCTCATCCATCACAGTGTCACCTTGGTCAAAACCTGCGTCTCTTCCAGTGCCGGATGCAGTACCACCATCGCCAATAAAGTGCTTGACGGTGGCGACCACCTTATCATCAGCAAACAAATCGTTACCCAACGGATTGCCCTGTAAGCCAACCACCATCGCCTGTGTTAATTCAGCTACCAACTCAGGGTTTTCTGAATAACTTTCATAAGTACGACCCCAGCGATCATCGCGCGCGACCGCTGCTGTTGGCGCAAAAGTCCAACGAATACCAGTAATCGCAACCTCACGAGCCGTGACTTCACCAACCGCTTTGATCAACTGGGGATTACCTGTAGCACCAAGGCCAATATTGTGTGGAAAGATAGTCGCGCCACGGACATTGTTGTGCCCATGCACCGCATCTACACCCCAAATAATAGGAATAGCCGCTCGACTGCGCGGATTTTTAACCGAACCTTTGTGAAAACGATTCGCAGCACCCACCCAGGTAAGCACATCTGAGCCATCGGCGCTGGGGTAGGAACCGCCGGCACTGAGTACCGAACCAATATGGTATTTGCTGACTTGCTGCGGCGATATATTTTTAATTTCGGCCTGAATAATTTGGCCGACTTTCTCTTTTAACGACATCCCGGCCAGCAGCTCTGCTACTCTTTTTTCTGTCTCGGGGTCTTTTTTGATAGCACTGTTGATTTTTGGCCAGGCTACCTTGCCTCT
>CBFHXO010000161.1:0-4406 GCA_965659815.1 Pseudomonadales bacterium
AATTCACCGCTGACAAACGGATCAAAACGATTAGTAAGCTGAGCTTTAAAACGCAATGCGAAGCCGCGCCCACTGCCTTCGTAGCCGTGCAGAGTTGTGGCAAAGACCACGCGTTGAGCGCTAGTTGCCAGCTGCGCTAATATTGGCAGTGGTATTGCTGCAGCTTCATCGACCAGCAGTAATTCACATCGAGGCTGCTCGCCCGCTGCCGCATCGGCAACCAGTTGGTCTACCGCGCAAAATCGGATGGTATCGGTGGCCAGGCCTGTATTTTGTTCCAGCACTGTAAAAAGATTATTGACACTGCTGCGCAACGCAGCGGTCACAATAATATTGCTATAACCACGGGCAAGTAATTTCAAGACTGCAAAGCCCAGCGCGACCGTTTTACCACGGCCACGATCGGCCTCAAGAACGACACATGCCCTCCTACGCGCCATGATACCCACCAGCGAGTCGACCACATGCTGCTGTTCTTTGCTTGGCTTAATGGGCGCTGCAGTCACTAATCCTTGTGGCAACTCCGAATTGCTTGGTGACAGTGATATCACCTGCGCGCTAGCATCGGGCTCATCGATCAATGCCAAAAACTGGTTTTCCGAAACGTGCTGATTGATAGCGACTGTGCGTATAAAACGGATAAATCGACGAATAAAATTGCCCGACATTTTATAGCCTGGCATTTGCTGACCGGGTGATTGATGCTCAGAAAAGCGGTAGCCGGACGTCACATGATTGACACTGTGATCGCCAGATTGCATAGCTACGACTGGACGCAAGGCCTGGTAGCGCTGGTAATCGGGATCGTCGAAATCCGGCCAGTCATTCAACGGGGGTGTAAGTAAAACCAGCAACGCCCCACCACGCAAGGTGCCTGAAATAATGCCAAGCGTATCGGGGCTTAAGCCACTACGTGCATCGAGCACTAGAGCCTGACTATCAGTGCCCAGCAATGAACGAGCCTCGCTTGATGCTACGCGAACAATAGCCTTTGAATCAGTTGGGTTGTGAATATCATTGGCGTTATCCGCTAACGGCGCGACTGCATCACCCACCCAGGTCACTGTCGATTCGGGTAGTGCATCTACAATATTAAGCGCACTGCGATAGCACCATTGTACACCACCGGCCAAAACCAGCATGCCACGATGTCCACTGCATTGCGCGGTCGCTAATAGCTCCGCCGCCTTTATCTCCGCTGTCTTTATCTCCGCTGTCTTTAGCTCCACGGAATTTAGCTCCACTGCCTTAAACTCGGCTTTTTTTACACTCGCTGTTTCAATCAACATTTGTAAATCAAATATTGGTTTTGGGATTGACTAACCGCTGCTTGGCAAACATAACAACCGGCCTGACTGATTACTTTGCGGGTGAATTAGCACAATGTTTGACTAAGATAAACGACTTTTAACCAATTTTATCGAGCAACTTAACACTCATTTGTAAAAGACTGAAAACATTAAATAGGACCCGCACAAAGAGCGGCATCATAGCCCTATACTTAAACCGTTCGACGCAAGCAAGCAAATACGAGGTTTTGTTGCACTCTTAAAACCTGCTAACGTCGTTCAATCTCGTCATGACTAGCTACCCTGTCACGTCACGGCGACTTCGTGCAGGTTCTGTTGCTGCTCGTTTAGCTGTGCTGTTAATCGAGTATAGAGCCTGCTCTTTTTATCTTTCCGAGCAAGCGTTGTCACTCATAAGACATTTTTTTATCCAGCTGCTCTCTTAAAGTTGCTCTCATACATTCGCCCCTCAGAAGAAATGGTCATACCGCAGCCCTCACAAGCCATATTAACATGAGCTCTAATGTGAAAATAAGTTAACCCGTGGCTGACAAACTGGAATCGCAAATGCGATAGCATTCGCATTTGCAAGCAGCTATTTTTGCTACAACTTATCGCGACCGCTAATCACAACCGGCAATCATAACAAGCGACCACAACAATTAATCACTAAAAGACCCGACTTATGCTATACCCATCCCGCATTACAAAAATCATTGCTGTGCCGGTTTTAGCGGCAAGTCTCAACAGCTTAATGACATTTTCAGTCAACGCTGAACAGCCCGACCTTCTAAGCCCTGTCGATAGTCAGCTTTCGAGAACAGCCTTAACAGCTTTTGACAGAACCGAGCAACGCGAACCCTGCACCAATTACCAAGCCGACAAGCAACCAATGTTTGGTGACCTGCACGTTCACTCGCGCTATTCGTTTGACTCTTTTACCTCCAGCCAGCGCAACGACCCCTGGGATGCCTATCGCTACGCCAAAGGTGAAGCCATTATGCTACCCAACGCCAATGGCGAACAAATCATAAAAGCGCAAATTCATCGCCCGCTGGATTTTACCTCAGTCACCGACCATGGTGAGACGCTGGGACAAATTGGTGTGTGCACCACACTGCCCGGGCGACTGGGTTATTGGTGGCCCATGTGTATTGGTACGCGCTCAGATAATTACTATGTGCAAATGATAACAATGGGCTGGTGGGCAACCATTAACGTCGCCGCCGAGGGCGAAAAGAAAAAGAGCTTTGCCTGCACCTTGTCCGATTGCGATACCGCCGGGAAAGAGTTATGGACTAATATACAACAAGCTGCCGAAGACCACTACGATCGCAGTTCTGATTGCAGCTTTACCACTTTTGTCGGCTACGAATATACCGATGCACCTGACACCAAAAATATGCATCGCAATGTGATTTTCAGAAATAACGTGGTGACCGATATGCCGATTACCACTTTCGATACCGGCAGCTATAACTTTCCCAACCTTTGGACTCAGTTACAAGAGCAATGCATAGACACTGATAACGGCTGTGATGTACTGGCGATACCGCATAACCCCAACCTAGCTGGCGGTTTGATGTTTCCTAACCCGGCATCACCACAGCAGGCGCGAGACCGATTATTTTTTGAGCCAGTAGTTGAGCTGTTACAACACAAAGCCGCATCCGAATGTCGCTTTGACCGATTGGAGGGGCGCGGTGTATTAACCGAGGACGAATTATGCGACTTTGAACAAACCCCGGCCGATAACCTGAGTATGCTGGGCAGTATGCACGGCGAAATACAAACTGAACGCGCACAGCCAGTCCCACTGGATGATTTTGCTCCGCGCAATATGGTGCGTAACGCGTTAAAAGCCGGACTTGTGCTGGGCCAGGGCGATGGGGTTAACCCGTTTAAAATGGGCTTTATTGGCTCAACCGATACGCATAGCGCTGCTCCCGGTGGCGCCGAAGAAGATAACTATCCCGGCCATTTGGGTATGCGCGATGCCGAGTTTCGGAATTTGCAGGATCATCTTTACTCTAACCCCGGCGGCTTGGCGGTGGTATGGGCCGAAGAGAATAGCCGCGACAGTATTTTTGAAGGTATGCGTAAAAAAGAAACCTACGCCACCAGCGGCACCCGCCCCAGCTTGCGCTTTTTTGCCGGCTGGGATTACGATGAAAATATTTGTGACGCGTCCGATCGCGTTAGCCAGGCCTATGCCAATGGCGTAGCCATGGGCGGTGATCTAACCGCAGCGATGCGAATCGATAATGAGACCAGTGACAGTGTAGCGAGTGAAAGTAAGGTAGGCAGCGATAATGGCTCACCGATATTTATGGTGGCCGCTAATAAAGATGTATATCCTGAGAACTGGTCGGGTACTGATATACAGCGCGTGCAAATTATCAAGGGATGGGTTGATAGCAACGGCCAATCGCATGAAAAAGTGTTTGATATTGCCGGCAACCCCGATAACGGTGCGACGGTAGACCCCAATAGCTGCGAGCCTGAGGGTGCTGGTTTAAAAAACGTGTGCACGGTTTGGAAAGATCCGACGTTTAATGCAGAGCAAGATGCGTTTTACTATGTTAGGCTTGTCGAGAACCCCACCTGTCGTTGGTCTACACTGCAGTGTAAGGCCGCTGGCGTTAACCCTTTTGCAGAAAACTGCAGCGACCAGGCCGCAGAACAAAACGCCATTTTGCACGACCAAGGTGTTAAAGGCGATGTTTACGGTAAGTGTTGTATTAAAGCTGAAGATGAATCGTTTTATTCACCGGTGATTCAAGAGCGGGCATGGAGTTCACCCATTTGGGTAAGCAAATAGGTCGTTGGCTGACAGCGCAATGCACCGATAACGCGCCGATAACGCGCCGATAATAAAGGAATAAAAAATGGAGCCCTTGCGGGCTCCAAAGCTCCATATGAAAACAACAGAGATCTAGTTGCTATCTCTATTTCATAAGACGCTTTAGCGTGATAAAACCCCACCTATAAAACAAAAAAAAACGGCTAAATTCAATCAAACAGCGCGTTTTTAACTGTATTCGTAGTCTTTAAACTGCTCTCGCAAGTCTTTTTTACTGATTTTACCTGTAGCCGTGTGTGGAATTGCATCGACAA
>CBFHXO010000162.1:0-4364 GCA_965659815.1 Pseudomonadales bacterium
CCCTCAAGCACCGGCCCAAACGCATCCTCCGGCGATGCCCCCTCATCCAACATCGACTGCAACATCTCCGCACAGGCTTTGCCATCCTCAGTATGATCTTCACCTAACTCACTAGGCCGCAACTTACCCGTCTGCGCAATACCAGTATTAAAATTACTCGGCGTCAACACACTGGCCCCAATTTTCGCACCCGACATTTCCAAATCCAATGCCAAACACTCACTCACCGACATCGCCGCACACTTCGACACCACATAAGGCGCAGACATCGCCCCGGCAACATAAGCCGCCACCGATGCCGTATTGACCACGTGCCCATCCGTACCCTGTGCAATCATGCGTGGCACAAATGCGCGTATACCATGAATAATCCCATAGACATTTACACCCATTGCCCACTCCCAGTCCTCCAGGCTGCGCTCCCAGCTAAGACCTCCCTGAAAGACCCCGGCATTGTTAATTAACAAATCTACCTGACCATAGTGACCAAAACAAAAATCAGCCAAGGCCTGCACCTGCTCACTGTCAGCAACATCCACCTGCCGGGCCAACGCGTTTTCACCCAGCGCGCTGGCAACCTGCTCAGCTTGCGCCTGCACAATATCGGCAACCACAAGACGCATACCCTGGTTGATAAATCCCTTGGCCAGCGCCGCGCCAATACCACTACCAGCACCAGTAATTACCGCTACTTTATTTTCAAATTCATTTAACATCAGGCATAAATCCACTGTTTAGTTGGCTCAGACCCCTTTTCGTATTCAATGCATTGTACATCAAACCAAATGGGTAACAGGTTGCGTACATAAAATGCATGGACCGTGGTTGGGCCTTCATTGAGATCATCGTACTCTTTAATTTCTATATTGCTGTCTTGTTGCTGCATCGCCTTGCACTTACTTAATAGAGCATCAACTTCGGCGCGGGTTTCGAATAATAGTCCTAAATGATCGTAACCGGGCGAGTGCATCGGTTTGGGACTTTCGGCGCAAAGAATGAATTGACTGACTTCTTCGTCAATCATAATCAGTAATGCCTGCTGCCCAACAATCTCAACCTCCAGCGTGTTCCAGCCAAATAACTCCTGGTAAAAATCGCTGATGCGCTGCTTTTTCTCGGCCGTTAACTCACCTTCAGGAAAAGTGAGTTCCATATGGTTGATGCGTACATTGCCCATGTAGTGATTCCGCTTTTGTTATGGTTTTTTATTGAGTATTGATATCGCCTACGCGCCAGCAGTTGGTGTTTACGCTGGCGGGAATATTTGCTTGCCGTTCATCTGCACGCGAATGCGACGCAACTTTAATTCCAGAATTCGCCACTGGCCGTCGGCGTCTTTGCGGTACTGCTCAAAGTACCAGCCAACCCCCCAGAGATGATCACCTGCACCGTCGTCTGAGTCAGGCCACCAAAGCATATCTTCCATCGCCCATATGCCAGTGGCTGTGGTTGGGCTGGTTAACTCAATCTCCGACGTATGCCCGTGATGAACGGTTTTAACCTGCTCTAAAATCGGTGGAAGATAATCTCTAAACGCCTGGCGGCCATTGATAATGGGCGAGCCCTCTTGAGTGGTGTCTATGACAACATCCTCGCAAAATACCTGCTCCCATTCGTCCCAGTTTTTTTGGTCCATGGTGCGAAAATACCGTGCTTTGAGTTGCCGGATTTTCTCAACTTCAATCAGGTCGTTAGCGTCCACAATAACCCCAATATAATCCAAATGGCGTAAAAAAAATTAAAGCCGAAGAATAGATTTGACAGCTTAAAAAAGCCAGCCCTTAATGCCTTGTTGAGCCGCGTATGAACACGATGTCATAAATGCCTGCCGTTAAGGTTATCAATCGCCACTTCGTATTTATATTAAGTGTTATCGCAGAGCTAAACCCTGTAGTTATTGAGAGCGTAATCGCGATATTATTCGCAAGATCGAATCAGAGCAAAAAATAATTGAGTAAAACTATGGCTATTCAAACGCGATCAATTCAATACGCCGACGCTGGAGCAACTTTACACGCGTACATGGCCTGGGATGACCAATATTCGCAGGTGCGCCCAGGGGTGCTGGTTTGCCACGATGCGATGGGCGGGGGTACTGCATTTGAACAGGGGCGAGCGCAAGCGTTGGCCACAATGGGTTATGTAGGTTTTGCGCTTGACGTTTATGGTGATAAGCAGCGGGCATCAAATGCCGGTGAAGCCTACCAGCTAATGACGCCATTTAGCAGTAACCGCGCACGCTTGCGTTTACGTTTACACGCAGCGCTAAGCGTGCTTTCTCAGCAGCCAGAAGTCGATGCTGAGCAACTGGCCAGTATCGGTTATTGCTTTGGCGGCTTGTGCTCGCTTGAGTTAGCCAGGGCTGGCATGGCAGTTAAGGGCGTGGCGAGTTTTCACGGCAGCCTGGCTGCCGCCGAAGGTATGGAGGCCGACACGATCGATGCGAAAATTCTGGCCATGCATGGATGGCAGGACCCTATTGTACCGGTAGAAGAAGTGCTGGGCTTTACCCATGAAATGACAGCCGCTAACGCCGACTGGCAACTGATTACCTATGGTGAGGCTATGCATAGCTTTACTAATCCCGCCGCTAATAGGCCGGACCAGGGCGTGATGTATAACGAATGCGTTGAGCGGCGCTCATGGCAGGCGCTGCAGGAGTTTCTGGCGGAAATTTTTAGCCCGTAGATCATTGTGGTCATTGCGCACCGGTTGCACTAAATATCACCGGCGGCGTGACAAATGCCAACTATGCAGGCGGTACCGTTGTGCGGGTGTTATTGGCTTTTAAGGCCGCTGTTAAAACAAAGTCCTTGCCTTATCGACCGATAAAGACAGTAATCGCACTTGAATGATCAAAATGGTCAGTAAGGCCAGGCAGACACCGGACATTCAACAAAACGTAAAGTGCAGATTGCCCCGCGTTTAGAGTAAACTGGTAAGGTTTTTAATGGTTAATCACCGTCTACCTTAAAGGCACTGCTAAATGCAAAAGCCGCGAACAAATACGGCTTTAACCCTGTTGAAAAGAATATCGAAAATTCAATATCGAAGACAATATCGAAAAAAATTGCGCATATGAACGAATCTACTTTCTTTAGCGAAGATCCTGCATACGTCAAGTATAAAGATAATACTCGCATCAAGCATATTCCCGGTGACTACGGTAAGCCACTGATCGGTTATACCTTCGAGTTTGTTCAAAACCCGTTTGCGGTAATGGATTCATTGCGTCAGCAACACGGTGACGTGTTTCGCCTGTCCATGACCTTCCAGAAGATTGTTATGGGATTGGGGCCGGAGTATATCAAGCAGCTTACGCTCGACAGCGATAAAGTGTTTTCTTCGCGAATGGGTTATCACGCACCGTTAAAACATTTTTTCGAAGGTGGTTTACTGATGCGCGATTTTGCCGCGCATAAATTTCATCGTCGCATTATGCAAACTGCGTTTAAAACCGACGCGATGCGCGGCTATGTTGATACCATGCATCCGGTTATCGATGCGCAGCTCGATAGCTGGGGCAGCGATCGCGATTTTCACTTTTACCCGAATGTGAAAGAATTGCTGCTCGATGTGGGGGCCAAGGTTTTTCTTGGGCTCGATCTGGCCGGTGGTGAAACCCAGCGCTTAAATGATGCGTTTTTGGCCATGGGCGATGGTTCGCTGGCCGTTATTCGCAAAGACTGGCCTGGCCTGGGGCTAGCCTATCGCAAAGGTATGAACGGCCGGCGCTATCTCGATCAGTATTTTCTTGACCTGGTGCCACAGCGACGCGCCGACAATAATTCCGATGCCAGCGATATGGCGACTTTTTTTTCGCGCGAAACCACCGATAGCGGTGAGTTATTTCCTGTTGATGTGGTTTCCAAACATTTAATCTTTTTGTTATTAGCCGCGCACGATACCACTACGGCTGCCTTAACTATGGCCTGTTGCTATTTGGCGGATAACCCCGAGTGGCAGCAGCGGCTAAGAGATGAGGCAAGAGCCATGGTCGGTGGTGAGCGCGGCCATATCAGCTATGACGATTTAGCGAATATGACCGATACCGGCAATGTATTTAAAGAGGTTGAGCGCTTGCATCCTTCGGTGCCGGGTTTTATGCGTCGCACCGTTGCCGAAACTGAAGTGGGTGGATACATGATCCCCGCTCATACGCCGATACATGTATCACCGCTGTATACCCATAGAATGGAAGAGTGGTGGAACAAGCCGCACAGTTTTGACCCCGACCGCTTTGCACGTGAAGAGCATAAACAGCATCCGTTTTTATGGGCGCCCTTTGGTGGCGGTGCGCATAAATGTATCGGGCTGCATTTTGCTGATATGTTATTTAAAGCTGTGATGGCAGGTCTGGTGTT
>CBFHXO010000163.1:0-4296 GCA_965659815.1 Pseudomonadales bacterium
GGCTGAACCGTTATTGGCAATGGCAGCCACCAGTGAATTGGTAGTGCCCAGGTCGATACCAATGGCGCGCTTAAACTGGTGCGGTACCGGTGATTGACCAGGTTCTGATATTTGCAGTAGTGCCACGCGGTATTATCCCAGCTTAATTTAAATGACTAATAATGCCTGCCAGTTCATCGGCAAGCTTTTGGAAAAATTGCATTTTACCGACGCTATCGCGCAATGCATTGTTATCGAGCGAAGCCGCTTCAATATCATCGGCAAAACGCTGCTGGCATTGCTGGTAGCGCGTTTCGATATCACTGGCAAGTGCTTGCAGCGCGGTAAGGTTTGCCTCGGCACGCGCATCGTCCAATGCCTCGCGTATTTCCATTTGCTCCATTAAAAAACCGCTATCGCGAATCGTGCTGTTCTGATGATCGACAGCAATGCCCGCCAGCTCAAGCATATGCAAGGCGCGCTGCACCGGGTTGCCCAACGCGGTAAACGCGGTATTTAAATGCGCTGAGAACTGTACCGCCAAACGCTGCTCTTGCGGTGTTTTACCGACATAGCGGTCGGGGTGATATTGACGCTGCAATGCCCTAAAGCGTTTTTTTAGCGCAGAGATATCAACAGAAAACCGCTGAGGCTGGCCCAGCAGAGTAAAATAGTTTTGTTCGAGATTCACAGTTAACGATTGGGCCGAGTCAAACAGCTAGACGGTAAAACTTTCGCCACAACCACATTCACCTGCGATATTGGGGTTTTTAAATTCAAAGCCTTCGTTCAAGCCGTCTTTAACAAAGTCCATTTCGGTACCATCGATATAAACCAGGCTTTTAGGATCGACCACAAGGCGAATGCCGTGGTTTTCGAAAACCTGATCGTCGCTATCGGCTTCATCGACAAACTCCAGGACATAAGCCATACCCGAGCAGCCAGTGGTTTTCACACCCACGCGAATACCCATACCCGAACCCCGCTGGTCCAGTTGCTTGCGAACGTGCTCGGCCGCCTTTTCTGTCATGGTAATTGCCACTGTTTACTCCTTACCCTGCAACCGCCTGATCGCTTGAATCTGCCTTGCTTTTTAAATCTTCAATAGCGGCTTTGATCGCATCTTCGGCCAATACTGAACAATGAATTTTAACCGGTGGCAAGGCCAGCTCTTCGGCAATATCAGAGTTTTTAATTTCCGATGCCTGGTCTAAGGTTTTACCTTTCACCCATTCAGTTAACAACGAGCTGGAGGCAATCGCAGAGCCACAGCCGTAAGTTTTAAACTTGGCATCTTCAATAACGCCTTCGTCATTGACCTTAATTTGCAAACGCATCACATCACCGCAAGCCGGTGCACCGACCATGCCCGTACCTACCGATGCGTCATCTGCATCCAGCTTTCCGACATTGCGTGGATTTTCGTAGTGATCCAACACTTTTTCGCCGTATGCCATAACTCTTTACTCCAAAAATAAAAACCTGAAATCGTAAAACTTGTTTGCGTTAAGTTAGTGCGCTGCCCATTGCACTGAATCTAAATCGATACCGTCTTTGTACATATCCCACAGCGGCGACAGGTCGCGCAGTTTTTCTACTGCCGCGCGCACTTGTACAATGGCGTAATCAATTTCTTCTTCGGTGGTGAAGCGACCTATCGAAAAGCGCAGCGAACTATGCGCCAGCTCATCACTGCGACCCAGCGCTCTAAGCACATACGAAGGCTCAAGACTGGCAGAAGTACAGGCAGAGCCCGATGAAATCGCCAGGTCTTTAAGTGCCATAATCAGTGATTCGCCTTCGACAAAATTAAAACTGACATTTAACGCCCCCGGCAGGCGTTGCTCGGGGTGGCCATTTAAATAGACTTCTTCCATATCGCTAAAGCCGTTCCAGAGTCGCTGGCGCAATGCCACCAGACGCTCGTTCTCGGCCGCCATACTTTCTTTTGCTACTCGCGCCGCTTCGCCAAAACCCACAATCTGGTGAGTGGGTAAGGTGCCAGAACGCATACCCCGCTCGTGGCCACCACCGTGAATTTGCGCCTCGATTCTAACCCGTGGCTTACGGCGCACATACAATGCACCAATGCCTTTGGGGCCATACATTTTATGTGCACACATCGATAACAGGTCGACTTTCATCGCTTCCATATCGACAGGAATTTTGCCCACCGATTGTGCGCCATCAACATGAAAAATCACTTTGCGCGCGCGGGTAATTTCACCAATAGCGGCAACATCGTTAATCACACCAATTTCGTTATTGGCGTGCATAATGGACACCAGCACGGTGTCTTCGCGCATTGCCGCTTCTACCGCTTCGGGCTGGGTAATGCCGTTTTCATCGGGTGCCAGGTAGGTAATTTCGTAGCCTTCGCGCTCTAATTGGCGACAGGCATCAAGCACAGCTTTATGCTCGATCGATGAAGTAATAATATGCTTGCCGTTTTTCTGGTAGAAATGTGCAGCGCCTTTGATCGCCAGGTTATCGGATTCAGTCGCCCCCGAAGTCCAGACAATTTCACGCGTGTCCGCGTTAATTAATTCGGCGATTTGACCGCGCGCATCTTCAATTGCCTCTTCGGCCTGCCAGCCAAAGCGATGCGATCGCGATGCCGGGTTGCCAAAGTTGCCATCGAGGGTAAGACAAGCCGACATCTTTTCAGCAACGCGCGGGTCAACCGGCGTTGTAGCTGAGTAATCAAGATAAATCGGTAATTGCATAACTTTCTCCAAACTGCTTTTGGGTAATCAGGTGTGTATCACTAATCGGTCGATGCGATACGAATCTGCTGAATATCATTGGCTGCATCGAGCTTGCTGTCCTGCCTTTCTGATACTGTTTGTATCTCTTTTCGGTTCACTAAATCAGCCAGCGAGATACCGGTTAAAAAACCGTGTATTTGCTCGGTTAAATCGTTCCAGAGATGGTGCGTTAAACAGGTGCTGCCCTCCTGGCAGTCGCTTTTACCCGAGCAATTGGTCGCATCAACCTTTTCATCGACGGCATCAATAATATCAGCAACACAAATGTCGTCGAGCTGACGATTTAAGCTGTAACCCCCACCGGGGCCCCGCGAACTAACCACCAACTCCTGGCGACGCAGTTTGACAAACAACTGCTCAAGGTATGACAAGGACAATTCCTGGCGCCTGGCAATTTCGGCCAGGCTTACCGGGCCGGCACTGGTATGCAGTGCTAAATCCAGCATAGCGGTTACCGCGTAGCGTCCTTTGGTAGTGAGTCTCATGGCATTCTCTGGAAAAGCGTGAAATCGACAGCAGCACTGCAGCGAGGCTTGATTCAACTGGTTAAACGCGGCCATTATCTAAAGACCAAGCAAATTAATCAAGTATTTATCTGAGTAAATTAGTCGGAAATAACACCGCCGTCACAACGGCTTGCACCCCACTGCGGAGCAAGCCAGAAAACCACTCTATTTAATTGTTTTTATTGGCTTTTTCCTGAACGGCGGTAAGAATGCCGCGAAGAATATTCAATTCCATCTGGTCGAGCCGAACCCGCGCAAAAAGCCGTCTTAGCCGTGTCAGCAGCTGCTTAGGCTTATCGGGGTCGAAAAACTCAATATCGGCCAGCGTTTGGGCTAAATGGCTGTGAAAACGCTCCACATCCTCGGCACTGGCAAAGGGCTCATCCCAGGGGTCTTCGCTTACCGGCGTTGCCGCGCCGCTTTGCAGCGAGCGCATCCGCAACTCATAACTCAAAATCTGCACCGCCATGGCGAGGTTTAACGAACTATAGGCGTCGCTGGTGGGCACATGGACATGTAAATGACAGCGCTGCAGCTCTTCATTGTTTAAGCCACTATCTTCGCGCCCAAACAATATGGCGATTTTTGACTGGGCCGGTTCGCTGTAAACACGATCGGCGCACTCGCGCGCATCCACCAGCGGCCACGGTATACGGCGCTCACGGGCCGAGGTACCGATAATCAGATCGCAGTCACCAATAGCCACATCGAGCGTCTCAACCACTGTAGCGGCCTCCAGCACATCTCTGGCCCCAGCAGCTCGCCATGCCGCGCGTGGGTCTGGGTAGTCTTTGGGCGCAACCAGCACCAATTGGGTAATCGCCATGGTTTTCATTGCCCGCGCCGCGCCGCCCACATTACCTGGGTGCGATGGGTTAACCAGCACCATACGCACATCGCGTGAATCGACAGCAGGGCTTGGCTTGTCGTTATTTACTTGTGTGTTCAAATCGTCGACCAAAATGGATCTCGCTTAAAAAGGCTGCGGATTCTAACAAACCCTCGGTTGATTACCAAAATTACGTCAAATTAGCGCAGTTCGT
>CBFHXO010000164.1:0-4227 GCA_965659815.1 Pseudomonadales bacterium
TCTTTAAGCCGGTAAGCCACCACTTCAAACTGCAAATTACCCACAGCACCAACAATTAAATCGTTGTTGTTCATTGGCATAAACACTTGCGTTGAACCCTCTTCGGCCAACTGCTGTAAACCTTTTTGTAGCGCCTTGGTTTTGAGTGGGTCTTTTAAACGTACGCGCTTAAACAGTTCCGGCGCAAAGTGTGGAATACCGGTAAACTTTAGGTTTTCGCCTTCGGTAAACGTGTCACCGATTTGTATGGTGCCGTGGTTATGCAAACCAATAATATCGCCCGACAATGCCTGCTCAACGGCTTCGCGCTCACCGGCCTTAAACGTCACTGCATCGGCTATTTTGACATCTTTACCCAGACGCACATGGCGCATTTTTAAACCCTTGGTGTAGGCGCCGGAGCAAATGCGCATAAAGGCAATGCGGTCGCGATGCTTTGGGTCCATATTGGCCTGAATCTTAAACACAAAACCCGAGAACTTTTCTTCTAAGGGTTCAATCTCCCTATCGATAGTCGGTCGTGGAATCGGTGGTGGTGCCCACTCGACAAAGCCGTCGAGCATTTCACGCACGCCAAAGTTAGCCAGCGCCGTGCCAAAAAATACAGGCGTGAGTTTACCGTCGAGATAATCCTGCTGATTAAACTCATGGCTGGCGCCGCGAACCAATTCGATCTCATCACAGAAATCATCATAGTAAACATCCAATAAAGCTTTTGCCTCATCGCTGGCTATACCCTTAACGCGAATATCTTCGGCAATCACAAAGTTATGGCCTTGCTCAAACACATGAATGGTATCGGTATAAAGGTTGTATACTCCTTTAAACTCTTTACCCATTCCAATTGGCCAGTTAATAGGCGCAGCAGCAATACCCAATACATTTTCAATCTCATCTAACAGATCGACTGCATCGCGAATATCGCGATCCATTTTATTGACGAAGCTCAAAATAGGTGTGTCGCGAAGTCGACAGACTTCCATTAACTTAATCGTGCGGGCCTCAACGCCTTTAGCGCCATCGACGACCATTAATGCGGAATCGACCGCGGTCAGTGTGCGATAGGTATCTTCAGAGAAATCCTCGTGGCCTGGGGTGTCGAGTAAATTAACCACCCGATCTTTATAGGGAAACTGCATCACCGATGAAGTCACAGATATACCCCGCTCCTGCTCCATACTCATCCAGTCGGAAGTCGCGTGACGATCGGCCTTTTTACCCTTGACCGATCCTGCAACCTGAATCAGCTGACCTAACAGCAAGAGCTTTTCGGTAATAGTTGTTTTACCCGCATCGGGGTGGGAGATGATAGCGAATGTACGCCTTTTTTTTATTGCATCCGCAAAAGTACTGTCGCTCACGAGTCAGGATCCCAATAGTCATAAGCAGCGCAATGTTAGCCGCCGCTAAAAAGCGCGCTATTCTACCCGTTATATCATGAGATTTTGAGCTTAATTTAGTGGAAAGTGACAGCAATCGCGGCTTTCTATACGTTTGAGATGACCCGCTGGCTACGCCTCCATTTGGGATCAAGCAACGCGCCGAAAAGACTTTTGGATTAGCCTGCGATTAGAAAATGACTTAAGCAAAAAAGATCGAGCAAAAAAAGCACTTCAATGATCCAGCGCAGCTTCAAAACCGTGAAGCGAAATCATATCTCAGGCTGTTATAACCGCTGACTTAGCAGGCTTTCTTGCCAATAAAAGCGACTTGACCGTATTCGCACCCAACGACCGCGCGTTTATCCGTTTGGCTAATGATCTTGGCTATGAAGGCAGCGATGAAGCTGGCGCCTTTGACGCCATTGTCCAAACGCTAACACTGCTGGGCAATGGTGACCCGCTGCCCTTGCTCACCAGCGTGCTGACTTATCACGTAGTCGATGAAACGCTTTTTTTTGGTGAGCTTCGACAGCTGTCAAGTGTCAACATTGTGTTCGGCGAAAATATTGTCCCCCGCTACAACCGAATTGTGCGGAGGCGATCCATTACCACTGCTGACCAATGTTTTACTCTACCATGTCGCGCCAATGATCATGTCACTAACACAGGTGGTCGATGGTGAAGATATTGCGACCTTGTTTAGCGATGCGAGTATTCAGCCTGACGCGCGTAAGCTGGTTTAAATCGTTTTCAATAACCCATTTAAAGGCTTTGTCACTTCCGTAGTTGTTTGGTTGCGGCCTCAGCATTAATGCTCATGGTCACCACCAGCGACAACTACCTATCGGAGTTAGATCAACTGTACAGAGATTACGGTAGCAGCTGGCAGTCTAACCCTGCACCGCAAACCATTACCCGAAGTGCGGCGGGTGCATTAAAGAAAAAGCTCGAAATTGAAGACTTGCTGCTGCTATGCAACGAAAATTCCATGGCGTAATGTACGAATTTTTAAACAGCTTACTGTGCCAAAATCAAGCTAGGAGAAGAATATCGATGATCGATGTGACGTAACAGGATGACATTGACCACCGTCGCTACTATGATTGCCCAACATCGACATACCCATTTGTATTTTGGAGCGAAAACGCTGTATGGATTATATCTGGATTGCCATTGCCTTTAGCTTTGGTTTTATTATTAAGCAATTTGGTCTACCACCACTGATTGGTTATTTGGCTGCTGGCTTTGCGCTTAATGCTATGGGCTTGCAGGCCAATGACACTATAGATGCGCTATCCAATATCGGTATTTTATTGCTGCTATTTACCGTTGGTTTAAAAATCCATTTTAAAAGTCTACTTCGGCCTGCAGTTTGGGCAGGTGCCAGCGGTCACATGCTGGCGATTGTACTATTAACCACCATTAACTCGCTGGTTTTGGCGTATTTGGGATTGCAATACTTTGACGGCTTGGACTGGCGCGCTGCGGCGTTAATTGGTTTCGCGGTGAGTTTTAGCAGTACGGTTTGTGCGGTAAAAATGCTGGAAGAACGCGGTGAGTTGCGTTCCAATCATGGCCAGGTTGCCATTGGTATATTGATTATTCAGGATATCGCTGCGGTTTTATTTGTTGTTCTCACTTCTGACATCACCCCTTCACTCTGGGCGCTTGGATTACTTGCGCTGCCATTAGCAAAACCGATATTAAACCGGTTAATTGATCGCAGTGGTCACGGCGAAATGTTGACGCTAGCGGGTTTCTTTTTAGCCTTTGGCGCCGGTGAACTATTTGCATTAACCGGGCTTAAAGCGTATTTGGGTGCGCTAGTATTTGGCATGTTGCTTAGTAATCACACCAAGGCCAGTGAGTTGGCTGATACGCTACTGGGGTTTAAAGATATATTCTTAATTGGCTTTTTTCTGTCGATTGGTTTTACTGCGCTACCCACGGTTGATATGTTATTTGCGGCATTGATTATGGCGGTGGCGCTACCGATTAAAGCGGCGATGTTTTTTGTCTGGTTAACGCGCTTGCAGTTGCGTAGCCGCAGTGCTTTTTTAGCCGCGTTAAGTCTGGCCAACTACAGTGAATTTGGCTTGATTGTTGCGTCGTTTAGCGTAGCTGGTGGTTTATTAGCAAAAGAATGGCTGGTTATTATGGCTTTGGCGGTGAGTATTTCATTTGTTTTTTCCAGCGTACTCAATAGTCGGGCGCATCGTTTGTACTGTCGTTACAGTCAATTTATCAAGCGCTTTGAGCGAAGTGGGCTGGGTCATCCTGAAGCGCATTTGACTGCAGATAAAACGGTAATTGTGATCGGTATGGGCCGGGTGGGTGTTGGCGCGTATGAGGCATTGCTTAGTGACCCTGAGCAGTTGGTATGTGGGATTGAACTGGATAAGGCGCGGGCGGAGCGGCATAAAATTGACGGGCGTGTAGTTATTGCAGCCGATGCTGCGGATCCGGATTTTTGGGCCGATGCCGATTTGGGCAAGGTTGAATTGGTGATGTTGGCGATGCCGAGTTATCAGGATATTTTGGCGACGGTGAATCAGTTGCATGAGGCGGGTTATCGTGGCAAGACAGCCGGTATTGCTAAATATCCAGATCAGCAAGAGGCGTTGTTGGCAGCTGGGGTTGATGAGGTTTTTAATTTGTATGCTGAGGCGGGGGCTGGGTTTGCAGAGCAGAGTGTGCATTTGCTGGGTAAGGGTTAGTGAGGAGTAGTGGATTTTTGTTTTGTGCTGTTTTTTTGGAATTGATTACAGGGTTTGCTGCACGGGGTGCCCCGCTGGGCAGTTACTTTTCTTTGCTTGTGCAAAGAAAAGTAACCAAAAGAAAGCAC
>CBFHXO010000165.1:0-618 GCA_965659815.1 Pseudomonadales bacterium
GGGTTTGACCAGTTTGCTGATTTAATCGCTGATTTTTTAAGGTATAGATTTTTATGAAAGTTGTGATGATAGGTGCGGGTTATGTCGGCCTGGTCTCTGGTGCTTGCTTTGCCGAGTTTGGTGCCAGCGTTACCTGTGTTGATGTTGTGCAGGGAAAAATTGATGCATTAAACGAGGGCGTTGTTCCAATTTATGAGCCAGGCCTTGATGCGCTGGTACAAAAGAATGTCGATGCAGGTCGCTTATCGTTTTCATCGGCGCTGGCTGATGAAGTACCGGATGCGGATATTATTTTTATTGCGGTGGGTACGCCCACCCGTCGCGGAGACGGTCACGCCGATTTAACCTATGTTTATGAAGCGGCAACGCAAATTGGTAAGCACTTAAACGGTTATACGGTTATTGTTAATAAATCAACGGTGCCGGTAGGTACAGCCAGTCAGGTCTCGCGTTTAATTGGTGAGGCCAACCCCAATGCCGACTACTCGGTTGCATCCAACCCTGAATTCTTGCGCGAAGGCGCGGCCATTGGCGATTTTATGCGGCCCGACCGCGTGGTGCTAGGTGTTGAAGATGAGCGTGCCGAGGCGGTGCTGCGTGAGCTTTACCGGCCGATTA
>CBFHXO010000165.1:627-4227 GCA_965659815.1 Pseudomonadales bacterium
TGCGGCCCGACCGCGTGGTGCTAGGTGTTGAAGATGAGCGTGCCGAGGCGGTGCTGCGTGAGCTTTACCGGCCGATTAACTTAATTGAGGCGCCAATACTCGTCACCAACTGGGAAAGTGCCGAGCTCACCAAGTACGCCGCCAATGCGTTTCTTGCCACCAAAATCAGTTTTATTAATGAAGTTGCGAACCTGTGTGAGTCGGTGGGTGCCGACGTACATGCCGTTGCCAAGGGTATGGGGCTCGATGACAGGATTGGTAAAAAGTTTTTACACCCAGGGCCAGGGTACGGTGGCTCTTGTTTTCCAAAAGATACGTTGGCATTGATTCGTATTGCGCAAGAAAACGATGTGCCCTCGCGTATTGTTGAAAGCGTCGTTGAAGTTAATGCAGCACAAAAAGCCAGAATGGTGAAAAAAATTCGTAATATGCTGGGCGACGTATCAGGGAAAAATATTGCAGTACTTGGGCTGACATTTAAACCCGAAACCGATGATATGCGCGACTCACCTTCGCTTTCTATTATTCCACCGCTACTTGATAAAGGTGCAGTAATTAAGGCGCACGACCCCAAAGGTTTTAAAGAGGCCAAGCATGAGCTGCCCGATAGTGTGGATTATGTTGAATCGGTTTTTGATGCTATTCAAGATGCTGATGCGCTGGTCATTATGACTGAGTGGAACGAATATCGCAGTCTCGATCTTGCCAAAGTCAAACAGGCGATGCGTGGTAATGCGTTTATCGATTTGCGTAATGTCTACGAACGCGACTTAGTAGAAGCGCAGGGTTTTGTCTACGATGCCGTTGGGCGTTAATCAGTTATTAATCGGTTGAATTGACAAATGAAGGTTTTAGTAACAGGAACGGCAGGATTTATTGGCTCGGCATTGGCGCTGCGATTGCTGGAGCGTGGCGATCAGGTGGTTGGTGTTGATAATGTCAACGACTACTACGACGTTAATTTAAAGTACGCGCGTTTAGAGCGTCTTAAAGCCTATGGCGATTTCACAGATGTGCGTCTGGACATTGAAGATGTTAGCGGTATGGCTGAGTTGTTCAAGCGTGAACAACCGCAGCGTATAGTTCACCTGGCAGCGCAAGCGGGTGTGCGCTACTCGTTGGAAAATCCCCGCGCCTATATCGATGCAAATATGCATGGCACGTTAAATATTCTCGAAGGTTGTCGCTATAACGAGGTTGAGCATTTGGTGTTTGCATCAACCAGCTCGGTCTACGGTTCTAATACCAAAATGCCATTCTCCGTTCACGACAATGTTGACCATCCAGTCAGTCTTTACGCCGCCACTAAAAAAGCCAATGAATTAATGGCGCATAACTACGCCTACCTCTTTAACGTACCCTGTACTGGACTGCGGTTTTTTACGGTGTACGGGCCGTGGGGCAGGCCTGACATGGCGCTATTTCTATTTACCAAAAACATACTGGCCGGTGAGCCAATTAACGTGTTTAACCACGGTAATCACACGCGCGACTTTACCTATATAGACGATATCGTTGAAGGTATTATTCGCTCGCTAGACCAGGTGGCCACCGCTAGCGAGAGCTGGGATAGTGATAATCCCGACCCTGCAAGTTCAAATGTGCGGTACCGTATTTACAATATTGGTAGCAATAGCCCGGTCAAGCTATCGCGATATATAGAAGTGCTAGAACAAAATCTGGGTAAGCAGGCAATTAAAAATTTACTGCCATTACAGCCGGGTGATGTGCCTGACACCTTTGCCAATGTCGATGATCTGGTCCGCGACGTTGGGTATAAGCCTGAAACTACGGTTGAGATTGGGGTTAAGAATTTTGTTGACTGGTATCGTGAATACTATCAAGTTTGAATTTACTGCGATTAATTCAGTTAAGAAAAATATAAACAGTTGGTTGTTATAAATGGTTGATTGGTGTTATGAAAAGCGTAAGTGAATTTCAAAAAATTTGTGTGATGGGTCTGGGTTATATTGGTCTGCCCACAGCATCGCTATTAGCGACCAAGGGTTTTACTGTGACCGGTATTGATGTATCGCAAAAAGTGGTCGATACCATTAATAAAGGTGAAATTCATATTGTTGAGCCTGATCTTGATATTCTGGTTAAGTCGGCGGTTAATTCTGGCAACCTCTCTGCCAGTCTCGATCCGGTTGAGGCCGATGTATTTATTATTGCTGTGCCTACACCGTTTAAAGATGGCGGCCCCGACCATATCTCTGGCAAGCAGCCCGACCTGTCTTATATTGAGGCTGCAACTAAAAAAATATCCCCCTTTGTTAAGCCTGGCAATTTGGTGATACTCGAATCAACCAGTCCGGTGGGGACCACCGATGAAGTCGTAGCTGAGATTTTAAAGTGCGATGGTCATGCGGTAGGTGAAACCGTACATATCGCGCACTGCCCCGAGCGGGTATTGCCAGGTCGGATTTTAATTGAGTTGGTTGAAAATGACCGTGTTGTCGGCGGCATTAACGAGGCCTCTACTCAGATCACGGTCGATTTTTATGAACGCTTTGTTCGTGGTGCAGTATTGCCGACGACGGCCAAAACGGCAGAAATGGTTAAGCTGACAGAAAATTCCTCGCGCGATGTACAAATTGCTTTTGCCAATGAGCTGTCGATGATTTGCGAAACCGAATCGATTAATACCTGGGAGGTTATTGCGCTGGCTAACCGTCATCCCAGGGTGAATATTTTGCAGCCTGGTCCTGGTGTGGGCGGGCACTGTATTGCAGTAGATCCATGGTTTATTGTCGATCGTTCGCCTGAGTATTCACGGCTGATCAAAACTGCACGCGATGTTAACGACGACAAGCCTAATTGGGTCATTGAGCGGGTAGTGAAATGTGCAGAGAAATTTAAAACCCCCAAAATTGCCTGTTTAGGACTGGCTTTTAAAGCTGATGTGGATGACCTAAGGGAGTCGCCGGCTGCAGAAATCGTCAGGAAACTACGGTCTCTCAATATAGGTGAGCTGTTGATCTGTGAGCCGAATTTAACGCAGAGTAGTGATTTCGAGTTGTGTGGTTACGAGCAGGCGATCAAAGAGTCGGATATTGTATTGTTACTCGTCGACCACAAGCAATTTAAGGCGATGAAAGCGTCGGAGTTAAAGGAAAAAGTGTTGATTGATACCCGAGGTATTATTCAATAAGCCTTTGACTATGAAGTATAGAAATTAGAGTGCGTACAAGTATGCCGCTATTTCGTGATATGGCGCTGGTTTTTTTTATGCACGTTGTAGGTGTGTCATCGTTGATGGCGGCACCGGCAGCGATTCTCGTCACGTCTATTTCGCCGGTGCCCAATTATGCCGGTACCGGCGATATCAACATGAGTGTCAAGCTTAGCGATGGTGTAGTCGCAAAATCACATATGTGGGGAAAGGCAGGTGCGGTTTCATGGAGGCAGGCGCCACCGATTGCGATAGATGTACAGTTGGCGTCAGAATTTACCGGGCGGCCTGGCACTCTTGGTATTCATACTTCCAACAAGCCAGCAGTTGGGGTTGCTGCGCCGATCAGGATTGATGTTTATGGTATAGATTCGAATGAGACAGTGGAATATCTCGGTGGGCAAGATTTTACAGCAAAACACGCT
>CBFHXO010000166.1:0-4227 GCA_965659815.1 Pseudomonadales bacterium
GCAGTAGGCGCGCAAGACGGTTTGTTTATGGAAAAAATCAAGATTTTTCGCAAGCAATACGCGTTTGATATGGGATTTGTTTTTCCATCGGTACGCTTAGTTGACGACAACAAGCTCAATGCCAATAGCTACCAAATCAGTATTTATGATGCACGTGTCGCCGAGGGAGAAAGCTATCCAGACCTGGTGATGGCCATTAGCGCATCTAAGCGCGCAATCAAAATTGACGGGCGCGACACCACCGATCCTAGCTATGGTTTGCCGGCCATTTGGATTGAAAAACATTTAAGCGGTGAAGCGAAAGAGGGTGGTTATACCGTGGTTGACCCAATCACTGTGATGTTTACTCATTTCAGTGAAATTATTCGCCGTCACGCGCAAGAGATGCTGAGTCGGGTTGAAACCGAACAAGTCGTAAAGCGCGTGCGTGAGAATCAGCCCAGTCTCTATGATGAATTGGTTCCCAATGTAATGTCGCTCACGGAAGTACAAAAAGTCCTACAGCGACTACTCGAAGAAAAGGTCTCTATTCGTAATGTCAGTTTAATTCTAGAAGCACTGGTAGACCACGGTAAGCGCACAAAAGACACTGAAGAGCTAGCCGAAGCGGTGCGTCAGACTTTGGGGCGCGCTATTTGTGAAAATCTACTGAGTCCTGAAGGTGATTTAAAAGTTTTGAGTCTCGACTCAGGGCTCGAGCACAATTTGTTGTCGGGGTTGCGTAGTACTGAGTCCGGTGTAAGTCTTTTAGTGGACCCGCGTAGCTCAGAGCAATTGACGCAAGGCTTGGGTAAGGCATGTGAAAAAATGTTGTTAGAAAATCTCCAGCCGGTACTGATTTGCTCGCCGACATTAAGACGGCACTTGAAAAAACTTTTTGATCGCACAATACCCCATCTATCCGTGCTGTCGATGTCTGAAATTCCGAAAGCAATCAATATCGCCTCTTACGAGGTCATTCAAATTGATAAGAGCATTATCGAACAGGATCGTTTAAACCGCGCCGCGCGCCAGCCACAAGCCAGCGCTTCGCCGTCCAAAGTCACAATCGGCAATCAACCGCAAGGGGGGGCAGTCTAATGGCTGACGCAATCACCGCATTGGGCCATGCGCTTAATAACGATCTCGAGCAGATGCGTTCTATTTCACAAAATCTGGCCAATATCACCACTCAAGGCTATAAGCGCGAAGTGCCGGTTACCCAGCAATTTAGTGAAGTTTTAGGGCAAGGGCAGATTAGTGAAAGCAGTTCTGGTCGACTGCCGGTGATCGATATTCAGCGCGATATGCAGCAAGGCACGTTAAAGTTTACTGGTAGTGCTTTCGACTTAGCTATTAAAGGCAAAGGGTTCATTTTGGTAAAAACCGAACAAGGCGAGGCACTGACACGAAAGGGACAAACCCGAATTGACGAGCAGGGCCGTTTAGCACTTGTGACAGGAGAAGTTGTAATGGGCGAAAGTGGTGAAGTATTTCTTGCCAACGAGCCTTTTTCAATCGATGACAAAGGCATCGTCACTCAAGGCGACGAAGCAATTAATCGAATCAGTATTGTTGATGTCAAGGATTACGCCAACCTTCAATATAACGGTAAAGGGTTCTTTAGTGTAGTGGGTGGTGGCTCTCTCGATAAAACGGCAGTGAATTCAGCGTCGGCTGCATTGATGCAAGGCTATACCGAAACATCCAACGTGAACACTATGGAAGAAATGGTGCGTATGATCGAAATATCCCGGCATTTTGAAACCACACATCAGATCTTGCGTGGTTACGACACTATGCTGGATAACGCAATTAATGTACTGGGTGACCTGTAGTAAGGCCACGGAATAAAAAGAGGACAAGAATATGTTAGAAGCACTCTATATCGCCGCGACCGGCATGCATGCAGAGCAAACACAGCTCGATACGCTGTCAAATAATCTCGCCAATATGAATACCACAGCGTTTAAGCGTAGTACGGTAAGCTTTGACGATTTGATGTATCGCGACGCCTTATCGACCAGCAGCGCCGCTGATTTGCAAAACAACAGTATGCGTATGGGTATGGGCGCAGGTGTTGCAAGCATCACCAAAGACTTCAGTGTTGGTGATTTGCGCGCGACTGACAATCCATTGGATTTGGCAATTAGAGGCGCAGGTTTTTTGGAGGTTGATTTAGGCAATGGGGACTTTGGTTTTACACGCAACGGCGGGCTAAAAATAGACGGTGACGGCTATCTTGCGACTTTAAACGGTCAACGCCTATCGGCCAATATACAAGTTCCGCCGGACGCAACAGATATTCAAATTAAAGGCAATGGTGATGTATCGGTTCGCATCGACGGCTCCGATCAATTTCTGCAAATCGGACGCATTGAGTTAGTTGATTTTATCAACCCTACAAGTTTAGAAGCCATTGGTGACAACCTTTATATTGCCAATGAAAAAACCGGTGCGCCGATTTTTACAGTGCCAGGTGAAAATGGTACAGGCGAATTAGCCCAGGGCTTTTTGGAAGGTTCAAACGTCAATCTGGTGGAAGAAATGATGAACTTGGTAATTACCCAGCGCGCTTATGAAGTGAACTCGCAGGTGATTCGGGCAACAGACGAAATGCTACGCATTAATAATAACTTGAGATCGTAATGAGACGTCACTGGTTAATCATTGGATTTTTTGCTGCAGTGTTGCCTTGCGCAACACTGCGGGCGGCTGAATCGATTTCCTTGATTCTCTACCCGAGTATCGCGATGACCAGCGACAATGCTATTACTGATAACGCAACAGCATCACAAGTGCAGACACAGCCACGTCAAACGGACGGAATCACTACGATTCCTCTAACTCGGCTCGCACGCGTGGTCGCAGACCGAGCGATTCGACAGCAACTAGCTGATGTGTCGGTCGATATTCCGCTGGCTGATAACGCCAACAGTGTAGCTAAATCAAGCATAAAAGCGGCATTACAAGCAAACAGCACTTTGCAACAGCATGGATTTAAGGTTCTCGGTCCCGAGCGGATTATTGTTCGAGGCAAGACCAGCTCGGCGACAATGGAAAAGCTGATTGTGGAGGCTAAACGCGCGCTATATCAAGCGATAGAAGAAAAATGGCCGCAGCGATACCGTGATGTTGAGTTTACTTATGCCGCGAATAAAAAACCTATGCAACGTGCAGGTGAGCAGGGTACTTGGCATATTGATGTAAGCCATCTAGCGCGATTATCGCAGCGCGTGGTGGTGTGGGCTGAGTCGCGAGATGCGCACACCGGTAAGACGTCGCGACGGCAACCGCTCTGGTTTAAGGTCAAAGGTGAACAGTGGGTATTAACCGCACGTCAGGCTATGTCTGCAAAAACCGAATTGGCAGAAGATCGTACTGCAATGCAGTGGCGTAGCCTGTCGAGCAGTGAGGGTGAAACTTTATCGCATACCTCTCGCGATAAGCCATCAACACAATACCGCTTATTGCATGCGGTCAAGGCGGGTGACGTGATTAACGCTAAAAGGGTAGAGCGTATTCCCGCTGTGGATTTTGGCCAGTATGTTTCCGTGATATCAAAGGTTGGTGCGATAGAGATCCGTAGCAAAGCGAAAGCGTTAAAAAAGGCCTACGTCAACGATGTGATTCCGCTGCAGTCGCTAAGCTCTGAGAATATGTTCAATGCCAGGGTTATTAAGCATGGCGAAGTATTGATAAGCGACACCCTTGTTCTCAAGACGCCGTTTACCGTCAGCGATTTAAATGATTTTACCAATAAATAGGTTTATTTAAGGTTTCACTAGGACAGCTATGACAACTATGACAACAAGACAACTCGCAAAGGTGTTATTGATCGCAATTAGCGCATTGTTCACCTTGATTAGCAATCGAGCACTTGCCGAGGACTTATTTAAGGAAGAGGCATTTAAATCGTTTGTTAGCGATAAGCGAGCTATGCAGATAGGCGATTCCGTCACGCTATTCATCATCGAATCTTCGCAGGCCAGCAGTGGCAGTGATAACGCCGCGAGTCGCGACTATCGCTTGTCGGCTAATGCGCAACTCAATACCGATAGCGACTCCGGTAGTCTTGGCTTAGGTCTGAATCGCGACAACGGTGAATCTACGCGTCGATCAGGAAATTTAAAAGCAACCATGACCGTGTCGGTTACCGGGATCGATAGCTTCGGTCGCCTCGAGCTTAACGGTGAACAGCGCATCATTGTGAATGGCGAAAAACAGATTATCAAGGTGAGTGGATGG
>CBFHXO010000167.1:0-4198 GCA_965659815.1 Pseudomonadales bacterium
CAGGGTTTGCGGCGTGAGTTTGGATATAAACTTTCTATGGTAGCGGTAGTCGAGATGCGCGGCCAAAGGATAGTCGTTAAGCTTGGCACGGGTTTTTCGGTACTGTTCAAACTGCGATTTATCCAGCTGGTTATTTGCTTGCCGATATTGCTCGCGCCATTGCGCTAGTTTCGGGTGGTCTTGAATGACGGGTGCCAGCGGTGGGGCTGATGTTGTGCCTGGCTCAGAGCTTTCTATGCGCTCAGGGCTGTCAACCCCTGCCAGCGCAGCAGTATGCAGCGCGAATACTAAAGCAGTGGTTGAGATAGTCCGCCCAGCAAAAAGCGACGACCCAGCCAACGGTTTGTTTTTGCCAGGCTTACGAGCGATGAGCTTAGCAGAAATCATCAGGTTTAAAAAATGCTTGCTTAGCTTTATTGGCATTGATTGATTCTTAACAACTGACGTTAAAAATTGGGTTTCGTTTGTTGCTGTGCGTCTTGTTTCGCCGCTAAAAGATGCGTAACTATGTTAGCACTTTTTTTAAATTTACGTATGCAAGTGATAAACGGTTTTTGCTTTTTGTGCTGTTGAGTTTGCCAGTGAATTTATTCGGCACAGCAATGGTCTATTTATTTTGGCCTTACGTCGTGCAACAAAAACACTGTCTGGTTTAGCCCATACTAGTCGCCTGAGTGCTTATAGCAGCCAACGTCATCGGTGAAAGTGCTGTTTTTGGCAGTCGTTGTATGTGAGGCTTGTTATTGAGATCTATTTATGAGGATCGTTAGAATCAATGCATTCTCGGTTAGCGACTACAAACATCAGGTTAGCGACTGCAAACCTAGGTGTTAGTGGTTGCCAACCAGCTATCTACAACTAAGCTGTTTTGCGGCCTTTAAGTTCAGCATAGTAAAGCCAATGAATCATGTAGCAGCGGCCTTGAGCGTGTTTATTCTCGGAGTTTCAATGCACCAATAGGTGTCAAAATTGTGGAAGCTAGCCCATGTTTGGGAAAAATAAATTCACGAATTGCTTGACCGACGGGTATTCCTTCCTTATATATGTCGCCCTTTTGAACAGTGGTGTTCCAATTATCGGGCTAGCATCAGTGGTTAATAAACTGAATGGGCGCTAACTGGTTGATAATTGATCTGCCGATGAGGTTCAGCGGCATGAGCTACACTGTTTGAAACCGCCGTACAAGGCTGTTGGTTTTACATCAGGCTGGGTGTCTGGCATTCGCAATGGTCAGCCAAACCTCAACAGGCGAACACAAACTACAGGAAAGCATATTTTTCAATGGGTAAGTCACTGGTTATTGTAGAGTCGCCGGCTAAAGCCAAGACAATTAACAAGTATCTGGGCAAAGACTTTGTGGTCAAGTCCAGCGTAGGTCACGTGCGTGACTTGCCTGTGAGTGGCAGTGGTAAACCGGTAGACCCCAAAGCCCGGGCAGCCGAGGCGGCCAAAACCCGCAAAATGACGCCAGCGAAAAAAGCTGCGCATAAATTGAAAAAGTCCAAAGAGCAGCTGGTTGCCAGAATGGGGATTAACCCCGACAAGGGCTGGAAACCTAATTACCAAATTTTGCCGGGCAAAGAGAAAGTGGTCGACGAACTAAGGCGGCTGGCGAAAGACGCTGACTCTATTGTGCTGGCAACGGATTTGGACCGCGAGGGAGAGGCCATTGCCTGGCACTTGCGCGAAATTATGGGCGGTGACGACTCTCGCTTTCAACGCGTGGTGTTTAACGAAATCACTAAAAAGGCAATCCAGGAGGCGTTTGAGCATCCGGGTGAGCTCGATATGAACCGCGTGCATGCGCAGCAAACGCGACGTTTTCTCGATCGCGTGGTTGGCTTTATGGTATCGCCGCTGCTGTGGTCAAAAGTGGCCAGGGGCTTATCGGCAGGCCGTGTGCAATCGGTTGCGGTTAAACTGGTTGCCGAGCGCGAGCGAGAAATTCGCGCTTTTATTCCCGAAGAGTATTGGGAAGTATACGCCGACTTGACCGGCAAGCCCGGCGATGTGCGTATGCAGGTCACCCGCGTTAATGCCGATGGTCAGGGAGAAAAATTCCGTCCTACCAGCAAAGAGCAAACCGACCAGGCGCTGGCCGCGCTTAAGGCTGCCAACTACCTGGTTGCCAAACGCGAAGACAAACCGACCACCACAAAACCAGGTGCACCGTACATTACGTCGACATTGCAACAGGCGGCCAGTACGCGCCTGAGTTACGGCGTTAAAAAAACCATGATGATGGCCCAGCGTTTGTATGAGGCTGGCTACATCACCTACATGCGTACCGATTCGACTAACTTAAGTGCCGATGCGGTGGCCTCTTGTCGCGATTATATCCAGGGCAAATACGGCGATAAGTATTTACCCGATAACCCCATTCGCTATAGCAGTAAAGAGGGCGCGCAAGAGGCGCACGAGGCGATTCGACCCTCTGATGTTAATGTCATGCCCAGCGATATTAAAGGCATTGACCCCGATGGTGTGCGCTTATACGAACTGATCTGGCGTCAGTTTGTTGCCTGTCAGATGACTAAGGCCGAATTTACCAGCACCAGTTTAGTGGTTGAGGCGGGAGACTACGAGTTGCGTACGCGCGGTCGGGTGATTCGCTTTGATGGCTTTACTCGCGTGCAACCACCGATGGCGAAAAAAGAAGAAGATCGCGTTCTCCCTGACTTCCAGCCAGGCGATGCGCTCAAGTTAAAACAGTTAGATCCAAGCCAGCACTTTACCAAACCCACGCCACGCTATTCAGAGGCCAGCCTGGTTAAAGAGTTGGAAAAGCGCGGCATTGGTCGCCCCTCAACGTATGCATCGATTATTTCAACCATCCAGGACCGTGGTTATGTACGGGTAGAAAATCGTCGCTTTTACGCTGAGAAAATGGGCGATATTGTGACCGAGCGATTAAATGAGAGTTTTGAAGACCTAATGGATTACGGCTTTACCGCCGAGATGGAAGAAAAGCTCGATGAAATTGCCGAGGGCGGCAAAAACTGGCAAAAAGTTTTAGATGAATTCTATAAGGATTTCAGCCTTAAGCTTGTCACTGCGCAAAGCGCCGTCGATGAAGGTGGCATGCGCCAAAACGAGCCCACTACCACTGAAGATGTTAAATGTGTTGCCTGTGAACGACCAATGCAATTGCGTACGGCGAGTACCGGTGTGTTTTTAGGTTGTTCGGGTTACGCCTTGCCACCGAAAGAGCGCTGTAAAGAAACCATAAACCTGATTTCGGGTGATGAAGTGGTTAGCGCCAACGACGATGATGAAGCCGAATCGCGTTTATTGATTAACAAGCATCGCTGCAAAAAATGTAATACGGCAATGGATAGCTATTTAATTGACGAGAACCGCAAGATTCATGTTTGCGGTAATAACCCCGATTGCGACGGTTACGAAATTGAAGCAGGGCAGTTTAAAATAAAGGGCTACGAAGGCCCTATTATCGAATGCGATAAATGCAGCGCCGAAATGCAATTAAAATCGGGGCGCTTTGGCAAGTACTTTGGCTGTACAGGTGATGAGTGTAAAAACACCCGCAAGCTATTGCGTAACGGCGAAGCCGCGCCACCAAAAATGGACCCGGTACCCATGCCAGAGCTGGCCTGTGTCAAAGTTGAAGATACCTATATTCTTCGCGATGGTGCAGCCGGTATCTTTTTAGCCGCCAGCCAGTTTCCTAAAAATCGCGAAACCCGCGCACCGTTTGTCGATGAGATATTGCCGCACAAAGCCGAAATTGACCCCAAGTATCATTTTTTGATGGAGGGGCCGGTTGTAGACACTGACGGTAATCGCGTACAGGTTCGTTACCAGCGCAAAACCAAAGAGCAATACCTGATGACCGAGGTCGATGGTAAGGCTACCGGTTGGCGCGCCGACTACGTCGATGGCAAATGGGTAATTACCGAAAAGGCGGCGAAAAAAACCGCCAAAAAGCCTGCTAAAAAGGCTGCCAAAAAAGCGGCGGCAAAAAAGGCACCAGCCAAGGCTAAAGCCAAAAGTAAAGCGGCGAAAAAGTCTTCGGATACCGATAAGTAGCGCGGCGCAATGAGCGGGCGAGGCGATTCGGGCAGTAGCTTTGGCAAGGTTAATCAGTCGCTGTATTTTGCGCGTCTGCACTGCGACATGGCCAGAGCGCTAGCAGAGCAGACCGAAAGTAAGCCGCAGTTTTTGCGTCAGCAACAGCTGG
>CBFHXO010000168.1:0-4181 GCA_965659815.1 Pseudomonadales bacterium
CACGTATACCTTTAGAAGAGGTTAAGAGCTTCCCGCACGGTAAAGTGTTTGAAGGCGATGTTATGGTTGCCGAAAAAGATCCTGATTGCGATGCTAAGCTGGCATTGGCTAACGATTTTATGATGCAGCAGCTGGCAGAGGTGTTTGCGCAGGATTACCAAGCGCAACGCAATACGCCGCAGTATCCTTTTAGGTATATTCCCCGCCGGCATAATAATTTTATGAACTCGGCAGGGAGATCAATTAAAAAGCTTACTGGCGATAAACCATGGAACCCGTTATGGATGCATCCTAATGATTTGCAGACGCTGGGAATTAATGAGGGTGATTACGTTGAGCTTGCAACAGCGCACGATGCGATTCCGGCAATCGTAGAGGCAGATGCAACATTGCTACCTGGCGTGGTTGCCATGGCGCATGCTTTTGGTGGTTTGGTTGAAGAAGATCATCGCTACCGCGAATTAGGCAGCAATACTGGTAGGCTCATTCGCACCGAAGTAGATTACGACCCGATTACCGGAATGCCGCATATGGGTAATATTCCGGTTGCGATTCGCGCTTTATAACATGTTTACGCACTTGCCTGTTATTCTCCGCTGGTGGGCGTTTCGCTCTTGCTAATATAAATCGCAGCACCCATGTTTGCGTGATTGTCGCAAAAGTAAAACAGATCCGGTGTTTGCTCAGTGATTTCAATGCTTAGGCTGGTGTCGGTTTTAATCACTCCATGTTCGTAATTCCCACCGTTTTGCCACTTACCGTCAGGCGTACGCGATAGGCTAAGCGGATGCCAGGCAGAGTAGCCTTCAAATAAATAAGTGTTGCCAGGTTGCAACGTGATGTTCGCACGATATTCGCCATTTATGTAATAGACACCTCCCAATGCAGTCGTCTCGACGACGACCGTGTCGGCCAGTAATGATTGGTTGGCGGCGAAACCGAATAATAAAAAACAGCGCCAGGCCTGATTGATTCGCATGATACTCCGAAGGTAAGACAAGGAACACGATAAGACAAGGAAAGTGTACCTCTCCTCGCTGTGAAAAGCCCGGTCTGACAACGTCAATGTCTTACGGCTGCCTTTAAAATTCCTTTGCGCAAAATTGTGCGACAACTTGTCAATGTCATACATTGCTGCACCGAGTCGTGCCAATTATGATTTTCTTCTGGCAACGTTATTTTTCCAAGCTCCTGATTTACCTGCGAAATCTTTTTATGGCCTGTTAGTTGCAAAGCTTCCGTATATCAACCACGAAAATCGGCCAAGTGATCGCCGCATCGACCAAGCCAAAAGAGAACAAAATGGGCGCCAGAGTAACCTTAGACTACATTTCACATCGCTATGCATCTGCGAGCGACTATACACTGCGAGAGATTGATAACGTCATAGAGCCTGGTGAGATATGTACGCTTATCGGGCGCAGCGGCTGTGGCAAATCCACGTTGCTTCATATGATTGCTGGGCTGCTTACCCCTAGCGAGGGTTGTGTCCGCATCAATGGTAACCAGGTTCGCAAGCCAAGCGCCAAGTGGAACATGGTGTTTCAGGAGGCTTCCTTGTATCCGTGGATGACGGTGAAGGAAAACGCAGCGCTGGGTTTGTTATTTGCAGGATTGCCTCGCAAAGAGGCAATCCGTAAGGCTTCAGCGCTGCTGGACATGGTTGGGTTGGGCGATAAAGAAAATGCTAATGTACAGAGCCTATCTGGTGGACAGCAGCAACGTGTGGCGCTGGCACGATCGCTGGCGACCGAACCGGACATATTGCTGTTGGATGAGCCTTTTTCAGCGCTTGATGCATTTACACGAAGCGCCTTGCAAGAGGAGGTGCCTTCGATCTGTAAGGCATTGAACATCACCATGGTGACTGTCACTCACGATATTGATGAGGCCATCACAATGGCGGATAGAGTGATGATTATGGCGCAAAATCCTGGGCAGATTGTCAGCGAACTCAAGGTAGACCTGCCATGGCCACGCCGTCACATGGACCATAAGTTTCAGCAGTTGCGTGAGCAGCTGATGAATATGTTCACTGATACAAAAAACAAGGATAACGAAAAAACCAAGCCGCTAGGGAAACAGACCGTGGCAGCATAGCTTTTAAGTCATCGAACCCCGCTTTTAATAGTTCAGCTTTAAAGGATAGTGAAATGAAAAAATTAACTCCCTCGAATGTTCCCGTCGATACCAATAACGACCATGAGATATGCCCGGAGGACTTGGCGTATTTGCAAAAATATGAGATGAATCGCCGTGATTTTATGATGGATTCGTTGGCTATGGGTGGTCTTGCCGCGACTTTTGGCTTAACCGGGAGTGCCGCTTCCTGGGCCAATATTCAGCCGCCTGAAGATGAGGTGCTCAGGATAGGGTACTTACCAATAACCGACGCCACAGTACTGTTAGTGGCTCATGCCATGGGCTTTTTTGAAGAGGAGGGTATTAAGGCGGAGAAGCCAACACTAATACGTGGTTGGTCGCCGTTGATTGAGGGCTTTGCGGCCGGTAAATTTAATTTGGTTCACTTTCTCAAGCCAATTCCAATATGGATGCGTTATAACAATGGGTTCCCAGTCAAAATTATGTCTTGGGCACACCTTAACGGATCCGGACTGGTGGTCGGTAAGCATACCGGTGTGTCGAGCTTTTCGGAATTGGGCGGCAAGCAAGTCGCGGTTCCCTATTGGTACTCCATGCACAACATTGTTTTGCAAATGGCCTTGCGCAATGTGGGCCTGGTTCCTGTGATCAAGGGCTATGGTGATGAGCTGGCAGCCAATGAGGTGAATTTACAGATTATGCCACCGCCGGATATGCCGCCTGCATTAGCTGCGAAAAAAATCGATGCGTTTATCGTTGCAGAGCCATTTAACGCAGCGGGCGAATTGCTCGCCGGCGGTAAAATGCTGCGCTTTACCGGTGATATTTGGCGCAATCATCCCTGCTGTGTCGTTTGTATGAATGAAGACAAAGTGAAGGCCAACCCTGTGTGGACGCAAAAGGTGATGAATGCCATTGTGAAAGCGCAGGTTTATTCGCAGCAGAATAAAGCAGAGGTTGCTGCCATGCTATCGAAAGATGGCAAAGGCTATTTGCCAATGAAGGCTAATGTGGTTGAGCGAGCAATGACGCTTTACGACGAGGCCAGCTATGCGGAGCCTGATGCGATTAAAAACCCTGCTTGGGATAGCGGTCGAATTGATTTCCAACCCTGGCCTTTCCCATCGGCGACCCGATTGATTGTCGACGAATTAAAAAATACCTTGGTCGGTGGTGATGCAACCTTTTTAGCTGATCTGGATCCGAACTTTGTCGTTGATGACTTGGTCGACTATCAATTCGTCAAGGCGGCCATGGAAAAACATCAGGGTTGGAAAGAAGCGCCCGGGTTTAATGCTGCCAATCCTTTTGACCGTGAAGAGATGATCAGTTTATGACCGTTGCAAGTACCCCTGCGCCTGAGTGCGCAAAAGCCGGGTTTAGTATTGTTAAAACGCTAGCCTCGATCAGCAATAGGCTGATGTATCCCTTACTCGGCTGTTCAATCCTGTTGGCGCTGTGGTGGTTCGGTGGCTATTTGATTGCCAGTGATCCCGATATGTCTGCGTTCTCGGATTTTGCGCCCAAGTCAGCATTTGCCGCATTGTATGATTTGGTAGTGTCGGGTGATTTGATTAAAACCGTTAGTTCGAGTCTTTATCGCATTCTCGTTGGTCTGTTCTGGGGAATTGTGATTGGGGTGCCGGTGGGTGTGCTGATTGGCTATGTTGCCACGGCAATGAAAATTGCCAATATGCCGTTTCAGTTGATCAGGATGATTAGCCCGCTGGCGTGGATGCCCATCGCAGTGCTTGCTTTTGATAGCTGGGATGGCGCTATCATCTTCCTTATTGTGATGGCGGCAGTCTGGCCAATTTTGTTCTCAACGGCTAACGGGGTTAAAAAAATCGATCCAAATTGGTTCAAGGTTGCACGCAACTTGGGCGCAACAGGACCGCAAATGTTAAGCCGTATTATTTTACCGGCCATTATGATGGACGTGGTAGCCGGTATACGACTTGCCGTGGGTGTCGCCTGGGTGGTTCTGGTTCCCGCTGAATACCTTGGGGTTACCAGTGGGCTAGGTTATGCAATAAATGATGCAAGAGACACGCTCTCGTACGACACGCTCGCCGCTT
>CBFHXO010000169.1:0-4084 GCA_965659815.1 Pseudomonadales bacterium
GTTTGAGCACAGTTGCAAAGCCGGTCATTATAAGGGTGAAAGTGAGTTAATATAATGTTTATACTACGGTTTTTAAGACAAACTACCGCAACATAAAACGATTTATCTCATAAATCTGTGCCTTGGATAGTAAAGCACTTACGATAGCGGCTTAACAAAGCCGCACACAATAGCATTGTTTTAAGCGATTGCTTTAAGCAATTGATTTAAGCAATTGGTTTAGGCAATCGCCTTATTTACCCTCAAACGAAATCAATAGTAGAACTATGACCATTGAAAACACCCTAGCAGCACACAGGTTTATCCCTTTTGACAGCAAAGCCGCGCTTGAGCAGGCGCTGGCAGCGTCAATTGCGGCCAATTTATCACAGGCACTGGAAACCCACGGTCGCGCCAGTATTGCCGTATCCGGTGGCTCCACACCCAAAGCCTTGTTTGCACTGCTTAGCCAGACTGAGCTTAACTGGGCTGCTATTGATATTACGCTGGTTGATGAGCGCTGGGTTGAAGTCGATAGCGACCAAAGCAATCAAAAGATGCTAGCCGAATGCCTGCTTATCAACCGCGCTAAAGCGGCACGTTTTATTGGTATGAAATCGAAGGCTGCCGATGTCAAAGGCGGTGTTAGCGACTACAATGCCAAGCTTGCCAACGATATCAAACAGCCGTTTGATGTGGTGATTTTAGGTATGGGTCCCGATGGGCATACGGCTTCGTGGTTTCCCGATGCTGCCGAAACACCGGCTGCGCTGGACCCGCAAGCGAGCAGTGCAAGCATTGCCACTCACCCTGCTTCCCAGCCTATGCCAAGAATCACTTTAAGCTTTCCACCGGTTGCCGCCGCCGGGCAAATCTATTTGCATATTACCGGTGAAGATAAAAAACAGGTGCTGGAACACGGTCTGGCAGATGGCAATGGAATTGACAATGACAATGACAATGCGATTGCACTGCCCATTCATCAAACGCTTGCGCAATTAACGCGAGCAGTTGACATATACTGGGCAGCCTAAACCTCTGTCGCAGTCGATAAACTACTAATACGGTCCCCTACGCATGAACCCCACAGTTGAAAAAGTTACCCAACGCATTATTGAGCGCTCAAAAGCATCTCGGGCCGCTTACCTGGCCCGCTGCCAGGCCATGCGCGATAATGGCCCGCAGCGCGGCGCGCTGGGCTGCAGTAATTTAGCCCATGGATTTGCCGCCTGTAGCAGCGATGACAAGCAAACCATGCGACTCGAAAACTCGCCCAATATCGGCATTGTGAGTGCCTATAACGATATGCTGTCGGCGCACCAACCGTTTGCCGAATACCCTGAGGTTATTAGGCAAGCGGCGCATAATATGGGTTGCACTGCACAGTTTGCTGGCGGCGTACCCGCCATGTGCGATGGTGTTACGCAAGGCACCGCAGGTATGGAGCTTAGCCTGTTTAGCCGCGATGTGATAGCGACTGCAACTGCCGTTGCGCTTAGCCACAATATGTTTGATTCGGTTATTGCCTTGGGTGTTTGCGACAAAATTGTGCCCGGATTATTAATTGGCGCTCTTAGCTTTGGTCATTTACCGCTGGTGATGGTGCCAGCAGGCCCAATGCGTTCGGGTTTGTCGAACAGTGAAAAAGCCAAAGTGCGCCAGCAGTTTGCCGCCGGTGAAGTGGGCGAAGATGAACTCTTACTGGCCGAGTCCAAGGCATATCACAGTGCCGGCACCTGCACGTTTTATGGCACGGCAAACAGCAACCAGATGTTAATGGAGGTTATGGGCCTGCATGTTCCCGGCTCGGCATTTATCACGCCAACGGCTGATCTTCGACAAGGCCTGATAGAAGCCGCTGCCGAGCGCGCCTGCAAAATCTCTGACCTTGGCAAACAATATACACCGGTTTCTGAGGTGGTTGATGAGCGCACCATTGTTAACGCGTTAGTAGGCTTAATGGCCACCGGCGGCAGCACTAACCACACCATACACTGGGTGGCCATTGCGCGTGCGGCCGGCATTATTATTGACTGGGAAGACTTCTCGGACCTATCGGCTATAACGCCGTTGCTAACTCGTGTATACCCCAATGGCAGTGCCGATGTGAATCATTTTCACGAAGCCGGTGGCAGTGAGTTTGTGATTCGTGAATTATTAACTGCCGGGCTTTTACATGGTGATGTAAAAACGATTTGGGGTGAAGGTTTACAGCACTATACCCAGCGCCCGGAATTGGTTGATGAAAAAGTGGTTTGGAAAGATATCAATACTGCCAGCGGCGACCCGGATGTGGTGACCACGGCTGCTGCCCCATTCCAGTCTGACGGTGGTATTCGTCTGTTAAGCGGTAATCTGGGGCGCTCGGTAATAAAAGTATCGGCTGTTGCCGAAGCTCATCGTGTTATTGAAGCACCTGCCATGGTATTTGATAGTCAGCAGGCATTGGCCGCTGCATTTGATAATGGCGAGATGAATAAAGACGTTGTTGCTGTAGTGCGCTTTCAGGGGCCACAGGCTAACGGAATGCCTGAGCTGCACAAGATGACGCCGTTTTTGGGCATTTTGCAGGACAAGGGTTTTGCTGTTGCACTGGTTACCGATGGACGAATGTCCGGCGCATCGGGCAAGGTGCCCGCCGCCATTCATATGACACCAGAAGCCGCCTGTGGCGGCGAACTTGCCAAAGTACGCAATGGTGACCGTATCCGGCTTGATGCGAATACAGGCGAGCTGGTAGCACTGGTTGACGCTGCTGAATGGGAGCAGCGCTCATTGGCCTCGTTTGACCCTACTGGATCTGCGTTTGGTACTGGCCGTGAAATCTTTGGCTTTATGCGCGACAAGGTCTGTGGTGCAGAGCAAGGTGCCACGGTATTCCAGCACTGGGAAGCATAAACAACAACTGACTAAACACTGACAAGAGTCTCGATAGTATGTCTCATTCTGATGCCCTATTTCCAAGACTGGTTGCCGATTTGGGTGGCACCAATATTCGTTTTGCGATTTGTGACAGTGCCGATCTTGAAAATCATGGTGCGATTGAGCTTAGTGATATTGAGCAATTCAGCCTGCGCGATTACGAAGATCTCAAGCATTTGATTACCCATTATTTGTCGAACAAGCCGCAAGCGGCTGCGATTAAATCTTGTTGTTTTGCAATTGCCGGCCCGATTTTCAATAACCGGGTCAAGATGACCAATTACGACTGGGAAATTTCTGGTGATGATTTAAATAAAATTTTGGGTATTGAGCACTCGTGGTTAATAAATGATTTTGCAGCCATCGCTTATGCGGTGCCGCATTTGCAGGACTCACAAATGATTGCCATTGGAGATACCACGCAGGCAAATGCCGCGTCGGCAGAGGGTGCGCCTATTGCCTTATTTGGGCCTGGTACGGGTTTGGGCGCAGCTGTGCTGGTGCCTTTAGGCAGTAGCGCTAATCGCAGCTACAAGGTCATACCCACCGAGGGAGGTCATGCGGCCATAAGTGCGCGCAGCAACAAGGAGCTTGCGATTTTTGATTACTGGCGTGCCAAGGGTGTTAGGATTAATCGGGAGTTTTTTGTTTGTGGTGCGGGTATTGAGCGTTTATACGAAGCCATTGTTGCGATTAATGGTGGGGAGATGAATGATAGCACCTTAACTGCGCCGGAGATTCAGAACACTGGGTGTGGTGATATAAAGACGGACAATGATCGTTACTGTTTTGAGGCGATGCAGGCGTTTTGTACTTTGTTAGGCAGCGCCGCCGGTGATCAGGCCTTGTGTACTGGGGCACAGGGAGGGGTGATTCTTGCTGGGGGGATACTGCCGAAGTTTGCCGACTTTTTGCTGGCCAGTGATTTTAGGAAGCGGTTTGAGAGTAAAGGGGTGATGTCGGAGTATAATAAGGCGATACCGACTAAGTTGATTACTGAGTTGCAGCCGGGGTTGATTGGGGCGGCGGCTTATTCCTAGGAAATTTATTTTTTTTTGGTTGTCTGGTTGGTACTACTTTTCTTAGTGTGTCAGTTAATTTCAACAGTGTTTTTGTCCTGAAGGCCAGTCACTTTCTTTTACTTGTGTAAAAGAAAGTAACCAAAGAAAAGCACAAAAACGTA
>CBFHXO010000170.1:0-3724 GCA_965659815.1 Pseudomonadales bacterium
GTTCGTTCTCAAGGCCGCTACCTTCTTCAACGGTAATAACGCCTTCTTTACCGACTTTTTCCATTGCCTCAGCAATGATTTCACCTACGTGCGAATCGCTGTTGGCAGAAATCGTACCCACCTGTGCAATGGCGTTGCCATCGGCACAAGGCGTTGCCAACTTTTTAACTTCTTCAACGGCTGCACCAACCGCTTTGTCGATACCGCGCTTAAGGTCCATTGGGTTCATGCCCGCAGCAACCGCTTTTAAGCCTTCGTTAACGATGGCCTGCGCCAATACCGTTGCAGTGGTCGTACCGTCACCGGCGACATCTGAGGCTTGCGACGCGACTTCTTTTAACATTTGTGCGCCCATGTTTTCGAACTTGTCTTCAAGCTCAATTTCTTTCGCAACTGATACACCATCTTTTGTTACCGTGGGTGCACCGAATGCTTTATCTAATACTACATTTCGACCTTTTGGGCCAAGGGTGGTTTTAACCGCATCCGCCAGGATGTTTACGCCGTCGAGCATCTTCGCTCGCGCCGCATCGCCAAATTTCACGTCTTTAGCAGCCATGATGAATTACCTTAATCTCTAATAATGTTAACTGGGAAAATAATTTTGTTTACGCCATTGCCGAGCGCCTGTAGGCCTTACTCAACAATTGCCTTAATATCGGATTCGCTCAAAATAACGAGCTCTTCACCTTCGACATCAATGGTGTCGCTGCCGGCGTACTTGCCGAATACCACGACATCTCCAACTTTAACGTCCAGCGCGCGTACATCACCGTTTTCGAGGACTTTGCCATTGCCTACCGCGACAACTTCACCTTGATTGGGTTTTTCTTTAGCAGAACCTGGTAGCACGATACCACCAGCAGAGGTTGCTTCTTCCTCCTTGCGACGAACGACAACACGATCGTGTAAGGGACGAATTTTCATCTTGCTCAGTCTCCTGATTTTGATATTGATATACCGGATCATAGCGACCCGGAGGGGTTAAAAACGCGTTAACACAGCAAAACTGCAGGGGCGGCCAAATCGACCTATTAGCACTCTCCCCAAGAGAGTGCTAATTGTAAGAACGAAACTGGTCGCGTCAAGCCTATAAAGCGATCAAATGCTTGAAATTTGGCGCAATTTTACCAAGCGAGGGCTAGATGAGGGCATTTGGGAACAATTCAAGGCGCAGCGATAAAACTTTTTTAGCGATTTACCCGAGGTAAAAATTCAAGCCGGTGATCAGTCGCGGTTCTTGTCGGGAGTGGACTCGAGATCAATTAACGGATGGTCAGGATTCTCGACTGAGAACTCACCGTCGATCGTTGTGTGAGTCGTTGTATGGGTAGTCGCATGCGCCGCATCACGGCTATCCTGCCGCGGTGTATGCGAATGAGTACCCCCACCGGAATAGGACGAATATCGTGCAGATGCACGACCGCCAGCGCTATTCATTGGGATATTCATCTGCATATTAGCTTGAATAAAGCGGAAAAGGCGTTTCGCCATCCACTGACGGCTTATCGGAAACAGACACGCAAAACCCAGCGCATCGGTGGCGAAACCGGGAGTTAACAGCAGCGCGCCTGCAATAGCCAGCATAACGCCCTCAGCCAACTCCTGGGCAGGTATCTCACCCGACTGCATACGCTGGTTGAGGCGAGTCAGCGTAGATACACCCTGTTGCTTTAGCCAATAAACCCCCAGCGCGGCGGTGGCAACGACGGCAGCAATGGTTAGCGGTGCACCAATTTGCTGCCCCACCTCGATTAATAACCACATTTCGACAATGGGCATCAGGATAAAAAAGATCAATAAGTAACGCATAAAGGGTTATTTTTCTCAGATTGATGGACCAGTCTTTCAACTCGCTATTAGCACAGGCTTGAATTTGACATGCAGTATGACGGTTTGGCCACACGCAGAGTGCTTAACTGCGATCATCGTTTTCCTTGCTTAGATTGTCGTATCTCCTCACATTGTATAGACAATACGCTAAACTTGTTAGGCGGGCATTAACATTAATCGTGGCGCATATGTCTAAATCAATAACTAGGCTTATATCGATGCGCCTATCATCGCGACTGGGCAATCACATGCCACGGCAATAATCTTGCACTGACCCGGTATTTATTGCATGTTACGCTGTCAACGTGGGTGATCCAGAATCAACGCAAATACGTTATTGAGCAAAAACAGCATGAAACAATTACACTATTGAACAACTAGGCGTTACAACAATCCAATACACAAGACCGGATAAAAGATGGCAAGCAAGCCCGATAACCCGCATATTAAGCTGATATTAAAAACCAAAGAAGTTGAAACCTATTCTATGTCGATAAAAAGCCGTGTCATCCAACTGCTACTTTGCTCTAGCCTTAGTTTTGCCAGCGTTCCACTCTATGCACTAAGTAGTGCAACAGAGCAAAAACCCGCGCAGGACAAAACTGAACTGGAGGCTATTCAACCGAATATGGAGCTGGTGAGAGCCGCCGACGAAATCCTCTCTAAACTGCAACGCAGACATTATAAAAAGCGTGCATTCAATGACGAGCTATCATCGGCGCTATTCGATAATTACCTGAAGCGACTGGACCCTGCAAAAGCTTATTTTACGCAACAGGATATTGACGAATTCGAGCAGTACCGGCTGCTACTGGACGATGGTATTCGACGCGGCAACCTGACGCCCAGCTTTGAAATATTTAATCGCTACCGCGATAAGATTGCGAGCCATTTAGATCAACTGGTAACGAACCTGCCCCAGCGTATTGAGGCATTGGACTTTTCGCTAGACGAAAGTATTTCGCTGGAGCCCGACACACAGCCCTGGGCCAAAGATGACGCTGAGTTAGCTAACCGAGCGCGTAAGTCGCTTAAGAATGCGGTGCTGGGTTTAAAGCTTGCCGACAAAGAACCCAAAGCCATTGTTGAAACATTAGCAAAGCGTTACAAAAACCAGTTAAAACGCATCAAACAACTGAATCACGAAGATGTTTTTCAACTGTATATTAACTCACTCACCGAGCTGTACGACCCGCACACCAATTACCTGTCGCCACGCACGTCGGAGAACTTCTCCATCAATATGCGCCTGTCGCTTGAGGGCATCGGCGCGGTATTGCGACGCGACGGTGACCACACGGTGGTTGAACGTTTAATTCCCGCCGGTCCGGCCGATAAACAGGGCGAGTTAAAACCGGCAGATAAAATTATTGCAGTTGGCCAGGGCAATAAGAGCGAACGGGTTGATGTGATTGGCTGGCGCCTCGATGAAGTTGTTGAGCTGATTCGTGGAAAAAAAGATACTACCGTTGTGCTTGAGGTGTTATCTGAGGTCTCACCCAACCCCGACGAAACCAAACTCATAAAAATTGTTAGAAACACCGTTAAACTTGAGGAGCAAGCGGCGCAAAAAGAAGTACTGGATATTTATCACCAGGACGAGCTGCACAAGGTTGGGGTTATTGAGATTCCAACCTTTTATCATGACTTTGCCGCATCACGAAAAGGCGATAAAGATTACCGCAGCACAACCCGGGATGTAAAAAAGCTAATTGCTGAACTCGAAGCGGAAAACGTCGAAGGCATTATTATTGATCTTCGCGGTAATGGCGGCGGGTCGCTACAAGAAGTTAACCAACTGGTTGGTCTGTTTGTTGAGCGTGGGCCTGTTGTGCAAATTCGAACCGCCAACGGCAGAATTAGACCATCATCAAACTACCCTAACCCAGGC
>CBFHXO010000171.1:0-3718 GCA_965659815.1 Pseudomonadales bacterium
TTACGGCTTGTTTAAAGAAAGTCTTTATGGCGCAGAACCCTTTATGGATGATGAGGGCAGATTGCGCGCCGATAGAAAAGAACTGACCGATCACGTACAACAAGCAGTCGAAGAGTTATGGGGGCAGGTTGACTCGGATAACTTAATGTCGATTTCGGATTTTGCCGGCTACCAGCAAGAGTTTATGAAACTGTTTGGTTTTGAAATGGACGGTGTCGATTACGACGCCGACGTTGACCCTGCAGTCACAATCGAAAACTGTATTTAACCCAGGTTTGATAATGTCTGAAATCAAGTATGCCGAAACTTTAAAGTATGGCGAAATTGTACGCCTAAGCGAACGATTGCGGCGCATTACCGCGCCCAACCCCGGTCCAATGACTGATGCGGGTACCAATACTTATATTTTGGGTGAAGAGCAAGTCGCGGTGGTTGACCCCGGCCCAATGGAGCAGTCGCATATCGATGCGATTCTCGACGGTGTAGGCGATAAAATTAAATGGATCGTCGCAACCCATACCCATCCTGATCACTCACCGGCGGTTGTACCGCTGGCCAAGGCTACCGGCGCGCAGGTAGTGGGCATGCTGGCCGATGATATTGCGTTTCAGGATGCGACCTTCGCGCCCGACTGGCATATGAAGCACGATGAAGTTATCTGTGGCGATAATTTTACGCTGCGTGCAATTCATACTCCCGGTCATGTCAGCAACCACTTATGTTTTTTGTTAGAAGAAGAGGGTGTGCTGCTGGCGGGTGATCATATTATGAATGGTTCTACCGTGGTAATCGTACCACCCGGTGGCAATATGAAAGCCTATATCGAATCACTGCAATTGCTAGAAAACTACCCGTTACAAAAAATTGGCCCAGCGCATGGCGAGTTAATGGACTACCCGATGGAAACGGTAAAGTGGTTGGTGGAGCATCGCCTGGGTCGCGAGGCCAAGGTGGTTGAAAAACTCTCTGCCCATCAAACGATAGAAATCAAGCAGCTGGTGCCCGAAGTCTATGACGATGTTGATGCCTCGCTACACGGTTTTGCCCAGCTTTCGTTGCAGGCACATTTAATTAAACTTGAAGAAGAAAATCGTGCGGTGAGCCGTGGCGAAGGTGATACCCAGCAGTGGCAGATGATTCGCTAGCTAAAACCCCAGCGTGGTTTTTGTATATTGTTGAGTGTGCCGATGGTCGTTTATATACCGGTATAACCACCGATGTTAAGCGGCGTTTTGAGGAGCATAGCAGCAGTGGCCCCAAGGCGGCCAAGGCGCTGCGCGGCAAGGGGCCATTAAAGCTGGTTTTTCAGGCGGCCATGGATAATCGCTCGGTTGCCAGTAGCGCCGAGAGCGCGGTTAAAAAGCTTTCTAAAACCGATAAACAATTGCTTATTCGTAGCGGTAAGCTGGAATCTTTTATTTAAATTGTGTTCTTGGTTTCTGCTTGTCTAATGGTTGGTTTTTAGGCTAATCAATGGTTGGAGATCGGTAATGAAAAAAGCATTCAGCTATTTCTCAGTTTGGCTGAAAACAATATCCAGCTGTTGGCTATCAGTCCCGACGATGCTGAGGCCTCGCAAAAAACCGCCAGTAAATTTGATCAGCCCTATGTGTTTCTCAGTGATAGCGATTTAGCGATTAGTGATTTATACGGTATACGCAAAGATGATGAGGTGCCGCATCCTGCGGTGGTACTGATTGATAAGGCGGGTACTTTGGTCTGATTTTATGCCGGTGAAAACTATCAGCAACGGCCATCGTCTGGGCAACTGCAGCAGGTGATTGACCAGCATTTATAGATTTCATGACGCCCAATGGCAGATTCGATCATTGGGCGTATATGCTATTCGTTATACACTCGGGCTCGAACGTTGAATAACAACGCTTTATAACAATAAAGCATTTTCACTGGCATAACTATTCGAGATCAGAACCGTGTCACAGCAAAGCCTTTCACAACAAACGCTTCCTCAACTGGTACAGGCCGCCGCTGAGCAGTATGGCAACAATATTGCCATTGCTGAGCAGCAGCAATCGATTTCTTTTAACGAGCTGAACACGCTTCGCCTGCAAGCTTGTCGGGCATTTATGGCCGCAGGTATTGAAAAGGGCGATAGGGTGGCGATATGGGCACCCAATATTTCTGAGTGGGTGATTGCGGCTATTGGTCTGCATTCGGCCGGTGCTGTGTTAGTGCCATTAAATACCCGTATGAAAGGCAGTGAGGCGGCATATATTATTAATGCCAGTGGTGCAAAGTTATTGCTGTGTGTGGCGGGCTTTTTGGGTATTGATTATCCGGCTATGTTAGCTGGCGAGATGATGCCAACGCTGGAAAAAACAGTTTTACTTAGGGGGCAAACTGAGGCTGATGTTGCGGCGATAGAGAGTTGGCCTGATTTTACTAGCAGGGCTGAGCAGGTGCCGTTAGTTGATGCGCAGCAGCGAGCGGATGCGGTTACTGCCGACGATACCATGGATATTATGTTTACCTCGGGCACTACGGGCAAGCCCAAGGGTGTGATCAGTGCGCATGGGCAGAATATCAAATCGTTTATTACCTGGAGCGAGACGGTAGGTTTACGGGCCAGTGATAATTATTTAATTATTAATCCATTTTTTCATTCTTTTGGTTACAAGGCGGGTTGGCTGGCGGCCATTATTCAGGGGGCAAAAATTTTACCGGTGCTGACTTTTGATTTAGATGAAGTGCTGGCGCAAATTGAGCGCGATAAAATTTCGATGTTACCTGGGCCGCCGACCATTTATCAGTCGTTACTATCGCATCCCAAACGCGGTGATTATGATTTATCGAGTTTGCGGCTGGCGGTAACTGGTGCTGCTGCGGTGCCGCTTGAGCTGGTTAACCAGATGTGGAATGAGTTGGGTTTTGAAACCGTGGTAACGGCTTATGGTTTAACTGAGACCTGTGGAGTGGTGAGTATTTGTCGGCCTGAGGACAGTGCAGAGATTATTTCGACTACATCGGGTAGGGCGATGCCTGGGGTTGAGGTTAAATGTGTTGATGGTGAGGGAAATGCGGTAGAAACCGGCGAGCCGGGTGAGATTTGTGTGCGTGGTTACAACGTGATGCAAGGTTACTTTAACAATGAGGCGGCAACGGCTGAGGCGATTGATCGCGATGGTTGGTTGCATACGGGTGATATTGGTGTGATGGATGCGCAGGGGTACTTGCGTATTACTGATCGATTGAAGGATATGATTATCTCGGGTGGGTTTAATGTTTACCCGGCGGAAATTGAGAATGGCTTGGCGAGTATTGCTGGTGTTGTTCAGTCGGCGGTTGTTGGTGTTGCTGATGAGCGGATGGGGGAAGTGGCTAAGGCGTTTATTGTTAAGCAGGCTGATAGTGATTTGACTGAGCAGGGGGTGATTGATTGGTGTCGGGCGAATATGGCGAATTATAAAGTGCCGAGGAGTGTTGAGTTTATTGAGGTGATGCCGTTGAATGCAGCGGGGAAGATATTGAAAATTGAATTGAGAGACAAATAATTTTTTTGTGGGTCGGCTGGTGAGCTTTGTTTTTAGTTGATCTTTTACCATAGTCGTGTTGGCTAGTTGGTAGTTCTTTTCTTAGTGTATAAGTGAATTTGAAGGGTGTTTTTGTCCTGAAGGCCAGTTACTTTCTTTTACTTGTGTAAAAGAAAGTAACCAAACCTCTTTATAAAACAAATTGGGCACAAAAACGTACCGCCGTT
>CBFHXO010000172.1:0-3608 GCA_965659815.1 Pseudomonadales bacterium
AACTTTTTGGCCGTTGCGCAATACGGTACTCAGCGGCACAATACGGCCATCGACCTTGGCACCGCGGCAACGGTGCCCGACTTCAGTATGGATATGGTAGGCAAAATCAACCGGCGTAGCACCAAAGGGCACATCGACCACATGCCCCTCGGGGGTAAATACATAAATACGGTCTTTACCAAAGTCTTGCGTTAATTCACCGGCAAGATCGGCGATATCGGCGGTGCCACCCGTTTCCTCGTGCCATTCGAGCACTTGTCGTAACCACTCAACTTTTTGTTCATAGCCCTGGTTATTGCCATTGGTGTCGGTGCCTTTATAAAGCCAGTGCGCACAAACCCCCAGTTCCGATTCTTCGTGCATGGCCTCAGTACGAATTTGCACCTCCAGCACTTTAGCCTCTGGCCCAATCACCGCCGTGTGCAATGAGCGATAGCCATTGTCTTTGGGGTTGGCAATGTAATCGTCAAACTCGCGCGGGATATTGCGCCACAAGGTATGAATAATACCCAGGCTGGCGTAACAGTCTTTTAATTGCGGTACCATAATTCGCAACGCGCGGATATCGTAAACTTGGTCAAAGCTAACCCCTTTGCGCTGCATTTTGCGCCAAATACTATAAATATGCTTGGCCCTACCACTCACCGTGGCTTCAATATCCGCTTGCTTGAGTTTTTCTTCCACCAGCGTAATCACCTGGCCAATATACTGCTCTCTATCGAGGCGCTTTTCATCCAGCATACTAGCAATCGAACCGTAGGCCTGGGGTTCAAGATAGCGAAACGATACGTCCTCCAACTCCCATTTGATTTGACCAATGCCAAGACGATGCGCTAACGGCGCATAAATATCAAAGACCTCGCGGGCTACGCGAATTTGCTTTTCGGGGTCGGGGTGGTTTTTAACTGCCCGAATGGCCTGGGTGCGTTCGGCCAGTTTAATAAGGCCAACGCGCACATCGTCTACCATGGCCACCAGCATTTTTCGAATATTTTCGACCTGGGCATTGCCCTGCCCCAATACCGGACTAGTTTCGGTGCGCAGCGTAGAGATGGCAGCCATTTTTAATACACCTTGCACCAAGCCAGAAACTTCAGCGCCCAGCCGGGATTCAACCACCTCAATACTTACCCGGTTTTCGCGTACTGCGCGATAAATCACTGCTGCAATCAGCACTTCTTCATCCATATGCAGATCGGCAAGAATGCCAACCATTTCAAGCCCTGCGTCAAAACAACCAATAGAACTGTGATTTGCCGCCGTTGCAGCGTTGTCGGCTTGCGCAGTCGCTGCCAATTCAGCGGCAATAACCATGCGCCTGGCAGTGTCATCGCTGTCGAAGCCGGGCATAGACATCAACCAGCTATCGGTATCGAGTGCTCCGCTGGCTAACTTAGGATAAGTTTGTCTGACTTGAACCATAACTTTTTAGCTATAGAGACTGGTGATTTGAGATAAGCATTATTGAGATAAGTATTAGGCCGCGATGGATTAAGCCAGTTTTCACTAATCCAACCCTGATTTGTGATCAAAGACACCGGTAGAAAGATAGCGATCACCACGATCGCAAATGATGGCAACGATAACAGCGTCGGTCAACGTCTGCGCGATTTGCAGCGCACCTGCAACCGCCCCACCCGATGACACACCGGCAAATATCCCTTCTTGCCGTGCCAATGCGCGCATGGTGTTCTGAGCATTCTGCTGGTCGATATCAATCACACGATCGACTTGTTCGCGCTGGTAAATACTGGGTAAATAGGCTTCGGGCCAGCGCCTGATACCTGGAATACTGGCGCCATCTTGTGGTTGCAGGCCAATAATTTCAATAGCGGGATTTTGTTGTTTAAGATAGCGAGAAACGCCCATAATCGTACCGGTGGTGCCCATTGAGCTGACAAAGTGGGTAATCTTGCCGCCAGTTTGCTGCCAGATTTCCGGCCCGGTGCTGCGAAAGTGCGCAGCGGGGTTATCGACATTGGCAAATTGATCTAACACTCGACCTTCACCGCGCGATTGCATTAATAGCGCCAGGTCGCGCGCGCCTTCCATGCCCTCTTCACTGGTGACTTCAATTAGCTCGGCACCGTAGGCAGCCATTGCCGATTTTCGCTCCTGGCTCATATGCGCGGGCATTATCAATACCATGCGATAGCCTTTAATAGCGGCTGCCATTGCCAATGCAATACCGGTATTGCCGCTAGTGGCTTCAATGAGTGTATCACCCGGGGAAATATCACCGCGCAACTCGGCCTGCGCTATCATATTGACCGCAGGCCTGTCCTTAACCGACCCGGCCGGATTATTGCCTTCGAGCTTTAACAGGATATCGTTGGGGCCAGTGTACAGCCGCTGCAGGCGAACCAGCGGCGTATTGCCAACAAACTGTTCAATGGTGGGGTAAGTCACGTATCTCTTACTGCCTATTTTTGTCTATTTCCGATAATCCCCGGCAATCGCTTTGCGATAAATAATTGTCTCACCGAGACTAAAACAGTAGCTACCGACCGGGAGAAAGCAGCATATAATAGCAAAATTCAACCGTCAGTAGTGGCTGGAAAATGACATTTTGGAAGTCCTTTGGTGCTCAACCCGCACGGTCGCTATGCCCTATTCATGAGCAGGGAGCGCGACAGCGACTAATCGCAATAGTAACGGAAGCGCCGGCCAATTACAGCGATCCCAACTCAAGCTTTTACACGCTTGCAACATAAACTCGCAATATGGGCAAGCAGGATATTTTATGGATAAAGCGATGCAGCATTTAAACAATCGCGTACGTGACTTTTTAATTGTCCAGCTGGTACTGCTGGCAATGACGGCGTTTCTAATCGGTTTCGAAATGTTTTATCTGTCGCCAAAAGCGCAAAGCGCTGCGCTGGACCGTTACAAAAATGAGCTCGCCTATCAACTGGGTTTAATTACACCGCTATCAGAAGCCAAGCTCAACCAGTTATTCAGCGGTATTAACAGCAGTAAAAAGCTGCACAGCATCAGCGTTAAATGGCAGGGGCGGCAATGGGTATTTCAGCAACAAAATAGCAACACACCACCGACTGGCAATTCAAAATTTATACAGGCCAGCGGTCGCTTTTACGCCTTTGCACCGGGCGATGAGAATGCGGCGACAGCAATGGGCGAACTCAACCTACTAGCCAGCGTCGAGTATCGCAGCTCGCATTTACTCGGCTATGGCGTTGCACTGCTTGCCGTGCTGGCGTCAATAATTTCGGCACTGGTATATAACCGCAAATTCTATCGTGAAGTAAATGAAATACAACAACTGCTGCGCAACCCAAGCGATAACATTAATAATAACGGCAAAGATAACGTCAAAAATAATATCGACATTTTGGCCCCACTGATTGACGATGTTATCACGCTAAAAAACACGACATTAATGAAAACAAAGACCTTTAGCACGCTGCCCGTAAAGCACGATATTGATAACGCTAGCGTGATTAAACTGGAAAAACAATTGGGCGAAAGTGAGATTGAAAATATTGAGCTATCACTAGCAAAGAAAAGTGCCATCGAAGCCAACCAGGTAAAGTCACAAATCATTGCCAATACAGGGCATGAATTATTAACCCCATTAAACAGTATTG
>CBFHXO010000173.1:0-3487 GCA_965659815.1 Pseudomonadales bacterium
GTGACCCGGTAAATCCTGTGTTGATCGACGTTTTGCGTGTGCCCGGTGACAATACCTATACATCCTTGCTTAATGGCAACAGGCTGTATAGTGGTGGCCAGGACGGCGGCTTGCATATCTACGACTTGACGGATCCGAGCAATATCGTTCACGTGGGCAGTATGCATCCCGGTGGTAGCCCGCGCTACCCAATGCTGCAGGATGAATACATTCATTTGGGTAATCTTGGTAACGATACTTACCAGAAAATCGATATTAATCGAATGCAGCTGGTGGCCAGCGCGCCGCTGCCCGGTGGCCCGCTGTCTGACCCTGAAATTGCGCTGCCCATGGGCAATTTGGTTTTTGTTGGCAACAGCGTGCTGGATGTGGCCTTACCCGGTGGTTACCTGCTGGCACATGACACAGCACCGGATACTCAAGGCCTGTTGGTCAGCGCGGTGCGACCGGTTGATAATGAAACCCAGGTTGCCAACACAACCATGATTGGGCTTGCGCTTAGCGACCAGATTGACCCGCGTTCGGTGGACTCGACAAGCGTTATTGTCAGGCCAGTGGGTGGTACGGCGATCACCGGCAGTTACACAACGCAAACCGGTACAATCAACTTTGCCCCGAATCAACCTTTACTTGCCAATACCACTTATGAAGTCGTGGTTCCCGTAGGTGGCGTAACTGACCTGGCGGGTAATACCGTTACGGTAGAATCGTTTACCCGTTTTTCCACCGGGGCCACGATTGCAGGAAGTGCGCCCGTAGCGCCAGCTGCGCTATCGGCCAGTGCGGTTAACAATGCGCAAGTGGATTTAATCTGGTCGGATAACTCGGTTTCAGAAACCGCTTTTCTTATTGAGCGCAAAACCGCGAGCGGCCCGTTTTTGCCGTTGGCAACGGTTGCAGCGAATAACACAACGTATTCAGACATTACGCCAACACCCTTTACCAACTATAGCTACCGCGTTCGCGCCCAGGGTGATGGTAATTCAGTGTTTTCCAGCCCTGCATCGGTCACGACGCCGGGCACTGGGCCTAACGATAATGTTAAAGCGCATTGGCCTTTTAACGGAGATACTACCGATGTTTCGGGCCAGGGGCAGGTGGCCAGCCTGGTTGGCGATACCAGCTTTTCGGTTGATGCTGCCGTGGGCAGCCAGGCATTGGCGCTAGACGGTAGTGGCGATTATGTCACTGCCGGCAGTATTAATCTCGGTTCGGAATTTTCAGTCGCGATGTGGGCAAAAGTGAATGCCGGGCACAGCAATATACAGACGCTGGTGGCTAATACAAATGGTGGTGCGCTGGCCAACGGCTTTCGGTTTTTTGTGAATGAATATTTAACTACCAATGGCAGTATTCGATTTGAAACACAAAACGGCAATTTGGGTGATGTGGCTTATACCCCACTAGGCACTTTTGTTTTTGATCAATGGAATCATGTCGCAGTCACTGTCAATCGTACCGCCGGAGTGGTGCGCATCTACTATAACGGTGTCGACCTTACTGTCGATGCGACAGCGCTAAGCAGCTTTAATACCGATGGCCCTTTGGAACTTGGGCGAATGTTCGGTGCTTTTGAACTATTAGGCGGCATTGACGACCTGCGCATTTACGATCGTTTGCTTACGCCATTTGATATTGCCCTGCTTGCCGACCCTGAGCTACCGCTTGCGCCCAGCGCGCTTAATGCAACATCACCTTCGGCCACTGCCATTGATCTTGTCTGGGCCGACAACAGCAATAATGAAAGCGAGTTTATAATTGAGCGCAGCGAAGTGGGTGGGCCGTTTGTGCAGGTGGCAAGCGTATTGGCTGATACGCGTTTGTATCGTGATACTGGCTTGCTTGCCGACACAACTTATAGCTACCGCGTTCGTAGCAGCAACCACAACGGTAGTTCGGCCTACAGTAATCAAGCCAGCGCAACAACATCATCGGGCAAGGCTGCGCCTGGTTTAACCGCACACTGGGAAATGGACAGTGCCGCCAATAATCAGACCAGTGATGTTACCGGGAATGGTCACGATGGCAGCTTATTCGGTGGCGCCACGCTTGGCGCCGATTCTGTGATCGGTGGGCAGGCGCTGGCGCTGGACGGTGTTAATGACTATGTTGACGTAGGCTCGTTCAATCTGGCCGAACGGTTTACGCTGGCAATGTGGGCCAAGGTCGATGGCAATAGCCAGAATATTCAAACCTTTGCCGCTAATGTGCAAGGTGGGTTAATTCCCAGTGGTTTTCGATTTTTTGTTAACTCCTATAACACTGAAAACGGTCGTATCGTTTTTGAAACCGGCAACGATGTGAGTGGTGATCATGCCTATTCACCCGAGGGTACTTTTGCTTTTGATCAGTGGAACCATGTTGCCGCTGTGGTTGATCGCATAGCCGGCACGGTTCGGCTTTACTATAACGGTATCGATGTTACCGAAGACCCAACCACGCTTAACGACTTTAATATCAACGGCAGTATTCACCTTGGACAGATGACCGCGGCCGATTGGAATCTCGATGGCGGTCTCGACGATGTGCGAATATACGACCGCTTGCTTAGCGCTGAAGAAATTGCGGGCCTTGCATCACCGGGTTCGGGCGGTGCATTGTCGTTGCAGTTAACGCCCGCGACACCTGGGCTCAATTCGCTATCCATCGACATCGATATCGCCAATATTACTGGTGGCGATGGCGTGCTGGAATACGCCTGGGATTTTAATGATGGCAGCGGGTCTACACCGTTTCTTACTTCGTCGGCAGTTACGCATACGTTTAGCGGGCCAGGACATTACACGGTGCAATTAACGGTACGCGACCAGCAGGGTCAGCAAACCAGCGTTAACTACCAGCAGCTCATTCACCTGCCTCTAACACCGTCTGCGCCCACGCGCTCCAGCCCGATTGTTTACGATACTGGCCGCGACCAGATTTGGAATGTCAATCCCGATAACAATAGTGTGACGCAAAGTGATGCCATTGCACTGGCCAGGCTCAATGAAATTGCCGTGGGTGATCGGCCGCGCACGCTGGCGGTGTCGCCAGGCGGCGAGGTCTGGGTGGTTAACCAGGGCGATGCAAGCATTACTGTACTCAATGGCGATAGTGGCAGTGTGGTTCAGCTGCTATCGCTGCCTCGTGGAAGTGCGCCCTATGGGCTTAGTTTTGCGCCTTCGGGCAGTGTGGCTTATGTGACTTTGCAAGCCACGGGGCAGCTAATAGAAATTGATGCAGCTAACAAAACCATTTTACGCTCGGTTGATGTGGGGCCGTCGCCACGCGGTATAGCGGTAACGCACGATAGCACCCGTATTTTTGTCACGCGGTTTATTGCGCCGCAGTCGCAGGGCGAAGTGCGTGAAATTGATGCGAGTAGTTTTAGCGTGAGCGCTGTGCACACGCTAGCGAAAGACCAAGGCCCCGATACTCCTAGCGGGGGTCGCGGTGTACCCAATTATATCAGCGCCATTACTATTTCACCCGATGGCGGTCGCGCATG
>CBFHXO010000174.1:0-1433 GCA_965659815.1 Pseudomonadales bacterium
TTTCGTCTATATTGATTCAATTTGTTGATCACTGCTGCAATTTGTAATTACCTGAGAATCCAATAGAATACCGCGCCTCAAATCCTGAGTCATTCGCTGTTTGCTCGATGGCCAGTCGCTTAGCGATCGCCATAATTGAGCTTGCGCCCAATGACCTATCTTTTTTATACGGTATTTTCTTAACAGCAGTTTTTATGCCGTAGGCAGTTTTTGTCGCATCAAACGACACAATAGTAATTCAATCTGAGACGATATTATGGCAGAGCAAAAGGCAACAAACGTACATTGGCACGAAGGCGATATTACTCGCGAGCATAGAGCAAAAATACTCGGACAAAAAGGCGCCACTTTATGGTTTACCGGTTTGTCTGGCAGCGGTAAAAGTACCGTAGCCGTAGCTCTTGAAGGCGCCTTGTATGAAGCAGGCAGATTAAGTTACCGACTCGACGGCGACAATGTTCGCTTGGGTATTAATAAAAACCTGGGTTTCTCAGCCGAAGACCGTACCGAAAATATTCGTCGCATTGGCGAAATTGCCAAGCTGTTTGTTGATACCGGTGTGATTGTTTTATCCAGCTTTGTTAGCCCCTATCGGGCCGATCGCGATACTGTGCGTGCACTGCACGAAGAGGCCGGTATGGATTTTATTGAAGTGTATGTTGACGTGCCGCTGGGTGTGGCAGAAAGTCGCGACCCTAAAGGCCTGTATAAAAAGGCCAGGGCCGGTGAAATTAAAAACTTTACCGGTATCGATGATCCGTACGAAGCACCGGAGCGCGCAGAGATTACATTAAATAGCGCCGAAATGTCACTGGAACAAGAGGTCGATATTCTCCTGGCAGCATTGAAAGACCGCGGCATTATTACCGGCTAGCTTATCGAATAGATTGCGGTTAGCGTAGCGAACAGCGCTGTTCTAAATCCTTTGGCATATACCACGATATATTAAACGGTACTGCTAAGTAATTACCTTATCCCAACGTGGAGAAAACTATGATTAAGCCCCATGGCGCCGATACCTTAATGCCATTGTATGTCGAAGATGACCAACAGCGTGCTGCGCTGGCTGCCGAAGCCGAAGATTTGTTTGGCCTCACCGTAAGCTCAGCGGCCGCGGCCAATGCAGTGATGTTGGCGGCGGGTTACTTTACGCCATTAACCGGTTATATGAACCTTGCCGATTCATTGAGCGTTGCCGAGAATCTACACACCAGCGGTGGCTTGTTTTGGCCGGTGCCCATTGTTAACCTGGTTAACGATGCACGTGGGCTTGAAGTTGGCCAGCGCATCGCTTTGAAGGATCCGAATGTCAGCGGTAACCCTGTGTTGGCGGTCATGACGATCGATGCCATTGAACAAGTTTCTGCCGAACAAATTGATACCATGGTAGAACAGGTATTCGGCACACTCGATGCCGATCATCCAGGTGTTGC
>CBFHXO010000174.1:1442-3446 GCA_965659815.1 Pseudomonadales bacterium
GCAAGTTTCTGCCGAACAAATTGATACCATGGTAGAACAGGTATTCGGCACACTCGATGCCGATCATCCAGGTGTTGCGGCATTTAAGTCGCAGGGCGATATTATGTTGTCGGGGCCTATACAGGTTTTAAATTACTCCTATTTCCAAAGCGATTTTCCTGATACTTACCGCACGGCAGTTGAGATTCGTGCTGAGATGGAAACACTGGGCTGGGAGCAAGCAGTCGCCTTTCAAACCCGTAACCCTATGCACCGAGCGCACGAAGAATTGTGCCGTATGGCTTTAGAAGATTTAGGCGCCGATGGCTGCTTAGTGCATATGCTACTGGGCAAGCTTAAACCCGGTGATATTCCCGCCGATGTGCGCGATGCCTCAATTCGCAAAATGGTCGAGCTGTATTTTCCACCTAACTCGGTAATGGTTACGGGCTACGGCTTTGATATGTTGTATGCTGGGCCGCGCGAAGCCGTATTGCACGCCGTATTCCGTCAAAACTGTGGCTGTACCCATTTGATTGTGGGGCGCGATCATGCTGGGGTTGGCGATTACTACGGTGCCTTTGATGCGCAAACCATTTTTGATGACAAAGTGCCTGACGATGCGTTGGATATTGAGATTTATCGCGCCGATCACACCGCCTATTCGAAAAAACTGAATAAGGTGGTGATGATGAAGGATGCGCCCGATCACGAGAAAGACGACTTTGTATTACTGTCGGGCACCAAGGTGCGTGAGATGCTGGGCAATGGCATTGCACCACCACCAGAGTTTTCTCGCCCCGAAGTAGCGCAAATTCTAATGGACTACTATCAGTCTTTATAAACCACAGGCATGGCCATGAACGACAGTGTTAACGAAAAAGCGCGCCAATTGCCGGGTTTACCCGATGCGAATACGCAAACCGAGATTGAGGCGGCGGTTTTTCGTCGCCTGCTGGCGCATTTGGATGCGCGCACGGATGTACAAAATATCGATCTAATGAATCTGGCTAACTTCTGCCGCAACTGCTTATCCAAATGGTATGTGGCAGCCGCAGAAGAGCGTGGTGAAAGCGTGGCAATGGACACTGCGCGTGAGCGCGTTTACGGTATGCCGTACACTGACTGGAAAGATAAGCACCAGCTGGAAGCCACGCCCGAACAAATGGAAAAGTTTAACGCTCGTAAGCAATAGGGATTATTGTTTTCACAGCGGCGAGCCATTGGGAATATAGCGATTATCGCTATTGGCTTTGATCCAAAGCAACATATCTCGATCGAGTTTTTGCCCGCGTGAACGTAGCAATTTGTTAATACTAATCACTGGTGACTTGGCGCCGCCCACCCAATTCGGTAATTGCATTTCAACCACAGTAAAAAATCGGATCAACGCAATTAGATGCTCGTCGCTATGATCGGCCAGCGCTGTTTGCCAGCTCGGAGTATCGGCCTGCATCAATGAATTTTGCCGTTTATCTTCTTCGCTCATACTGCTGCTAAGATCGCCAATCGCATCAGCCTGTACCAGTGCAATAAAACGATTCAATAGCGCCGGGTCAATGCTGACATCGATTGAGCTAGTTTGAGTGCTGGGATCCCAGGATCCAGTGGTCATAGTATATCCAGTTGGTTTAAATCAGTTGGATTAAGGTCGGTGGGTCTAAGTCAGTTGAGCTATGCAGGTTTGTTCAAGCCAGGCTGGCGCAAGTCAACTTGCCTCAAATTGTAGCCACAATCTGTCGCCGTGTCCTGTAAGCATAATACTAATCTCGCTATGATTCGCAATAGTCAACTGTCAGTATAACCCTGTTGATGGGTAAAACGGATTGTTCTTGAGTGCGATTGGCTTTTCTATAAGAGAAAGTAACCGAATGCACGCTATCTACCCAGCTTAAACCCAGTTAGACTTTCTGATCGTATGAGTGAACGTAGGGTCGTGAACCACTATTGGGAACTTGTCCGTTTCAATTTGTCACAATTAACGTGTTTGCGTCACGTTAATTGGCGCTAGGCTCGTTGTGCGTT
>CBFHXO010000175.1:0-3338 GCA_965659815.1 Pseudomonadales bacterium
CCGTATCCTGGCAAATGGGTCGGTGGCCAGTGGCACACATACGCGAGTTAATCAATATTTGCGCCATTGCGTCTTTTGCCGCTTTCGACTCTTCACGCTCGTAGGCTTCGTTAACGGCCTCGATAAAATCCAGCGGGTGGTAATAGGAAATATACTGCAGCGCATCGGCCACACTGGTAATTAAATCTTCTTGCTCAATAACCGTCATATAAACCTCAAAAACTGGTAATCACTGCAATTGCGGTGCTTCATATGCAGGCTGACTTCTGTCGTTCAGGCGCTGGTTAACTTGGCGTCTGAATGCATTGATCGACTCAACCCACTCTTCATTATTTGTAATGCGTTGTTCGTGATCGTCAACCCTATTGGTGAGTTGCGGCAGCTTTTCACGCAGCGCTGCGGCTTGACGCGCATCTGCCTGCGCCTCTTCAGCCACTTCACTCACCTCGTCCAAAGCCGCGGCATAACGAGTGAGCTCAGCGTTAATTTCCTTCACTTGCTGGTTTGCCTTTGTGGTTGACGCAGTTAAGGACTGCGATTTAGTGGTCAGGTTTTTGATGTTTTTATCATGCTGCTCCAATGTCGCCTTGCTTTTTTTCCAAACGTTATCCCACAGCTTGCGCACCTCGCTATCCAGCTCTTTTAAGCGAATACGCACCGCAGCATCCGATTGGGACATTTCATCACCGGTACTAGCTAATTGGGCTTCGAGCGCAGCGATGCGTTGCACCGCCAATTGCTGCTGTTGCCAAAGGTGATAAGCTGCACCACAGGCAGCTATCGCGATCAGAAACGCCAACCCGGTAAAAAAGCCACCACCGCCGCCAGACTTGGCAGGCGGCTTTGAACTGGCACTGCTGCGAGCTTTTATGCGCCTGCCACGCACTTCGTCGTGCGCAGGCTTCAAAGTTGGGATACTGGGAATATCGTCTTTGTTACTGCGTGGGTCACGCGTTGCCATGGCGGATTATCTTCCTAAAAGGATTAGCTGTTGTTAATTCTATTTCTGCCACCGGTAATAACCCGGCGATGCGGGCTATTTCATCGTCGCGCCTAGATAGCGCCTACGTCGTGAACCGGTGCATAAGCAACAAGATTAACCGAGAAAGCATTTTCAGTCAGTAAAAAAAGAGAGCGTTTCCGCTCTCTTTTTCTCTTCTACTTGCTTTTACTCGCCTTTATCGATGCTGGCAGCACAGTTGCCAAACGCCACCAGGCTTTAGGTGTTAAAGAAAGTGCAAAATCGCGTAGATAATTGCGGTTAAAGCAAGGCTGCAGTGAATAACACCTTTAACACTAGCGATTGGCCCAAGTTTACCGGCAATGGCATTGGCTTCAAGCAACAAGACAATGGCTACGCCAATTAATAAATCCGTAGAACCATCGGGTGTCGCTACCGTACCATAGCCAAAGTGCGATGAGCCCAGCATACCGAACGCCATTGGTGCTGAGAACAGAGTATTAGTGCGTGATGCCAGCAGCGCTTTGGCACCGGCGGCGGCAGCATCACCTTCAACCATACCCAACGCGATCTTCTGGTTCGGCCAAATAATTAACCAAACGTTGAGAAACATAAAGGTGCCCATTAGCGCACTCAGGATGATGTAGTCGTTTAATAATCCTTTACCGTGAATAAGGCCAAGCAACAGCACGCCAGTAATAAAGGTAAACATTGCTCCCCAGCGGAACCACCACAGCGCTTCCGGTGCGAGTTTGGCTTTGGCATCCGACAGTGCTTCTGGCGAGGCTGCCTTAAAATAGCCGCCCTGAATAAAGTTAAAGTAGTACAGTAAACCAATCCAGGTAATACCGAATAATAAGTGTCCCCAACGCAGAAGAAAATCAATCAGTTGTAAGTCCATAAAGCGGTACCTTCTATAATGAGTAGTGTATTAAGTCTTTGAAGTGGAAGTCTGCTGTGCACCCGAAGGTTATATCTTGTTCTGCCAGCCCGGTTTCCCCATGGCGATGATCGCCGTTCATCAAACGATATTCTATGCACAATTGTTTGCGATTAAAATCCCTAAACCGTTGAATAAGGGTAATTAAATAACTTATTGAGCAGCAAAAAATGCTTGCGAAAATTGGCAAACCCGCTACTGGATTGGTTATTTAGCCAGACAAAAAAAAACCGGTGTTTTTTTGAACACCGGTTTTTTTTTGAGAACGGGTACGGCGCTTACATCATGCCGCCCATACCACCCATACCGCCCATATCAGGCATTGCCGGCATGGCCGCCCCTTTCTCTTCGGGCTGATCGGTAACCATGGCTTCGGTGGTAATCATTAAGCCCGCAACAGAACCCGCTGACTGCAACGCCGTGCGGGTAACTTTTGCTGGGTCAAGAATACCCATGGCAATCATATCGCCGTATTCACCGCTTGCCGCGTTGTAGCCCACATTACCTGATTTACCCTTAACTTCGTTAACCACAACCGATGCTTCTTCACCAGCATTGGCAACAATCTGGCGCAAAGGTGCTTCCATTGCACGGCGCGCAAGATTAACACCCACGGTTTGATCGTCATTATCACCTTCAAGACCATCGATAGCTTGGAGCGCACGAATTAATGCAACACCGCCACCAGGCACGACGCCCTCTTCAACCGCTGCACGGGTTGAGTGTAAGGCATCTTCAACACGCGCCTTTTTCTCTTTCATTTCGATCTCGGTGCTGGCACCCACTTTAATCACAGCAACACCGCCGGCCAATTTGGCTACGCGCTCTTGCAGTTTCTCACGATCGTAATCGGAGCTGGTCTCTTCGATTTGTGCTCGAATCTGGTTCACGCGGCCTTCGATTGTGGCTGCATCACCCGAACCGTCGATAATGGTAGAGTTTTCTTTGCTCATGGTGACACGCTTGGCTTGACCCAGGTGCTCCAGTGTTGCAGTTTCAAGATCCAGACCCACTTCTTCGGAAATAACAGTACCGCCAGTTAAAATAGCAATATCTTCAAGCATAGCCTTACGGCGATCGCCAAAGCCCGGTGCTTTACAGGCAGCAACTTTCACGATGCCACGCATATTGTTAACCACCAGTGTTGCCAGGGCTTCACCTTCGACATCTTCAGCAATGATCACCAGCGGACGACTGGATTTTGCAACGTTTTCAAGCAGTGGCAATAACTCGCGAATATTCGATACTTTTTTATCAACCAACAAAATGTACGGCGTTTCAAGCTCAACGCTCATATTGTCCTGGTTGTTGATAAAGTACGGTGACAGGTAGCCGCGGTCAAACTGCATACCTTCGACCACATCCAGTTCGTTCTCAAGGCCGCTACCTTCTTCAACGGTAATAACGCCTTCTTTACCGACTTTTTCCATTGCCTCA
>CBFHXO010000176.1:0-3337 GCA_965659815.1 Pseudomonadales bacterium
GTCGAACGTGGTTGAAAATAATTGGGTCACAACGGCACTAGAGATGTCACAGGTCTGCTGTTGTGCATGGGTGGCGAATGATGCCAGAGCCGATGCAGTCATAACTGCTGTTATAGCTGCTTTCTTGATCAGTTTCATGGTTTTCTTCTCCTTCGAAGAGTTAATTATTGCTCTTTCATTTTTGTATTTATAAGTTGGTTAACTTTCCAGTCAAATTTTTCAGCGAAGTGATCGACTATCAAAAGCTTTTAAAAAATGTTACTTACGTCAGATTTGTCGATTGAACGACGTTGTTAAACTTATATGACGATGGACCACATTATGCCCCTTTTTTGTACAGGTCAAGGGTAGTTCAGAACTTTTTTGGCCAGCTCATGCCTACAACGCATGAGCTCAGGGGAAAGCTTATTATAAACAGTGCCTTAGCCGCATGAAATAGTGCCTGCCGGTAATATAAATATGCTTTATAACGACAACTCGCTTACTTGATGGCGGTGATTTGCGCCAAATACTCGAGCATTATATCCGTGGTTTTTTCGGGGCACTCCAATTGCAACATATGGCCTGCTTCAGGAATCATATGAATTCGTTTTAAATCAGGGAATTGGGCTCGCATTTGCTCGATGGGGTGATCGCCGTGAAAGTGCTCTAAATCAACGTCGTTTTCACTCCCAATAAAGTAAGCGGGTACGGCGCTTTGCATGCCCTCTAACGCTTTTCGTTGCTGCCACTTGATATCCATAGACCGATACCAGTTAAGCCCGCCAGTAAAGCCGGATTGCTCGTAGGCTTGACTATAAACATCCATGTCTGACGCCTTTAGCCACTTCCAGGGTAGAGGTGGAGGGTTTGGCAATGCTTCGCGGTAGGATATACCGGGAGGGTGCGCCATAACCTGACCAAAGTCGTAATCGCCACTGAGTGCATAAAAAACCTGGGTTAAAAACTCGCGGGTATTGGCGTGCAGGTCTTTGTCGGCGGCATCCGGTTCGCGAAAGTACTCAATATGCAAAAAATGGTTTTTCGCCATTTCCTGGTATTCGGCAAGCGGTGGTACCGCAGGATTATGCGGCGCGCTGGGATTTTCCAGGCCAATGACAGCCACAACCCGCTCTGGGTGCATTAGTGCCAGGTCGTAAATGGCAAAGGCGCCAAAATCCAGCCCGGCAAAAATGGCCTGTGATTCGCCAATATGATCTAACAACCCCATTAAGTCGCCATTAATTTCGGGCAGGCCATATGCCTCTGGTTGCGCAGGGCCTTCGGTGCCACCCATACCGCGCATATCGGGCGCGATCACTCTATAACCTGCCTGCGCCAGTGCCGGTATCTGTTTGTGCCAGCTGTACCATGTATGCGGAAACCCGTGGCAAAGAATTACCGGGACCCCCTGACCTTGTTCAACATAATGCATGTTGATGCCATTAATGATGGCTTGATGATGTACCAGTTCATTTACAGGGTTATTGGTTTTGCTCACCGTTTGACCTCGTTGGGATAAAGGCTGTTACAAGCAGTGTACGGCTGGTGATTTAAATTCGTCTATTACCATTTGGTTCAAAGCGCCGCAGCCTTAGTTTTCGGATGGTATGATTTTGCGGGTGAAACGATTGAGGATTTTTAGTTATGACACACTCGCAGGATAATTTAGCGCGCAATAGCATGGATAGGTTGATTCAGTTTCATCAGCAGGCGCAGCAGTCTAACGATTGGACCTTTTTTGTTAAGGAAATGTACGCTGATAGCTGTGTTTACACCTGCGAATACGCTGGCACCATGTTGGTTGAGGCGCGCGGTGTCGATGAAATTATGGCTACCCACTACGGCAGGGATATGGCCTACGGTTGGGAGGAGTGGACGTTTCCTTATATCAGCACTTACGTGAATGACCAGGGCCAGGGTATTACCCACTGGATGAATCGCGGCCCGGGTAAGCGCAGCGATGGCAGCTACTATGAAACACCTGGTGTTTCGTTTATGGATTTTGATCACAGCGGGAAAATTATTAAGCAGCTGGACTTTTTTGACCTGGCGCATCAAATGAAGCTTTGTGATGAGCTCGATGCAGCGGCATTGTTATCGCCGTCACTTAAAGAAAACTGGGTTATGCCTATGAAGCAAAAATTAGTCGCGATGTTAACTGTTTAAGTTGCCGGGTACTTAATTTGCTCAGTACTTGAGTTGCTCAGTACTTAAGTTGTTAACTACTTAAGTTGCTCAGTATATAGCGTTCAATTTCAGCAAGATTTTCGGTAAGCGGATAGCTATCGTCGTTAATCCAGTTCACGGATAATGCGCTAATAATACTTATTAATATTTCTGCGCTTAGCGATGGGTTCATGGTTTTGTTTAAACCCGTGCTGTCGCTGGCGCTGGAAAACAGACTGGAAAATGCCTCTTTTAAGTCGCCAATCAACAACACATTGTTTTCGTTAGATTCGCTTTGGTCTGATACCAGCTGTTGAACTAGCGTTTTTTGCAAGGGAGCAGCTGTTGTCATATTGGTATCGATGCGGCTAAATAAAAACTGCAGGCGAGAGCGGATATCGCTATGGCGCTCTACCGCCATTTCAATAGTATTAATGGTTTCATCAATGACCAGCGATCGGCATAGTGATCGAATAATATCGTGCTTGGTGGGGAAATACGCGTACAGCGTGCGACGCGCGACATCGGCTGCCTCGCAAATATCATCGATAGTGGTTTCGGCAAAACCTTGCTCGGCAAACAGTGCCATGGCGGACTCCGCAATGCGGGTGCGAAGTTCGCGCTTGCGTAGTTCGCGTCGAGACTCCACAGGCGGTGCCGGGGCAGCAAGTTGCCGCTTGTATGACATTACATTTTCCTTAGCCGGTCAAAAAGTTATTGCGATTGGCAGGTTCTAAAAATAGACTACAGTATACGTTTGTGAAGGCTTCCTGCCAAGGGTCTTTCTGGATCATGGTCTGCCCGGCGATTATTGGCGTATTTGTACTTTGTTCAAGCTTATTGAGTAAGCATGGTTTTTTCAAACAAGGTTTTATCTGTTGGTGGATACAGCGCTTCCGTTAATGGATTGAGAAATGCCGTTGAAGATTAACCAAGGTAAAAAAAACAATATGCAGAATTTTGAAAATAAATTAGCGGTCATTACTGGTGGCGCCAGTGGAGTGGGGCGCTCAATAGCATTTGCGCTTGGTGCACTTGGTGGTCGGGTGCTGGTGGCCGATGTCGATAAAGCCGCGTTGGCCGATACTGAGGCAGCCTTAAAAGCAGAAGGCATAGAAGCTTATAGTGCCTATTGCGATGTGAGTTCTGCCGACAGTGTAAACGCGTTAGCGGCAAAGGCCTTTGATGA
>CBFHXO010000177.1:0-3297 GCA_965659815.1 Pseudomonadales bacterium
TACGCAGAGTTGGCAAACTACGGCCAGCAGTCAATAGCATCATCGAAGCCATCGCCATCAAAATCACTACTGAGCAATACTGGCACCGAGGCAATTTGCTCAGGTGCCGAACCATTGCAGAATGCAGGGGAGTTGCTAAAGCCGTCGCCATCATCGTCCATTCAATTGGCGGCATAAGCCATTACTGATACTAACGCCAATGCCGTACACAACGGCAGAGCGATCAGCTGACCCAGGCAAGCTGATCAAATTATTGAGATTGAGAATTTGCTCAGTGTGACGATTGTAAAAACCGCTGGCAACAGTTAAAAACACTATTACTTTAATTGCAGTTTTTGCGCGGCTATTATTCGATGAATCTATATAAATCGATTGCCACGTCTTTTTGTTATTGCTTGAACTCTTCATCCAGGTCAATACAGCAACTGCAATAATTGCCTCGACAACCCGCCTCGAGAAAAAGAAATCTATCCTAGCGTATTAACACTGTTTATGGCCTTGCTTTGTATATCATGGTTTTTGGGGTTAACTTGTCCTGCGTTAAACTTCTGAAGGGCCTGTGAGTGTTAGTTTTCATACTCTTTTTAAGCACTTTATTTGCAAATATAAAACAGAAATTACCGCTTCCCAGCCCACAAAGCACGCGATTGAACTTAAAAAATGGCTATCGTTCAAGACACTCTGGCTCCAGTACCTGCCAGAGGCGTTCAGCGTAGTAAGATCGTTAGTTTGCAACTGGGTAGATGTGTTTATAATTTGTAACACTGAAGATACCGCGAATATGTTATAAATGTCCCATAAACTTAGGAAAGTCAACCACTTGTATTAACATAGCGATACTTTAAACGCTCTGGTAATACCTTGCTAACCCAGCCAGGAAATCCAACATCAGCTCTTTTAACGTAACTTCGGTTCACGGGCAGCGATATCGCTCGACACCTCCTGCTATTCATTAGTGCATTGGATTTAATTTACCCAGTCGCCAGGCCAGCTTATCGCAAAATAAGCAAAAGAGAATTTCATGCCCCACTTTATTCAACATATCAATAGGCGTACATTGGCACCTGTGCTGGTTGTCGCGGTAGCGCTGTTGCTGAGCATCGCGTTGGTTTCCTATAAACCGGCAATTGAAAAAAACATCCCCGCTAAGGTTTTACCGACCGTGCCAGTCCAGACCATTGCACTGCAATCGACCAAGCTGTCGGTCAAAACCCAGGGGCTGGTAAAACCGCACAAGCAAATTGAACTAGCCAGCGAAATTGCCGGGCGGGTCACCTGGGTGAGTGAAACCTTAATCGCTGGCGGTAAGTTTGGCCAGTACGATCCGCTTATTCGCATTGATGCCACCGATTACGAACTGCGTTTGCAGCAGGCGTCCGCTGCCAACGTGCGCAGCGAAGTCGATCTCGAAATTGCCGATAAAAACTATCGACGCCAACAAAATCTTTATAAACAAAAACTGATTAGTCCAACCAAGCTCGATGATGCCTATCAACAATTTAAGTTGGCAGAGGCGTCTGCCGCCATGGCTAAAGCTGACCTCGAGCAAGCGGGGCTGAATTTGCGACGCACCGAAGTCCTGGCGCCCTTTTCCGGGCGTGTACAAAAGGAATCGATTGATGAGGGTGGCTACGTGTCGGCAGGTAGCCCGATCGCAACGCTGTACGCCGACGAAATTGTCGAAGTGCGTTTGCCCATTGCCAATGAGGACCTGAACTATTTGAACTGGCCGCAACAAATGCGCGGTACGCTGTCACCCGAGCAGTCGGTTAAGGTCAAAATTTCCAGCGGCTATGGCGGCGTGGCTTACAGCTGGGAGGGTGAACTGCAGCGGGTTGAGTCTGAAGTCGATACCGCCACCCGTTTATTTTACGGGGTTGCCGTGGTTGCAAACCCGGAGCTTGAGGATAAACCACCACTCACCGTGGGCTTATATGTGCAGGCCGAGATAGCTGGCCGCAGCCTCGACAACGTAGCCATTATTCCACGCACAGCCTTGCTCAATACCAACAACAAGCCTCACGTACTGCTGCTTGATGACGACAACCGTTTGTATTACCAGTCGATAGACGTTATTCGCATCGATAAAGAACAGGTTATTGTTGGCGCAGGCTTAAAGCCGGGCGACCTGCTTTGCGTATCACCGCCAAGCATCATTGTTAGTGGCATGCAGGTGAAACCCAGTAACATTGACAGCGCTGCGGCAGACACCAAGCCTCGTGCGATCAGCGCCGTTGGCGTACTGGACTAGCCGCTAATGCGCAATATTCTTGGATGGTTTGTTCACAACCGCGTAGCCAGTAACCTGCTAATGTGGTCATTGATTTTTGGCGGGTTGATTGCACTTCCGCAGTTGCATCGCGAAGAATTCCCCAATATCGAAGTCGATGTTATTAATGTTGTCGTACCCTACCCCGGCGCCTCACCTGAAGAAGTAGAGCTCACCGTGTGCTCGCGGGTTGAGGAAGCGGTTACCGGCACACCGGGTATTAAAAAACTTACCGCGCTGGCGGCGGAAAATCGCTGCCAAGTAACCATCGAGGTTGCCGAGGGCACGGCAAAAAACCTGCTGCTCAACGAGGTTAAAGGCAAAATCGATGCTATTGATACCTTTCCTGAAGAAGCCGAAAACCCGGTCGTATCGCTGGTCACCATACTCACCAACGTTATTCAAATGTTTATTTACGGTGATACCGATGAGGTGTCGTTAAAAAGGCTGGCCGAAAAGGTACGGCTGGATTTAATCGATATTCCGGGCATCTCCCAGGTATCGGTTCACTACGCCAAGCCGTACGAAATTAGCATTGAAGTATCCGAAAACACCCTGCGGCGCTATGGCACTAACCTGCAATCGATTGCCCGGCGCGTTGGCGCCAATTCACTGGACCTGCCCGCAGGCTCAATTGATACCGCCGACGGACAGGTACTTATCCGAACCGTTAGCCAGGCGCGCAATATCGAAGCGCTGGAAAATCTGGTGGTTATTACCCAGCAGGACGGGTCGAATATCAGGCTAAAGGATATCGCCACCGTGCGCGACGGTTTTATCAAAAGCGATATTAAAGCCGCCTATAACAGCCAGCCGGCGTTAATGGTTGGCGTTAAACGCATAGGCAATGAAGATGTTATTACCGTTGCCGAAACCGTTAAGCAATACGTCGAGGATATTCAATACGAATTACCCGATGGCATTGACATCGCGATATGGACCGATGAATCCCAGGACCTGGTTGACCGGCTTGATGCGCTTGGCACCAACGGTATTGGCGGCCTGTTGCTGGTATTAGTGGTACTGGC
>CBFHXO010000178.1:0-2027 GCA_965659815.1 Pseudomonadales bacterium
TGAAAAGCCAATGGGTTGTCAGATATTGAATAGTGTTCGGTGGTAAGTACTAGGCGACTTTGTTATCTAATGTGACTTACTTCTTTTCTCCGGGATTAAACGTCGGGTCGTTTACGGCATTTTTTTTGCTAACTTTTTTTTGCTGTTGAAAAAAAAGTGACTCGCCTGCGGGCGAAAAGCGCAATTCAACTAAAAGACAAATTAGAAAAATAGCAGAAAACCTCAATCCGCCACCAACCAAAAGAAAAGCGACTGCTCAGCAGGGCATCCGGTGCAGTCAACGCTGTAGGCAATCCAGAAAAATAGCAGAAAACCCCACAAAGCCAGCCATACAAGCCCTAGCTCTTTTATCGATTAACCCTCTCCTCAATCAACCCATCCACCACCGCAGGATCAGCCAACGTACTGGTATCCCCGAGGTTATCCAATTCATTCGCCGCAATCTTCCGTAAAATCCTGCGCATAATTTTCCCCGACCGCGTCTTGGGCAACCCCGGTGCCCACTGAATAATATCCGGCTTGGCAATCGCCCCAATCTCCTTCGCCACCAGCGCCACTAATTCCGCTTTTAACTCATCCGAAACCTCAGCCCCGGCCATTGGTGTCACATAACAATAAATCCCCTGACCCTTGATATCATGCGGATACCCAACCACCGCCGCTTCAGCAATGCTCGAATGCAACACCAACGCACTTTCAACCTCCGCAGTACCCAAACGATGACCAGAAACATTTAAAACATCATCAACCCGGCCAGTAATCCAGTAATACCCATCGGCATCACGTCGCGCCCCGTCACCGGTAAAAAAGTAACCCGGGTAAGTACTAAAGTAAGTATCAATTAATCGCTGATGATCGCCATATACCGAGCGAATCTGGCTGGGCCACGACTGACGAATAGCGAGGTTGCCTTCACCTTCGCCAGAAATCTCATTGCCTTCATTGTCTAATAGAACAGGTTGCACACCAAAAAACGGTAGTGTGGCCGACCCAGGCTTTAATTCCATGGCGCCCGGCAACGGCGAAATCATTGCCGCTCCAGTCTCTGTTTGCCACCAGGTGTCAACAATGGGGCAACGCGATTCACCAACCGTGTTGTAGTACCACTCCCAGGCTTCTGGATTGATAGGTTCACCCACCGTGCCTAATAGTCTTATTGTACTGCGCGAAGTGCTGCTAACGTAATCATCGCCCATGCCCATTAATGCCCGCAAGGCTGTGGGGGCAGTGTAAAAAATATTAACCTTGTGCTTATCACAAACTTCCCAGCATCGCGCTGCCGTCGGGTAAGTAGGCACACCTTCAAACATTAATGTAGTCGCACCGTTGGCCAGTGGGCCGTAAACAATATAGGAGTGTCCGGTGATCCAGCCAACATCGGCAGTACACCAGTAAATATCACCATCGTGATAATCGAAAACATATTTATGCGTAATTGCCGAACCTAACAGATAGCCACCAGTGGTGTGCAGCACCCCCTTTGGCTTACCGGTTGATCCTGATGTATATAGAATAAATAGTGGATCTTCGCTATCCATTAGCTCCGGCGCACACTGGGTGTCAGCCACCTCAACCAGCTCGTGATACCAAACATCACGATCGTGCCAGTCGATATCGCCCTGGGTGTGCTTAACCACCATCACAGTGTGAACATTCGGACAGTCGTTAACCGCTGCATCAACATTGTTTTTTAGCGGAATTTTTTTACCACCGCGAACACCTTCATCGGCTGTAATAACAGTCTGGCAGTCGGAGTCGAGTATGCGGTCACGTAATGCATCTGGTGAAAAGCCGCCAAATACCACCGAGTGAATGGCGCCGATGCGCGCACAGGCAAGCATTGCGTAGGCGGCTTCGGGAATCATCGGCATATAAATACATACCCGATCACCTTTTTTTACACCGCGCAGCTTAAGAGCATTAGCTAGCCGACACACTGCTTCGTGTAATTCAGAATAACTGATTAATTTATGTTGATCGGGCTCGTCACCCTCCCAGATAATGGCCGTCTGATTGCCACGCGTTTC
>CBFHXO010000178.1:2037-3162 GCA_965659815.1 Pseudomonadales bacterium
TCAGAATAACTGATTAATTTATGTTGATCGGGCTCGTCACCCTCCCAGATAATGGCCGTCTGATTGCCACGCGTTTCGAGATGACGATCAATACAGTTGGTGGTTACATTTAGCTTGGCACCTTTAAACCAAGTGGCTTCACCCTTACGAAAATCGTATTCGCATACACTGTCCCAGGTTTTTTCCCACGATAGCAAGTTTCTTGCCTGCACATTCCAGAACATATCCGGTTGCGAGATCGAGGCCTGGTACATGGCATCGTATTGATCACGATTAAGATGCGCATTTTGCTTAAAGTGTTCGTTGATTGGGTAAGTACTTGCTTTGCTCATAAGTTCTCTCATGAAATTAGCCCAGTGAAAGGCATAATCTAAAGCCTGCTTGAAGTGCCGCGTTTAATGTTTAATGCGTGGCTTTTAATCAGATACGTTTAAATGAATATTATCCAATAAGCGCGTCGGCCCCAAAGACGCCGCGGTTAAAATAGCAATGTCTTTGTTGGCCGCATTGTTATCCAGTAACTGTAAATCGTGCTGATCGCGAATATCATAGTAATCAACATCAAACCCCGATTTGTTAAGCTTGTCCTTGGCTTCTTCGCAAAGCGATGCAAATTGTCGACTGCCCGACAATATCGCGTCGCGGGTCTGTTGCAGGGTTTCGTAAATCATGGGTGCCCTGGCGCGATTCACGCTGTTTAGGTAGCTATTGCGTGAGCTTAACGCCAGCCCATCATGGGCGCGCGCTGTGGGCACACCCACCACATCAATAGGCATGCATAAATCTGACACCATGCGCTTGATAATGGCCAGTTGCTGAAAATCTTTTTCACCAAAAACTGCGGTGGTGGGCTGAACCAAATTGAACAGCTTGCTGACCACCGTGCATACACCTTCAAAATGCCCGGGCCGGTGCGCACCACAAAGCATATTTGACAGGCTTTCGACATTGACAGTGGTGTGATTATCGATGCCGTTGGGATACATTTCTTCGACACTGGGTACAAATAAATAATGCACATCTTCAGCTTCAAGTTTTTCCTGGTCGTCGGCCAGCGTGCGGGGGTAGCTGTCGAGATCCTCTGATGCACCAAATTGCATAGGGTTAACAAAAATGCTCACTACC
>CBFHXO010000179.1:0-3066 GCA_965659815.1 Pseudomonadales bacterium
TGGCCAGACGGTCCGACTTTTCGATAACGACCAGTATACCGGATAAGTGCGACATGCCCGATAATTTTTCGATATTTTGGTAGCCGTCGCCGGCTAAATAGTTGCTATTGACGCCGGGGTTTTTCTTCGCATGGGGCAGGCCATCGGCATTTTCATGCCCCCAGCACTGCGGAATGGCGACTGTCCCTGGCATCATTTCGTCGCTGATTCGCACTGGGATATGAATATCGCCAAATTGAGACTGCACGTGAACATAGTCACGCTCGGTGACGTCAATGCGGGTGGCATCCGCCGGGCTGAGATAGGCGTAGTTGGTGTTTTCCTTAACCAACTCGTCGCTATTGGCGCATCCGCTGTTCATACGGCGAATTTCCCGTTTGCCTATGAGCTTGAGTTTGTCGTGATTCGCAAGCTCCTGCTCATAGCAGCGCTCGACATTGGCGGTAAAGGTGGCCAGATAATCGGCGGGCGCCAGGTCTACCAGCCCGTCGTCTGTGAGTACTTTATCGGTACCCAAAAAGTTATCGCCATCGTTTTCATCGAGCAGCATACCGTCGGGGTGTTGCTCTATCATTTGTTTCAAGCTGGGCATTTTCGCCTGCTTAAGCATGCCGTTAATTAACATTTCAGGCACTTTAACCCAGCGTCCATAGGGTTTATGCGCGAGTCGCGCGGCGATTTTAAGCACTGCACTAAGCATTCGATTACCCATCACGGTAATGCCTAGCTTGTCTGCCAATCGGGTGTAAATCCACCACTCGTGCCTAACGCCAGGGGGTGGCTCCAGCACCGGGCCGCTGGCGTAAAGATACGGCTTGGGTGTGCAGGCGACAAAGGATTGCAACGCATAGGGCATGCCGCTGCGCTCCAGCCAGGTAGGTGCGGGCAATATGTAGTCGGCAAGGTTGCCGGTTTCGTTGCGGAACCAGTCGATACACACTAACAGCTCGAGTTTTTCCATGGCTTGTTCGAGTCGGCCATTGGGTGTGCTGCAAGCCAGTAAGGGGTTGGAGGCTTCGACAATCATTGCACCGACCTCGCCGTCGAGAATATCGTCGGCAACCATACCGGCAGGCTGCTGGCCGCTGACGGTGGGCAGGTCGTCGCGTCGATGGTAGCCCAGGCGCATTTGGGGGTCGTCTTTGGCAATGCTGGCAAAATCAATTAAGCCCTGGCCAATTAGATTGCCACCTTTGCGATCGAAATTGCCGGTAATCGCGGCAATCGATTCCATTAGCCAGTAGCACAGCGTGCCATGCCGGCCCTGGTTTACACCGGTTGCCATATTCAGGGCGGCGCTAGGAGCATTGATATAGCCCTCCACCAAATCGTTAAAGGTGTCGATATCAATACCGGTAACGCGGGCTTGTCGCTCGGCATCCCAGGGGCTAACAATCGCCTTCAGCTGCTCAAAGTGTTTCATGGTTTTTTCAATGCGATCGTGGGCAATGGCATTGCGTTGAATAATGGTGTTGCAAAACGCGGCAAGAAAATAAATGTCGGTGTCGGGACGAATAAAGATATGCTCGCCCGACAGCGCGGTTTCAACTTTGCGCGGATTGATAACCACCATGCGTCCACCGCGCTTAACGATATCGGCTAGCCGCTGGTGAGCGCGGGGCAGGTGATACAGCGTAGTACCCGATACTACCGGGTTGGCGCCGAGAATCATCATAAAGTCGGTATGGTCAACATCGGGGTAGGCCAGCCGCATGGGCGAGCCGTACATGTCACCGTTGACGCGAAATTTGTTCATGGTGTCGCAGGTACCGGTGCCATACATACGATTGGAACCCAGGCCGGCAAATAGCGAGCCGCGAAACATCGGTGCAACCAGATTGGCGCCGCCGGGTGCGCCAACAAAGTGCGCAATCGATTGTGCTCCCCTGGCCTGTTTAATAGCGGCGATTTTGCTGGCTATTTCGTCAATGGCCTGCTCCCAGCTAATGCTTTGCCAATGCTCGCCAACACGTTTTTGCGGTTCGGTAATACGATCGGGGCTGTGTTGAATTGAGCCAAAGCGTTTGCCTTTAACGCATAAGTGCCCCTGGCTTACTACGTGATCTTTATTGGCGCGAATCTCAATCACGCGATTGTCGGCGACATCCACTTCCAGTCCACAGGTCGCCTCGCAAATTACGCAAAAGGTTTTACGCGTTTCACAATTGCCAGCTTGTGGGTGGTTGCTTTGCGGTTTGTGAGCGTTGTTTGTTTCTGCTCCGGTATTCATATTTACTCCGCGTATAGTTACTCCGCGTCAAAAGTCAGCGGCAGTTCTTTTATGCCATTAATAAAATTGGAGCGAAGGTAGCGAATCTCACCATTGAGTTTGGGGTTTTTTAAGCGCTTTAATACCTCTTCAAACACCAGGCGCATTTCGAGTCGCGCTAAATGGGTGCCAAGGCAAAAGTGCTCGCCAATACCAAAGGCGCGCTGGCTGGTTTTTACGTCCTCACGCTGTGGTCGGGTGATATCGAAAATATGTGGATCTTTAAATACCTGCTCATCGTGATTGGCGCTATGGTACATCAACATCACGCGCTGACCTTTTCTCACTGTTTTGCCAGCGAGCTCGACATCTTGTGTGGCTGTACGCATAAAAAAGTTAACCGCGGTGTTGTAGCGCAGCGTTTCTTCAACAAAGTCCGGGATCAGCTGCGGTTGCTCAACTAGCATTTGCAATTGTTCGGGATGGTCCAGCAGTAGCCGCATACCATGGCTGGTAGCGGTGCGCGTGGTTTCATTGCCAGCTACTACCAAAATCAAAAAGAAACTATTAAATTCATCGGGGGTTAAGGCTTCGCCGTCGACAGCGCCATTGATTAAGCTGGTAACCAGATGGATTTCTGGATGTGTGCGGTAGCGTTCGTAGAGTCTTGCGCCGTACATATAGACCAGGGCAGAAGCATTTTGCGCGTCTTCGGGCGAGGTGGATAACTCTGGGTCATCGCCACCAATCATAGTGTTGGTCCATTCGAAAAAGTCCTTGCGGTCTTCGATGGGTATACCCATTAGTTCGCATATCGCAATAAGTGGCAGCTCGGCGGCAATATCGTGGACAAATTC
>CBFHXO010000180.1:0-3004 GCA_965659815.1 Pseudomonadales bacterium
CGTGTTCTCATATTGCCTGCGCTGCGTGAGGAAATCGATCTGGCGACCGATACAGCATTCCATGGCCTCTCAATAATTGTTGCCCCTCCGACGCCGCGAAAGCGTAGATTGGACTGCATAAATCAATATCGACCATAGAAGGATTATGCCACCCCAATGCATCACTGGCACGTTTAGAGTGGGGCTGACGATAAGGGGAAAGCTATAACCATATACAGCGCCCGACTCCGCACCGGAGACATCATCCAGTAGTGCACCCGCTATTAGCTGATCGGAGTGTAGCGCTACGCTAATACCTAACCAATCATCGGACTCAGGGTCAGTGATACCCAGCTTTACTTGCTGACTCCAGGTTTGATTTTCGCCTTGTACAAAGCTATAAATCGCACCGGTATTCGAAACCGGGTCGTTGTTCTGGTAGGCCCCAACTGCCATGTAAGGTGGTCTTAAAGCAATAGACAAACCAAAAGCGTCTCCCAAACCTCCATCGCTGGGCGACACTTTTTGCACTTGCTGCCAGGTGCCTTGGAGATTTTTTTCATACAAGTAAACAGCTCCAGAGGTCACACCATCACCCTCTCCCAACGCCCCCACTGCGAGTAGCTGAGAGTCAAGCGCGACACCTGCGCCAAATAATCCATTAACGCCGCCGTCTGAGGGCAATAATTTTTGCGTCTCACTCCAAACACCCGAGGCATTAGCGCTAAACACATAAGCTGCGCCAGACTCAAAACCTTGAGCGTCTGACAGTAAAGCACCAATAACTGTAATGCTATCAAATGCACTTAGGCTATAGCCAAAGTTGTCTTCGCTGGCGGTATCTGCAGCCGTTAACTTTTGACTTTGCAGCCAAAGCGATGCGTTAGCATCGTACTGAAAGACATAAACAGCTCCCGAATTCTCACCGGCGGCATTATCGGTCGATGCGGCAACCAACAGACCGGACGATGAAATAGCGACACTATTGCCAAAGCCTGCTTGCTGCATACCGTCCGTGGGCAAGAGTTTCTGCTGCTGAACCCATTGACCCTCGGTATTCAGGATAAAGACATAAGCTGAGCCTGAATCAACACCGTTGTCAGAATCAAAGGGCGCACCAACCAGTAATGTATCGGATGACAAAGCAATACTGGAACCAAAAACATCATTGCTCGCACCGTCATCGGCCGACAACTTTTGATATTGAGACCACTGCCCATTTTGATTTTTTTTGAACAGATACACTGATCCAGAAGCGAAGCCCGACACATCATCTAAATAGGCACTGACTGCCAGCCATTGGTCACTGTCATCCACCGCAACGCGATAACCAAAACCTTGCCCAGCGGCAGCGTCTAGTGGTGCAATAAGCTCAGCCTCCGTGACAACGCTGTTCTGCAGACCGGTCTGTGCGGCGCTCATATTGGCAAAAACCGCCCACAGTATAACCATTGCTCGTATCTGATTTTTACTCACTTTTTTCTACCGATGTTAGTTTTAACGCGTAAACCCAGCTTGTTATAACGAGTTAATAACAGCTATATTCGTAAATTCAACGTCCCGTCAGTTAAACTAGCGCAGCTGCCATCCATAATCCGCTCTAACTGGTGTTGATCAATTTGCGTATTTAAAAAAATTCGCTCCAGTAAAAACCGGTACTTAAAATTAAACTGCTGCAACCGCCCTGGATTCATCACAAACGTTGCGTAGGCTTCGGCAAAATCTTCTGCGGCATTTCTTTTGCCATAAATAGAGACTGCTTTTTCGCTGGGATATACCACCGTCACCCAACGTTTTTTTTCACTGGAATCCAAAACCCTAAAATACACGTGATGAGCGACCTCGTGAAATAAGGTATGGGCTAAGCCCTCACGCGTGCTGCCCCCGTATAGCGTTATTTGATGATCAGCAGGCGAATAAAGCCCCGAAAGTCGCGCTTTACTGGTCCTCGAAAACCATCGATTAAGCGGTTTAGATAACGCCCGCTTATAAACGATTTTTCGCAATCCCGAGATATTATGTGATGGGAGCAACTGCAGTAATTTCGCTACTTCTATAGGTGATAGCGACGCGCCTTTTAAAAAGCCAAATACTTCTATCGATATCGGGTAGTGCTCAGCGTCGCCAGCGAGTTCAAATTGATGCTTCGCCATATCGCAATGTTTAAGTAAATAACTTCAATGTTTGAGCGCGGGCGGCTGCTTGGACTCGATTTTTTACCTGCAATTTTTCGTAGATACGTGTTCCATACCATTTAACTGTACTTAACTCGATGCCCAGCACCGAAGAAATATCTTTGTTTTTCCGCCCCTGACAAATATGTCGTAACACTTGCAATTCTCGGTGATTTAAAGTGTTGTATTTCGCAGTGACCGCCTCACGAGCAAAAGCACTGTGCTCAATATGCGAATGGCAACTGTCCCGTAGCAGCGACGAGGCCGCTTTACCTTTTTTAAGCGTGCGCCCAGCTACGGCAGGACGCACAGTTTGCTCACAAAAATCCAAAAACTGAATTAACACCCGCCGCTGCTTTTCACTTTGACATTCCGCAATAGTTTTACTAATGCTTTCGCTTGACTCGTCTGTCAGCCCTTTCATCTGTGCAGCGAGCAATATATGAAGCAGATAATGATCGCTATGCTTATCCAGCATATCACTGGAGCCGGTCGTGTCAGGTGACTGATCCGGGTTGTTTACCGCATTACCGACAGGATGATTTATACGCGCCATCGGAGACGCAGACACAGCTCGCGCGGGTGCATTTATCAATTTCAGCGATTTTTTTTGATTCGGGCTCGCCATTTAGTCTTTGCAACGTTAGTTATTATATTGTTACTGCTATCCACGATTCAGATCAGCGCTTAAACCACTACGCAACCTCTTTCGCAAACTGCGAAACTCGGAGTTCAGTCCAAAAAGCTGCAATTAGGGTGCCAAATGTGCATTTATTAGCCAATAATTAGCAAAAGTGACTAAAAAAGAGGCGGAGAGCCGCTGAGCCGCCTAGCAGGCCTTAATAGTGCTG
>CBFHXO010000181.1:0-2953 GCA_965659815.1 Pseudomonadales bacterium
TGGCGCGAACCATTAGTAGTATTGCCTCGGTACGCTCGGCGCGCGTGCATTTGGCCATTCCAAAATCTACCGTTTTTTTGCGTGATAAGCGCGAGCCGCGCGCATCGGTATTTATTGAGGCGTTTCAAGGCAGGGGCGTTGACGAAGAGCAGGTTAAGGCGGTGGCCAATCTGGTGGTTTCCAGTGTCCCAGAACTTAAACTCAAAAATGTTACCGTCGTCGACCAGCGCGGTAATTTATTGTCGGATTTTGATAGCAGCCCAAAATACGCCGAGGCCGCGCGACAGCTTGAATACACCCGCCAAATTGAAAGCGATATTTTGCAGCGGGTTAACGGTTTGTTGGCCCCCATTGTTGGCAACGACAAGTTTCGGGCCGAAGTGGCAGTAGACCTGGACTTTACCCAGATAGAGCAAACTGCCGAAATTTATAACCCCGATTTGCCGGCAATTCGCAGCGAGCAAACGACCAGCGAGCAAACCCAGGCCACTGACGGTGTCGGTGGTGTGCCTGGCTCTTTGGCCAACCAGCCGCCAGCCACTGGCCAGATCGAAGGTGCCGAAGGCACTGTCGATGCCGAGGGTAAACCGTTGCCACCCCCCACACGCTCACGCATTGCCGAAACCCGCAATTTTGAGTTAGACAGAACCATTAGCCATACCCGCAATGCGGTGGGGCAAATCCGCCGAATTACCGTAGCGGTGGCGCTGGATGACTTGGATAGTGGCAATGGGGGAGCTGAAGCTGCCGATGGTGGAGAGGCAGATAGCAGTGGTTGGCAAGCGGATGATTTAGAGCGTATAACCGAGCTGGTACAAAATGCCGTGGGTTACGACATTACCCGCGGTGATCGCGTTACTGTCATCAATACCCCGTTTTTACGTGAAGTCCCCGAAGCCGAACCGGCGGTTGAATTGCAAATTTGGGAGCAGGATATTTTTTGGCTGGCATTGAAGTGGGTGTTAGGCGTGCTGGCGTTTTTAATGATCGTTTTTTTGGTTTTGCGTCCCACCATGAAGCGCTTAACCGAAAACTCACGCAAAATAAAAGAGCTTGAGGCCAAGCATCTGGCGGCGTTGAATGCTGTATCCGAATTGTCGGCGGGCAGTGCCGAGGCGGTGATTGGTGCCGATGGTAATGTCACCTTGACGTCGCCGGCAAAAAACCTGTTACCATCACCAGACGACCAGCTCGACGAGCAAATTGAAATGGTACGCGGTATGGTAAGCGATGACCCTGATCGCGTTGCCCAGGTGATTCAAGGTTGGTCGGCAAATGAGTCGTAATGAGTTAATGAAATGAATGATCAAACAAGTGCAGCGGTGTCGATAGACAGCATTCCCTATCTCGAACGAGCATCGATCTTGTTATTAACGGTGGGTGAAGAGGCGGCGGCGCAAATTCTTAAGCAGCTCGGGCCCAAAGAGGTGCAGCGTATAGGTACAACCATGGCTGTGCTTGATGATGTTAAGCGCGAAAAAGTGGCCGTGGTGTTTGAGTCGTTTATTGCCGAAATTACCAATACCACCGGTTTTGGTATTGGCTCGGATAACTATGTACGCAATATGTTGACCAAGGCACTGGGTTCGGAAAAGGCATCGGGCATTATCGATCGCATACTGCTGGGCGGTAACACCCAGGGTTTGGACACTTTAAAATGGATGGATGCGCGGGCGATATCCGATGTAATTAAGCAAGAGCATCCGCAAATACAGGCAATTGTTATTGCCTACCTTGAGGGTGATTTATCGGCAGAGGTGTTATCTTATTTACCTGAAAATATGCGTCTTGATGTGGTTATTCGGGTCGCCAAGCTCGACACCGTGCAACCGGATGCGTTAATGGAATTAAATAATATTTTAGAGCGTCAGTTTAGCGGCGGCTCGTCGGCGCAAAAGCGCCGTATTGGTGGCACCAAAGTTGCTGCCGATATTATGACTAACCTCGACGGTAGTATCGAAACTGAAATTATGGATGCGTTAAACGAAGTCGACGAAGAGCTGGCCACCACTATTCAGGACTTGATGTTCGTGTTTGGCAACCTGATTGATGTCGACGACCGGGGTATCCAGGCGCTGCTGCGTGAAGTGTCTACCGAGGTATTGGTTATTGCACTCAAAGGCGCCGACGAGGAGTTGCGCGAAAAAATCTTTGGCAATATGTCGTCGCGGGCGGCAGACTTGCTCCGCGATGATCTTGAAGCGTCAAGCCCAACCAAGCTTAGCGATGTTGAAGCGGCGCAAAAAGAAATTCTTGTGGTCGCCAGGCGCATGGCCGAGGCGGGTGAAATTGTGCTTGGCGGTAGTGGCGAAGAGATGCTGTAAGTGTTTTGCCCTATTGGCGGTTAGCGATCATTTTTCCAGCGATCAAGTTCTATTCAATAATCAAGCAAGAGACCTAGTATGGCAGATAATGTGTTGCCCTTAGAGGAGGCGGATTCAGCGGAGCTGTGGTTGCTGCCTGACTTGAATGGCAAACGTGTTATCAGTGGGGGTGCTTCTGACGCCGATGCATTTGAACCCACTGCTAATCATGCTGCGAATGGCTATGGCGCGTCTGCAGCCAAAAATATGGCGGGTTTTAGTCGCGCCGCAGCGCCAAAATCTAATGACAAACACACTGTCGGTCGCACTATCCCTCGCGCCATTTCTGCCAGTGCGCTTGAACAAATTGAGCAGCAGGCGCGCGATGAAGGTTTTAAGCAGGGGCGTGCTGAAGGGTATGAAAAAGGTTATACCGAGGGCGAGCATCGCGCAACCGAGTATGTAGAACAGCGCGCCAGTCAGCAATTGGCTGCACAGCAGCAGAGCCTCGCGCAGTTAATTGAATCTATTGTCCATCCGCTTAACGGTCAGCGCGATGACTTGCAGCAGGTGCTAACCGATTTAATTGAGCTTATTGCTCAGCGACTTTGCTACCGCGAGTTGCTAAGTGATCGCAGCACTATTGCGGC
>CBFHXO010000182.1:0-2895 GCA_965659815.1 Pseudomonadales bacterium
CCTTGGAAAATACCCTGGTCGATAAACGATAAGGCGCCGCCAATAATGCCGCCAAACTTGTGAACCAGCGGGCCGAAGTTACGCCACTTGGTTAGCTCTTCATTTAACCACGACTGGTTAAAGTTATCGGCGTAAGCGCTAAGCTCGTCCTTGCCCTGGGCGCCATTGCTTAAGGCATCAAACAGGGTTTCTGCTGCAATAATGCCCGACTTCATTGCCGTGTGACTGCCTTTAATACGGGCAAAGTTTAATGTGCCGGCATCGTCACCCACCAGTAAGCCGCCGGGAAACGACATCTTGGGTCGCGACTGTGGGCCGCCTTTAATCAACGCGCGCGCGCCGTAGGTAATGCGTTTGCCGCCTTCGAGATAACTGCGAATTTCACTGTGCTGTTTCCATTGCTGGAATTCGTCAAACGGTGAGATATGTGGGTTCTCGTAACTCAGCGGTACTACATAGCCCAGCGCAACCTGGTTATCTTCGCCGTGGTAGAGGTAAGATCCCGACACGGTATTTTTGGCCGCAGGCCAGCCCATGGTATGGATAACCAAACCGGGCTCGTGTTTATCGGGGTCAATTTGCCAAATCTCTTTAAAGCCAATGCCGTAGTGTTGTGGCTCTGAGTCTTTGTCCAACTCAAACTGCTTAATTAACTGCTTGCCAAGGTTGCCGCGACAGCCTTCCGAGAATACCGTGTACTTGGCGTGTAGCTCCATGCCTGGCATATAGCTGTCTTTTTGCTCGCCCGATTCGCTAATACCCATATCGCCGGTGGCAATGCCCTTGACGCTGCCATCCTCATGGTAAAGGACTTCGGCGGCGGCAAAACCGGGGTAGACTTCTACGCCCATACCTTCCGCCTGCTCGGCCAACCAGCGACACACATTACCCAGGCTAATTACGTAGTTGCCGTTGTTATGAAAGCCCGGGGTAAATGCCAGGGGTACATTCAAGGCGCCCGACTGGCCATACATAAACATCACCTTATCGCCACTAACGGGTACGTTTAGCGGCGCACCCATAGACTGCCAGTCGGGAAACAATTCATTCATTGCTTTGGGGTCGAGTACTGCGCCGGATAAAATATGCGCGCCCACCTCTGAGCCTTTTTCTACCACGCAGATCGTGATTTCCTGTCCACCCTGTTGCGCCATTTGCGCGAGTTTGCATGCGGTAGACAAGCCTGCAGGGCCAGCGCCTACGATGACAACATCAAACTCCATCGATTCTCTTTCCAAGGTCAAGTTCCTCGTTTGTCTTAGCTGTTGGGTTAATCGGATTTGTCGCAGCTGTGAAGTCTTAGCAACTCATGTTCAAGCGGAAGTGCGGACTGAATTATATCCCATCTTGCAATGGGATATGAATGATAATTTAAGGCGGGAAGCCTAATTTTAACGGCAGGGTTAACGCTTTAAAGCGCTGTAACCGGGTTGTTAGCGTGAGTTTTCATCAACTCGCGAACCAGCGCAATACCGGTTTTGTCGGTTTTTGGCAGATCAATATCGCTGCTGCCTAGCGGTGTGCATCGATTGCCCCAGCGAACGACTTGTGCGCTCCAGGTCAAGCCTGCACCAAAGGCGGGTAGCAGCACTAGGCTGTTTGCCTTAACCACGCCTTCTTCAACCGCCTCAACCAATGCCATAGGCGCGGTTGCCGCTGACATATTGCCGTAGCGTTCGACATTGATAAATAGCTCGGCATTGGGCAGGTTAAGCTTATTGGCCAGGGCTTCAATAATTCTCAGGTTGGCTTGGTGCGGTACCACCACATCAACATCGTTAGGGTTGATTTGCAGCTTTTTAATCACGTTTTCACAGCCGGATTGCATGCCGTTAATTGCGCGTTTAAAAATTTCACGGCCCTCAAAATCCCAGGTTGTGGTGCCCAGTGGCCAGCCTTTATTTGCGTACTGGACACCCACACCATTAACGGCGAGTATACGCCGTGCTTCACCAAAGCAACCCAGCTCCTCTCCCAATAAACCGGTGGCTGTTTCGTGCTCTTCACCCTCTAAATAGAAGGCCGCCGCGCCATCGCCAAATAAAATGGCAACGTTGCGATCCGTCCAGTCCATTAATGGGCTAATCACTTCTGCGCCTATTACCAATGCGTTGCGAATTGCGCCGGTGCGAATCATGGCATTGGCCACCGACAGTGCGTACATGCCGCTGGTGCAAGCGGTGTTTAAATCCATACAGGCGGCATTTTTTGCTTCGAGTAACTCTTGTACCCGCGATGCGGCATTGGGCACTTGTGAATCGTATGAGCAGCTGCCAAAAATAATCATATCGACATCGTCGGCCGATTTGCCGGCACAGGCCAGCGCTCTGGCGCAGGCGACATGGGCCAGTGTGCTTACTGGTACATGCGAGATGCGGCGCTCTTTCATACCGGTGCGCGATTCGATCCATTCATCGGTAGTATCGAGAATGGTGGTCAGGTCCTGGTTATTTAAAACGCAGGGCGGAGCGCATTTCCCCCAGCCATTGATAGCAGCTTGCAGCATGTGTGGTTCCCGTGGATTCTCATTTTAGTTATTCAACCGGGCAAGGCACTGCCGGTTGATCGCGGTTATTAACTCACCAGTATTTATTGTTGTCTCGCCGGAGTGAATACTAGCAGTTAGGCGCTAAACAGGGCAATTGTTTTGCGCCGCGAACTTATCCAGCATGCGTATCTTATTTGGCTCTTTTGACTGGCATTAATGGGAATAGGCGTTCAATTCGGGGATGTTGAATTCAGTGATGCTCGATGCCATCGCAGCAAGGAACACGGGTGCATGTCGCGGTTTTACTGGTCTCGGTTTTGTTGGTTCCAATCCTTATATTGCATTCATGCAGCGATTACAGTGCCTAGATACGGTATCGATACATTACCGTATCTAGGCAATACGTT
>CBFHXO010000183.1:0-2867 GCA_965659815.1 Pseudomonadales bacterium
GTGGTGATACGCTTTTTCTCCAGCGCGCTTGTCTTTGCGCCGTTTTATAAACGCAGGCGGGTCGAGCACAATAATATCAAAGCATTTACCACCGCTGGCCAGGCGCTTTAACTCATCAATTGCCGAACCCTTAATAAATGTCATATTGTCATTAAAGCCTGCATGCTGTGCCATTTGCTCTGCCGATTGCAACGCAAACGAGGAACTGTCAATACAGCTAACAGACGCAGCGCCGCCGGCCATAGCCTGCAAACCCCAGCCGCCAATATAGCTATACACATCGAGTACAGTTTTTCCTTGCGCGTATTTGGCCATCAGCGCACGACTGTCGCGATGATCGTAAAACCAACCGGTTTTTTGCCCGTTGTGAACCGGGATAGTGAATTCAAATGCATTCTCAATAATGTTAACGCTATCGGGCACCTCACCAAATACGGTTTCAACCCGTGCATCCAGCCGCTCAATTTCATTAGCGCTTTCATTGCGGAGCAAAATACCTTTAGGCGCAACCACTTCAACCAGCGCGGCGACCACGCTATCCAGCGCCTGCATCATACCTGTCGTGGTAATTTGCATCACTAATGTATCGCCGTAGCGATCGACAACCAGGCCAGGCAATCCATCACCATCGCCATACACCAGGCGATAGCAAGGCTCACGATAACAGGACTCGCGCCATTGCAATGCCAGCTTTAAACGCTGCGCAATTGTGGTCTGGTCCAGCGGTTGGTTGTGAGCCGTACTGTACAACCGACCACACAGCAGCGCGTGAGGATTAAAGTACCCACTGCCCAATTCAACGCCTTGCGCAGACACCAATGTCGCCTGCTGCCCCGGCGACATCGACTTAAACACACTACGCTCTATGTCGATTTCATTACTATAAACCCAGCGGTGACCCTGCCGGACACGGCGATCGGATTTTGCCTTTAACACCACGACGGGAAGATCCGTGGACGGCCTATCAGGGTTGACTTCAAAATAATGGTCTTGCTCGTTAGCAACAGGCATAAAAATAAGTTCGCTGTTAATCGCTTTTGTAATTGTAGATGCAGTGATGACGCCAAATGCAGATTTTATTATTTTAAACTGGCTCTAGCGATTTTTTTCAAGCACAAAATTACACGAAACCGACACGCGTAACTGACCTGATCTATTAGGGTGGACCCCGTGCGGTAACCAGCTGGGAAAAACAATTAAATCACCCGCCTCCGGTTTAAACTCCACACTGTTCCAATTCTCTACGGCAGGGTTACCCACATAGGCATCAACCGCTCCATTGACCGCTCGCTGGGTCACCGGGTCATTAAAATAAATTGCACCGCTCTCGTCATCAACTGCTGTTAGATAGTAAGCACAACTCCAGTCACTGCGGCCATGTATATGCGTTAAATTATAATTTTCACTGCGATTGACGTTGGCCCAACCATTAACAATATTTGCGCTGATATCATCGGGAAACTGATTATTCTTAATAACCATTTGCACTCGCGAGGTAATTAACTCTCTAAGTGCAGTTAAGTCTTTATCAAAAATAGCGTCTGAGCGACTTTGCCAGCCACCGCGATTAGAAATAACCACACTCTCCTCTGCCGCTTCCAGCGCCAGGATCGCGTCGAGCGACGCCTTATTCATTGCCTCATCGGGGTTTTTAAATACCCAAACCTGGGTAGGAAAAAACATATGTCGAGTGACTTGTACCTGCCCACTCATCAATAATTACCTCTTTATTATCATGATCTTGATGTAACTACTGTCGTAACTACTATTGCAACGACTGTCGCACCAAGGCAGCAAGCCTATATCAATCGCGGTCATTTTGCGATGCCAAAGGGGCGCTATTGCACTTTTTCGGCTCTGCCTTGCGCTAAAAATCCGATATACTGGTTTAAACAGAACAGCCCTCGGTAACCCTCGACAACTCTCAGTAAACTAGGCATCCCATGTCAACGAAACAGGCACAGCAATCAGCTCAGCAGCAATCGCTAAAACCGTCACAACAACACTCTGGGCTCGACCGCCTTATTATGGGCGTTGACCAAGTCGTGCGCACCATTAGTGTTGGCAGTGCCAAAGCCCACCGAAGCTCACCACTGAATAAGCTCGATACTGACCAAGCAGAAAGTGCCAGACTGAGTGCAAAAGAGAAAAAACATATTGGCGGTTTAATGCGCATCAACCATACTGGCGAAGTCTGCGCCCAGGCGCTGTATCAGGGCCAAGCGCTCACCGCAAAATCTGAAAGTGTAAAGGCGGCAATGCATGAGTCGGCCAAAGAAGAAGAAGACCACCTGGCCTGGTGCGAAGAACGACTGCAACAACTAGGCTGCAAACCCAGCCTACTCAACCCGCTTTTTTATGGCATGTCGCTAGGTGTAGGCGCAATTGCCGGCGCCGCTGGTGATAAATGGAGTTTGGGCTTTGTTGCAGCAACCGAAGACCAGGTGTGCAAGCATTTACGTGAACATTTAGAGCAGCTGCCCGACCACGATACCTGCTCGCGTGCGATCTTGGAGCAAATGATTAGCGACGAAGAACACCACGGTGAAAAAGCCAGGAACTATGGTGGCGTGGAATTTAATCGCCCCACTAAAAAATTAATGACAGCAGTTTCAAAAGTAATGACCGCAACCACCTATCGCATTTAAACCCGCTCGGTTTACTGTTTTACAGGCATTAGTTTTACAGGCATGATTTTATTGCAGATATCACTTCCCTGCAGAAAGCGGCGGGTGATAAATAATTTGTACCACTGTCCCAGCCGGGTCGAGGCAATAAAAACTTCTCGCCCCATCGCGATGAGTTCGCGGCTCACTTTTCATTTTAACGTTATTGGCGACAAGAAAATCATACCAACAATCAACATC
>CBFHXO010000184.1:0-2847 GCA_965659815.1 Pseudomonadales bacterium
GGGCTAGTGCCGGTGGGTCCGGAGCAGGACTTTAGCAAGGCGCATCACCGTGAGCGCTTGCCCGGTATTGCTTGAATACCGGTGCAGCCAGCGGTTTGGCTGATTTGCTGATGCAGTGCTGGCTATGCTTCAATAGTCAAAAAACAATACAGAGAGACGCTTTTGGAGCAGATAACGATTGATACCGTTGATGGCTATGCGCTGGCGGCTAGCCTGTACCGGACAGACAAAAATAATGCGTTGCAAAAGCTGGCTATTATTAACAGTGGCACTGCAATTCTAAGAAGTTATTACGAGTCGTTTGCAATATTCCTGCAACATCAGGGTTTTGATGTACTGACTTATGATTACCGTGGTGTTGGCAATACGGTTGCTATTCACCAACACGCCCCAGAGCCTACCATGCTGGATTGGGGGCTTGTCGATATGAATACCGTACTGGATTATGCAGTTGTGCATTTTCCTGGACACCGTATTGTTGGCGTGGGTCATTCTTTTGGTGGCCAGATACTGGGTATTGTGCCTAACTGCAATCGCTTCGATGCTTTTTTGGGCATTGCAGCGCAAAATGTTTCTATTGGTAACTATCCCTGGTTAAAGCCCAGGCTTATAGCTTCGTTTTTCTTTTACCTGCTTCGCATGCTTTATTATGTGCCGGGTTATCTGCCGCGCTGGGTGCTGGGTTCAGAGCCTTTAGGTAAAACCATTATTAAAGACTGGGCACGCTTTAGTTTAAATAAAGCCTATTTGGCCGATTTGCAGGGCAGGCCGATTCGCGATGGCTTTGAAAGTTTTACCGGTCGCTTGCAATTATGCGCAATGAGCGATGATATTATTTTTGCGCCCGAGCTTACCGTACGCGCGCTGGGTGATTTGTACCTTCAAACTGAAGCTGAAATTGTTGTGCTAACGCCCAAAGCTTATGCAGTTAAAGCCATCGACCACTTTGGGTATTTCAAGCAAAGTATGAACCCGCAGGCCTGGCAAGAAGCGGCGCGGTGGTTGGCAGGTTAGCGCTTAAGTAACAGGCCATCCTCGGCTAGCAGTTTTTCAGTTTGACTATAGCCGTAGGCAATGAGTTCTTCACTGCGATCGAAGTCTAAAAAACTGCACAGATTGCTGGGTATTTCTACGGTATGCGTGGGTACTGTCGCCGCCAGCTTAAATTGCGTCAGTGCGGCTTGCATGGCTTCCATACTGCGCACCATCATATCTGAAAAACCCAGTTCTTTTACAGGATCGATTCCAACGCTGCTATCGTCTGGCCACAGTTGGTCGATAAACTGTCCAATACTGTTTTGGTAGGCGGCAACTATCGGGTTATCGCTTTTTTCCTCTTCTTCATCTTTGCGCTCAAGGGCATTGTCGTGTTTGCCGTTAAGATTAACGGCAATCGTAAAGCGGGTTCTGTCGTTTAACGTTGGCGCAACCGGAACCGGATTAATGACGCCACCATCCACCAGTATCTGGCCATGCTGAACTAATGGACTAAAAAAACTTGGCACTGCCATTGATGCGCGCATGGCATCAAATAGCGAGCCTTCAGTAAACCACACTTCACGGCCTTTACCGCCCACGGCAATATCGGTGGCCACTGCGGTATAGCCAATGGGCAGATCTTCAATGCGGCATTCACCAATTAAATCTTTGAGTACATCGATAATACGGTCACCTTTAAACAGCGCGCCGTCGCGAAAAGAAAAATCCAGCAGTCGCAATACATCACGCTTGCGCAGCGCACCGGCCCATTCGGCAAAAGCGCCCAGTTCACCTGCGGCATAAACGCCGCCAACAATCGCGCCAATAGAGCTGCCCGCCACATAACGAATATCAAAACCGTTATCCTTTAAGCAATGGATAACGCCAATATGTGCCATGCCCTTGGCGCCACCACTGCCCAGTACCACTGAAGCGGTTCGGCCTGCATCGAGTGAGGCGTGAGGTTTGTCGGCGGTTGCGTTTTCTTGCATCAGGTTCTCGGTTAAAAAGTTGCAGGAGGTGCTTTGTGACGCGTGCCATAGCAGCCACTAATATAACCCGGCTGGTCAGTATTTAGCTATAAATAGCCCGCAGGCTATGATTTCACCACCGTTTGGTCGAATTCTGCGCGCCGCATTATCCATGCTCTGCGCGTGATAGCCAATCTCGATCTGGCTAATAAATTTAAGCAATTGTACGACTTTCGCGGTCGGCGATATTCTCTAGGTAATCACAGTTGATTAACTGTGTATAAGCCATTTATTAATAGCTAAAAATTTTTATGGGGGAGATTAGTATGAAGTTGAAGCAATCACGACGCCTGATAGCCGCAATCGCTATGGCCGTAGGAGTATCGCCGTTGCTGATGCAAAGCAGCGCGCTGGCGGGTCATGGCGACGACCATGTCGCTGCAGAGCAGCCCACCAATGATTACTGGTGGCCCAACCGGCTGGATCTGGACGCATTGCGAGCACATTCACCGCAGTCCAACCCATTGGGTGATGACTTTAATTATGCCGAGGCATTTGAAGCGTTGGATCTCGAGGCATTAAAGCAAGACCTGGTTGAGTTAATGACAAGCTCACAAGACTGGTGGCCAGCCGACTACGGTCACTACGGCCCATTTTTTATTCGTATGGCCTGGCATAGTGCCGGTACCTATCGCGTTAGCGATGGTCGCGGCGGTGCCTACGGTGGTATGCAGCGCTTTGCGCCATTAAATAGCTGGCCCGACAATACCAACCTCGATAAAGCCCAGCGCCTGTTATGGCCTATTAAACAAAAGTACGGCAACAGTATTTCTTGGGGCGACTTAATGGTGTTAAGTGGCACCGTGGCAATGGAATCTATGGGTTTTAAAACCCAGGG
>CBFHXO010000185.1:0-2789 GCA_965659815.1 Pseudomonadales bacterium
CGCTGGCGGTGGTGCCGAGGCTCTGTCGATGATGGCGGCCGAAGGGCCTTATCCGGTAATTGTATCCGATATGGCTATGCCAGAGATGAATGGCGTAGAGTTGCTGGGCGAGATCAAGAGTCTTTACCCTGATACTATGCGGCTTATGCTCACCGGTAACGCCGACCAGAAAACAGCGGTTGATGCAATTAATACTGTCGACGTTTATCGGTTTTTAAATAAGCCTTGCCCGCCCGATGAAATGGCATCGGCAATTAAATCAGCGCTCAGGCACTACGAGCTAGCAAAGGCCGAGCAGGTGTTGCTAGAGAAAACCGTTAAGGGCAGTATTAAAGCGCTGGTTGAGGTATTGTCGATCGCCAGCCCCAAGATTTTTGGCCATGCGGCGACACTGCGGCGTTACATATTGGCGTGCGCCAAACAGTTGAAGCTTGGAAGTACCTGGGAGCTTGAAGCCACGGCGCTGCTGAGCCAGATTGGTGTTGTTACCTTGCCCGATAAAGTAGTTGACCGAGTGCTCAAAGGCGGGCCATTAACCGCAGAAGAGCAAGATAGCTACGACAAGCACCCGGAAGTTGCCGCCAAACTGGTGAATCGAATTCCTCGCTTGGAGGCAATTTCCGAAGCCGTACGTTACCAGAATAAAGGCTACGATGGTTCAGGAAGACCTGCTATTGGCTTACAGGGGGATGCGCTGCCGCTGGCGGCGCGACTACTAAAACCCATAATGGATTTAGTTGCAGGTGAGGCTGCGGGCTTATCGTCACAAGAGTCTTATGCGCGCTTAAAGTCTCAGCCGCATTATTACGACCCGCACATCTTGGCTGCCCTAGCTGTTGTGGTTGGTGAAAAAAAGGACTGGATTATCAAAGCAATTGCGATTGCTGATTTGAAGGAAAATATGCGTATTGCCAGTGATGTCGTAACCTATTCCGGAGCATTACTGGTGGCCAAGGGACAAGAGGTGAGTCCTTCGTTAATCGAGCGCCTGCGTAACTTCCACAATAATCAGGAAATTGATGACAAGATTAACGTCTTTGTTAGCCAATAGAACAGAGCTTATCGCACTATTGCCTCTTGAGCTTGCCTGTCTAATTTAAAATCATTGTCGGGTTTCTCCTCTCGCTGGTTATTTCTGATCGGCCCCTTATGTCTGTATTTTAATCGTTAACGTATTGGGTTAATTATTGATTGAAATCAAGAGCTGTTTTGGATTTGGCGTTAAAGTAAAACTGTGCAATATCAGTAAATAAACGGAGCGGGAGTTAGATATGAGTGCTGAAATGCTAATGGCTTTTTTAGGCTGGTCAGCAATTATAAATATTTGCATCTTAATTTACTGGTCAGGATTTTTGCTGCTGGCGCCCAAATGGATTTACCGCGTCTCTTGCCAATGGTTTGATATGACGGAGCAGCAGTTCTCTATTATCCAGTACTGTTTTTTAGGTGGCTTTAAATTATTTATCCTGTTTTTTTCTGTGGTTCCATATTTTGCTTTGCGGATAATTTTGTAGGTGCTATTAAAAAAATGATCAGTGAGACTATGATGAAAACATATAAAAAAATACTGGTTGCCGTCGATCTGGAAGGTGGAAGTGAAACGGTTATGGCTCGGGCGTCAGAGTTGACTGCTGAGTATACAGACCACATTGCTACAGAACCCCACACCACAGAGACCAAGGTGATTATTCTTAACGTTGGCCACTACCCCATGCCAACTTATGCCGGTGTTTACGGCGAGGGTTTATATTCGGCCCAAGAGCTCAGTGTGGACTTTAGCGCTATTCGCGCCCGGTTGATACCGCAAATCGAACAGTTGGTCGAAAAGAGTGAGCTTGTCGGTGCTGAGTGTGTTGTTGAGTTTGGTCGCCCAGCTGATTTAATTCTGGAACTGGCCGAAAGAGAGGGCGTTGATTTGATTATTTTGGGTAGCCACGGTAAGCACGGTATTCGCCTACTACTAGGGTCTACCGCCAACTCGGTACTGCACCATGCTGACTGTGATGTGTTGGCAGTGCGGATAGAAAAAAAGACTTAGTTGTATCGTATTGTTTATTGGCTTTGAATAATAATTGGAGAGTTTGATGAAGCATATTTTAGTGGTTGCCGATCCGTATAACGATGAGCAGGTGGCGTTTCAAAAGGCGCTAAAACTTGCAAAGTCGACAATTGCGGATATCAATGTTATTTCTTTTTGTTATGACCCTTTGTCCGATGTGCAATACGATTATCCACCTTCGAAAACCGACACTAAAGCAGGTGTTGCCGCCGATATCAATTTAAAGCAGTTGGTAATGAGAGAAGTGCAGCAGCAATGGAACGACTATATTGCCACTCAAGAGTGCACCGAGCAGGTGAGTCATGAAGTTGTGTGGGCCAAGTATATTCACTTATGGTTAATTGAGCATTGTAAAACGCATCATTACGATTTGATTGTTAAAACTGGGCGTCGCAGCGAATCGTTTTTTTATACACCCACTGACTGGCAATTGTTTCGCGAGTCACAAGTCCCCATTTACTGTATATCCAAGCCCGATTATCAGGCAAAAAAAGTCGTGCTGGTTGCGCTGGATTTAAAGGCCAAAAGCAAAGAGAAGCAATTGCTTAACCAACGTTTACTTGAGTCGGCATTTCAGCTTGCGGTGCAAACTGATGCGGTTTTGCATTGTTGCTATGCAATAGTGATTCCCACGCTAGTAAAAGACCTCGATATGATTGATGTTACCGCCAAAGTGCATAAGGTAGAAAATGAGGTGCGGCAGCAGGCCAGGAGCTGGTTTGAGGTGTAC
>CBFHXO010000186.1:0-2751 GCA_965659815.1 Pseudomonadales bacterium
GTGCCATGACAGCGGGCGCAAAAGCGACTGTATTTGATTGCACCGTGACTCAGTGTGGCCTTATCAACATTAGGCATTGGAGGAGGTTTGGGTATTTCCATTTTAGGAATAGGAGGCAACTCACTCTCGCCATTTAAACTAAATGCCAGTATACGGCCGTTGACATTGGTAACCTCGTGTTGCAAGCCAATAATTTGGCTAAGGCCGCCACCGCGCCCAGCGGGCACGGTAATAAATTGTTCGCCATTCACCGCGTAACTGACGGGGCTACCCACAATGCCATTTTGTGTTGGAAACTGCCAAAGTTGCTCGCCAGTGCTGGCATTAAAGGCGTTAAACCAGCCGTCAACTGTACCCTGAAAAACTAATCCGCCAGCGGTTGATAGGGTGCCGCCGTTGCCGATTAAAGGATAATCAACAGCCCAAGCTGTTTGCTGCTTGATTGGATCCCATGCCAGCAATTGCCCTTCAACAAAGGTTTGCATTAATGTTTGGCTCAGCTGTGTGTTGTGCATATCGACATCAGTATTAACGCCGGTATTCCAATGACGTGGGTACCGTTCGTAGTTTTCTTCTTGCTTTAATTCGCCACCCACATGTTGCGCCGGAATATAAATTAAACCGGTATCGGGGCTGTACGACATCGGGTGCCAGTTATGTGCGCCAATACCAACCGGATACACCATCGCGCCACCTTCCGCGTAGTCCTGGCCTTCAACTTCAACCGGTCGCCCGGTTTCCATATCGTAGTGGGTGGCCCAGCTTACCTTTTTTGCGTAGGGCTCGGCCGATAACAGTTCGCCTGTGGCGCGATCAAGAATATAAAAGAAACCGGCTTTGGGCGCCTGCATCAACACCTGGCGAGTTTTTCCCTGCCACTCTATATCAGCAAGAATAATGGTTTGCGTGGCCGTATAGTCCCATGTTTCGGCAGGTATCTGCTGATAGTGCCATACATACTCGCCCGTATCGGGCTTTAGCGCGACAATCGAACATAAAAATAAATTATCACCACCAAACGGGCTGCGAATATGGCGGTTATGTGGCGCGCCATTTCCCACGCCAATATAAAGTAAATCCAGTTCAGGGTCATAAGCCATGGAATCCCACACTGTGCCACCACCACCATGCTCCCACCAAGGGCCAGTCCAGGTTTTGGCGGCCATGGCCATTTGTTCGTTTTCGAATCCATCGGCAGGATTGCCCGGCACGGTATACCAGCGCCAGGCTGCTTCACCCGTGATTGCATCGTAGGCTGACACAAATCCTCGCACACCGTATTCCGAACCTGCATTGCCAATAATCACTTTAGCGCCATCATCGGTTTCGACAACACGTGGCGCGCCGGTAATGGAATAGGCTTTGCCGGCAGGTGTGGTTTGTGTTGACCAAAGCATCTCGCCGCTATCGCGATCGATACTCACCAGGCGGCCATCCAATGTACCCAGGTAAAGACTGTTGCCCCAGCTCGCTACACCTCGATTTACCACACCACAGCAAAATCGGTAGCTTTCTTCACGCGGAACCTTAGGGTCATATTGCCACAGCTCCTCCCCCGTTTGGGCATCAAGCGCATGCAGTACACCCCATGCTGCGGTGACATACATTACGCCATCAATGACTAACGGTGTTGCCTGCAGGCCAGCGCGATTGCCAGTGTCAAAAAACCAGGCCAGTTTTAACTGCCCTGCGTTTTCCTGGTTGATTTGTGTCAGTGGGCTATGGCGTTGTTCAAAGTTATTGTTGCCATACGATGGCCAGTTACTTCCCGAGGCTTGCTCGATGGTGACTAAGGATAAGGGAATAAACAGCGAGAACAGCAGGTAGAGTAGGTGAGGGTTAAACATAAGAAGGTAATAAACGTCTGGTTGGCATAGGTTTGTAACCAGCGTATCACAGCGTCGTTAATTGCATAATTAACGCTCGGTTAACTGCTACGATTTCGCCGCCATAACTGCGTTAAATAGTGGTCATCGCCCATCATATTTTGCTTTAACTATCGATTCGAGTAATATCGTGGGAGACATGATATTGCGGGTAAAACAATAATAGGTAAAGCTGTATGGAATACATTCATCCCCTCACTCAATTTCTTGCCCGAGCAAAGCAGCATCCGGGGCAAGTGTATTTGCACCAACCGGTTAATGGCGAATGGACCAGCTATACCTGGCAGCAAGTCGATATCATGGCACGTACCATCGCGGCAGGACTAACTAACCAGGGTTATGCCAAGGGCGACCGCATTGCTATTTTAGGTAAAAACTCCATGGAATGGCTGGTAGCCGACTTTGCCATTGCGATGGCGGGTATGGTTAGCGTTCCAATTTATGCTACTGCGGGCGAAGAGACTACTCGCTATGTGTTAGAACACAGCGAAGCAAAAATGATTTTCGTTGGCAAGTTAGCTGAATACGAATCGTTGCAGCGCGCCAACCCTGGTATCGCTTCGGTTGGTTTTCCTTATGAGGGGGTTGAGGCCGATATAGCGTGGCAGCAATGGCTTACTGATTATCAACCACTCGAAACCATTGCAACGCCTGCGCTCGATGATACCTTTACCATTGTTTATACCAGTGGTAGTACCGGCAAGCCAAAAGGCGTTGTATCAACCGGGCGCAACCTGGCCGCTGCGGCGATGGCAGCAGCACCGGGGCTTGTCGAAGAGCATAGTCGCTGGCTTTCTTACCTACCCATGGCGCATATCACCGAACGCAGCCTGGTTACCATGCTATCGCAATACAAAAGTATCGA
>CBFHXO010000187.1:0-2680 GCA_965659815.1 Pseudomonadales bacterium
CCCCGGCTGCTACCTGGTAGCGACAAATAACTTCTATATCGCTCAGTGTTTTGCCACCACGTTTAGCGCCTATTTCAATATGCTCCATGATTTTTGGCAAAGCCTTGCGAGGAAACAAATTTAACACCACGCCGTCGCCAATTTCGGCGGCCAGCTCCAGCATCTTGGGTCGCAGCGCGGCCAGGTAAATGCGCTGGGGCTGCTGGGCCGCCGGTATTCTAAAACCTTTGCTACGCAAGACTTTGCCCTCAAAGTTCGATTTTTCGCCCGCCAGCATACTGCGTATTAAACACACCGTCTCGCGTATCCGTGCCAGCGGCTGGTTAAAATCCTGGCCATGCCACTTTTCAATCATGGTTTGGCTGGAAGTTCCTAAACCCAATATAAAGCGCCCTTTGGATAAATCATGCAGCGTACCCGTGCTACTGGCTAATACCGCCGGTGTGCGCGTTGACGCTGGCACAACCGCAATGCCTATATCAATATCATGAGTGGCAGCAATCACGCTGCCCGCCAATGTCAAAGGGTCAGGATAACCCGTATCACTAAACCAGGCTGCAGCATAGCCGGCTTGTTCTGCCGCTACTGCCTGTTGAATAAGTTCATCGCAACCACCGTTAAGTGAGCTCAGCGTAACTGCAAGCTGCTTTTTTGCGGGCATTAAGCTATTCCTGTTTTGCCGTCGTTATCGGGCAGGTAGGTTTTAAACATATCACCTAAAGCTTCATCGTTGTGCTTGGGAATTCGATAGTACGTGCGAATCGCCAGCGAACCATCGGGTTCGAAACGAAAAGTCTCAATGCTTGGTTCCATAAACTCCCTGCCATTGTGCTGAATAATATTATTCATTACCCAGCTAACCTCATTGCCCAAAATAAATAATGTTTCTTCAGGAATATGAAACTTAACATTGGGCTGGAATAAATCGTACGAGTCGATGCAGCAATGCTGAAAGCCAAATTTTTCAGGTGTGGCTACCGGATCAAACATTCGCACGGCATCCGTTTTAAGCACGCTGCGGTAGCTATCTATCCAACCCTGACGATCACCGGCGGTCCATAATTTGTCATAGTTCTTTGCCCATTTCCAAAGCTCTTTTTTTGTTGGCTGGTTCATCTGTTGGCTCCTCGGTGCTTACTGTCGTAAACCTTGTTGTATTATTAAAGGTTGTATTATTAATGGTTGTATTATTAATGGTTGTATTATCGATGGTCGTGTTAGTTATCGTACTCGTTTGCAGCTTTTGAATTCATAGCTACCAATAAATGCCTAAAAAGTATAAATTAGCAGTAATGCCCGACTCAATGCTTGAACATGACGATTTATTTCGATTCAATTTTCAGCCTGGGTCAAATAGAATATCAATCCGGCTAAAATCAACCAGAACCTCACCTCTGTATGGGATACCTTTATGTTCGTTTTTTTTACCAACGCACATCTAAAGTCGCTAGTAAAGTCACCAGTGATGTTACCAGTCATGTCACTAGTAAGGTGGCTAGCTATACTGGCTATTAGCTTGAGCGCCAGCTTGGTGCGGGCCCAATATGCTAATACCATCGATATCCCTTTTGAACGATTCACACTCGATAATGGCTTGACACTACTGGTTCACGAAGACCGCAAAGCGCCCATTGTGACAGTCAATATCTGGTATCACGTGGGTTCAAAAGACGAGCGGCCAGGTATCACCGGCTTTGCCCATTTGTTCGAACACCTGATGTTTAACGGCTCAGAAAACTACAACGACGAATGGTTTTTGCCACTGCAAAAAGCCGGTGGCACCGATTTAAATGGCACCACCTGGTTTGACCGTACCAATTATTTTCAAAATGTTCCCACACCGGCGCTCGATATGGTGTTATGGATGGAGTCCGACCGTATGGGGCACTTCATCAATGCGGTAACCCAGGAGCGACTCGACGAACAGCGTGATGTTGTGAAGAACGAAAAGCGCCAGGGCGATAACCGACCCTACGGCAAAGCCCAATACTTACAGTTGGCCGGTATGTTCCCAGCGGGGCATCCATACTCATGGAGCACTATTGGTTCAATGTCCGACCTCGATGCGGCATCACTCGATGATGTTAAGCAGTGGTTTGCTACTTACTATGGTGCTGCCAATGCCACTTTGGTCATTGCCGGTGACATCAGCCCACAAGACGCTTTGAAAAAAGTGCAGCATTACTTTGGCGATATAGCTGCCGGGCCACCGCAGTCCAAGCGCGAGCGCTGGATTGCCAAACGCACTGAAACAACCCGAGATGTTATGTATGACAAAGTGCCGCAAGCCAGGCTCACCCGGGCCTGGAACACGCCACCGTTTGGTGATGCCGATAACGTCGCGCTGCAGGTTGCCGCAGCAGTACTGGCCCAGGGTAAAAGTTCACGGCTTTACCAGCGTTTGGTAGAGGACGAAAAGCTGGCCAGCTCGGTTGCCGCAGCACAGCAGGGCTTTGAAATTGCCGGTATGTTTGAGCTTGAAATATATTTAAAGCGGGGCGTTGAAATGGCGCAGGTTGAAGCAATCCTCGACCAGGAGCTGGCGCGGTTTCTTAGCAAGGGGCCAACCAAAAAAGAATTGCAACGAGTTAAATCCGTAAGCTTTGCCGGCCAAACGCGAGCGCTGGAAAAAATTGGTGGCTTTGGGGGCAAGGCGCAAACGCTGGCTCGCTACGAAACC
>CBFHXO010000188.1:0-2674 GCA_965659815.1 Pseudomonadales bacterium
AAGACAAAAGCGAAGCGTTGCGCGCCTGAAAGGCGACCCGAAGGGTGAGCGAAGCGAATCAAGTGACTGGCCTTCAGAACAAAAACACAGTTATGTTAAAAGATCAACTAAGAACAAAGCTCCACCGACTGGCCTTTATGACAAAAACACCCTTTAAATTCACTTATACACTAAGAAAAGAACTACCTACCAACTACCCAAAAGGGCACCCCCTCAGCCATGGTAAGAGCCTTAATCTCAAAATACCCTTAAAACAATCAAACCAAATCCGCGACTAACATCCCCTGCGTCTCCGGCCCCACCTCATCAACTCGAAAACTATACGCCGGCAAATCAATCCCCATCGCTATCGGCTCGCCACGCTTAGCAGCTACCACCATCTCCTCAGTCAACTCAAACCGCAGAAAATGTACCGCACTGGTCTTCTCTTCATTCTCCCTGGGCATATCCTCATCAGCAATTGCATAAACCCGCTCACATCCAGCAACCTCAACGTAAGTGCGTCTCTCCAACCCTTTTAGCTCGACCAACTTACGCTGCCGCTCCTCTACTTCGGTAAACTCAATCATCTGAGTGGCCTTCCAATTGGCCCCATCGGGCACTAACGGATTGTAAGCCTCCAACTCATCCTGAATGCCCGCTTCATCAAAGGTTTTTTCTGCTCGCAACATTTCCTGTATCTGATAACGCAGAGTCACTTCATCCTCAAACTGTATCATTACATTGTCACCAACAAAAACCTTGCGCTTGTTCTTGCGCTCTATCGCCTCCGCACGTAGCTGCGGCCGTGCTTTTTCATACGCTTCAAGGGTAAGCAGTGATTCACGAGTAATTTGTACCATATCAAATTCCATAAGCTTTTCTAACAAGACTAATCGGGTGAGCAAGGTTTTGCTCGCTATCATGATTCTGCGCAATACCTTGCGCGATGTGATGACCGCCTAAAGGGCAGTCGCTGGCAATGTAGTCGGCCTCGGCCTGATGCATTTGCCGAAATACCGGCTTGCCAATTTTCATCGATTTATCATGAAACTCTTTTTTAATGCCGTAAGTGCCAGCATGACCACTGCAGCGCTCGGTGGTTTTAATTTCGTCATTGGGTAAAGACTTTAGAAACTCTTCTGTCTTTTTGCCAATGTTTTGAACGCGGCCATGGCAGGGTGCATGGTAGGCAACAGTGCCAACGCTGTTTTTAAAATCATCTTTTAATAAACCGTCTTTGGCACGCGAAACCAAGTAGTTAAATGGGTCCCACATCGCCTCTGCCACCGCCTTAACATCAGCATCATCAGGAAACATCAACGGCAGCTCCTGCTTAAACATCAATGTGCAGCTGGGCACTAACGCCATAATGGCATAGCCTTCATCGGCGAGTTTTTTCATATGCGGAATGTTAATTCGCATCAGAGATTCAACCGATTCCAAATCACCTTGCTCAAGCTTGGGCATGCCGCAGCAAACTTCGCGCTCGGCAACAATCCAGGGAATATCATTGTGCTCCAGTACCGCTGCAAAGTCGTGACCAATGCCCGGCTCGTTGTAATTAATATAACAGGTGGCAAATATCGCAACCTTGCCCGCGGTACGCTGGCCGTCTTTGACCTCCAGCGTGCGGCTGGAGTCATGCTTGTGTTGAAACTTGCCGCTGCGAAATTTGCTGCCACTAAACTCTGGTAACCACGCGTTCTTGTCAATGCCAAGCGTGCTTTCCAGCGCTTTTCGCGTGGGCGCCCAATGATTAACAGCATTCACAGTTTCGGCAATCACCGGTATGCTGGCGAGCTTGCCCATGGTGTCCATGTTCGACAACACATTATCGCGAAACTTGCCGCCAGTTTTTTTATGCTCAATGGCCTTGGCCTGTAACATTAAATGCGGGAAGTCGATATTGAATGGGTGAGGCGGCACGTAAGGGCACTTGGCCATATAACACATATCGCAGAGATAGCATTGATCAACTACCTGCTTGTAATCGCTTTTAGCAACACCGTCGACCTCCATGGTTTCGCTTTCGTCAACCAGGTCAAACAGTGTCGGAAATGACTGGCATAAACTCACGCAGCGTCGACAACCATGACAGATATCAAACACACGCTCTAACTCTGCTTCAACTTTGGCCTCGTCGTAGTAGTCGGGGTTTTTCCAGTCAATTGGATGACGGGTGGGCGCTTGCAGATTACCTTCGCGATTATTCTCAGCCATGATGAGTGTGATTACCTTTTCTTAGTATCAAATGAGTGCTCGGTCTTAAACGAATAATAGGCGTTATACGAAATACTTTTGCGGCGTGTTGGCGATAACAGCTGTTACAAGCTCAACCGACAGAAACTGTAGTGATAAAAAAGCGCCGACTGATGCGACGCTTTTTTTATTACATGCAGTTACTGTTTAACCAGGTGATTAAGCGTCAGCTTTGTACGCTTCTAATGTTTTGGTGAATTTGTTTGCGTGGCTGCGCTCGGCTTTTGCCAGCGTTTCAAACCAGTCGGCGATTTCATCAAAGCCTTCGTCACGCGCGGTTTTCGCCATGCCTGGGTACATGTCAGTGTACTCATGGGTTTCACCCGCGATAGCGGCTTCAAGTGCTTCGCCCGCGTTTGCTGCTGGCATATCTGTACCTGGTTCGCCACAACCACCCGAAATCAGGTGATCCATATGGCCGTGAGCGTGGCCG
>CBFHXO010000189.1:0-2642 GCA_965659815.1 Pseudomonadales bacterium
AGACGAGTCCTAGCGGACCGTTTTACAGCCTGCTAGTGCGCTGCTGCTGGAGCCAGTTTTTACTGGCTCCACGCCACTTTTATAGGGTAGTTAGTGGGCTGCTTGCTCAAAACCGTCGCCCATGGCCACAGTCGAAATACGTTATAAATAACTGTCGAACGGGGTTGTAAATCCACTAGAAGTCGCCATATAGTCTTCAACGTTTTAAACAAGACTGATTTTCTGCAAATGGACTTAGCAATTGAATAAGTTTGCATTGGCTGAGATTAAATGCAGGCTTGACTATCAATACCATTCTCCCATTGTCACTTGTCGAACCAGGTTGGCAAATACCGGGTCATGGTCAGCTTAGAGATAAATTATGAGCTTAAAACTGCCGCTTTTGCCTTTGCGAGATGTTGTCGTTTATCCGCAAATGGTTGTCCCGCTATTTGTTGGTCGTGAAAAATCCATACGCGCGCTCGACGCGGCGATGGCTGACGACAAACAAATCCTATTGGTCGCCCAGACTGAAGCTGAGGTCGACGACCCCGAGGCTGGGAGTTTGTACGACGTGGGTACGGTGTCAACAATACTGCAAATGCTACGCCTACCTGATGGCACAGTTAAAGTGTTGGTTGAAGGTGGCAGGCGGGCAAAAATCACTGCCATGCACGACAACGCAATAGATAGCGAAGATGAATCGCTCTCGTATATGGACGCGGATATTACGCTGATTACTGATAATGATATCGATGAAAAAACCGGCGCTGAACTTATTGCAGTTTTAAATACGCAGTTTGAGCAATACGTTAAGGTTAGTAAAAAAGTCCCAGCCGAAGTTTTATCATCGTTAAGCGGTATTGAATCAGTGGGGCGTTTTGTTGATACCATTGCCACCCACCTGGCGCTGGAGGTTAAGCAAAAACAGGAAATTCTCGAAGCCGAAGAAATTACTGATCGCGCCGATTTGTTAATGGCGTACATGGAAGCCGAAATTGATTTGCACCGGGTTGAAAAGAAAATTCGTGGCCGGGTTAAAAAGCAAATGGAAAAATCGCAACGCGAGTATTATTTAAACGAGCAAATGAAGGCGATTCAAAAAGAATTAGGCGATATGGAAGATACGCCTAACGAATTTGATGAGCTGCAAAGTAAGATTGAGCAAGCTGGCATGACCGGTGAGGCTGAGAAAAAAGTTAACGCAGAACTCACCAAGTTAAAAATGATGTCGCCGATGTCGGCTGAGGCTTCGGTAGTGCGCAGTTATATTGACTGGATTGTTGGTGTACCCTGGAAAAAGAAAAGCAAGGTTCGCCACGATTTAGAGCGGGCAGAAAAAATTCTTAACCAGGACCACTACGGTTTGGAAGAAGTTAAAGACCGTATTCTTGAATACCTGGCCGTGCAGCGTCGTGTGAAAAAACTTAAAGGCCCGGTGCTTTGCCTCGTCGGCCCGCCGGGGGTGGGTAAAACATCGCTGGGTGAATCGTTGGCGCGTGCGACCAATCGTAAGTTTGTTCGCATGGCTTTAGGTGGTGTTCGCGACGAAGCTGAAATCCGCGGCCATCGCCGTACCTATATCGGTTCTATGCCCGGTAAAATCCTGCAAAAGCTCTCCAAAGTCGGGGTAAGGAATCCGCTGTTTTTGCTTGATGAAATTGACAAAATGGGAATGGATAACCGAGGCGACCCTGCATCGGCGTTGCTTGAGGTTCTCGACCCGGAACAAAATCATGCCTTTAATGACCACTACCTCGAAGTCGACTACGACCTGTCGGATATCATGTTTGTTTGTACATCAAACTCAATGAATATCCCCGCGCCATTGCTCGACAGGATGGAAGTGATCCGCATTCCTGGATACACCGAGGATGAAAAACTCAATATTGCTGAGCGTTACTTATTGCCCAAGCAGTTAAAGAGTAACGGCGTTAAAGGCGGTGAAATCATTGTTGAGCAATCTGCGTTGGTGGGTTTGATTCGTCATTACACCCGCGAAGCCGGTGTGCGTTCGCTAGACCGTCAGGTTGCCAAAGTGATTCGTAAGGTGGTTAAAGCCATAGCATCTAATGAAGTCACTGCGCCGTTAACCATTGATGAAAACAATCTCGAAGAATACTGTGGTGTGCAGAAGCATAAATACGGCAGGGCTGATGAGCAAAACCGCATTGGCCAAGTCACCGGTTTAGCCTGGACCCAGGTCGGCGGAGAGTTGCTAACTATTGAAGTGGCAACCGTGCCTGGTAAAGGGCGGCAGGTGAAAACCGGTTCGCTCGGTGATGTGATGCAAGAGTCGATTCTTGCTGCTACCACCGTGGTGCGTTCGCGTGCACAAATACTTGGAATTCCCGGCAATTTTCATGAAAAATACGATTACCATTTCCATGTTCCCGAGGGCGCGACGCCAAAAGATGGCCCCAGTGCCGGTATTGGTATGTGTACCGCGCTGGTGTCTTCGTTAACGCAAATACCGGTTTTATCCAATGTGGCCATGACCGGTGAAATTACCTTGCGAGGCCAGGTATTGCCGATTGGTGGTTTAAAAGAAAAACTGTTGGCAGCGCATCGCGGTGGCATTAAAACGGTTGTGATTCCCGAAGAAAACGAGCGCGATCTTAAAGAGATTCCCGACAACATCAAAAGTGCACTCGATATTAAGC
>CBFHXO010000190.1:0-2603 GCA_965659815.1 Pseudomonadales bacterium
TTTAATATAAATACCCTGGCCACCGCCAAACGGCGCACTGCGATAACCGGTAATGCAAATGCGTAACGGTCGCGCCAGTCCGGGCCTGCTATGGGCATCGGTCCGCTGCGCTGCGGCAGCGATTTTTTCTGCCATATCGGCGGCTTGCTCCTGCGCAATGGATTGCCCTGCCGGTGAGGTCACCGGAGCTGAATCTGACGCGGCATGCATGGGTGCTGTGTTATTTTTCTGGCTCATTCGATCCAATTTCGCGGGCGGTCGTTGCTGCCAGCACCAGAGGTGCCGGGCAAGATACCTCGGGAGTTATGCCTGACAAGCTATACCGCAATACGAAGCCAAATAAACGCCGAAAAAACAGACAATTATGGACGTGCGAAGAATTCAACAGGCGATGAAAACGAGGCGGGCATTTTCTAACAAAGGACCTAAGGCGTCCAGAGGAAATGGCTAATATTTAACCATTTATTAACTAACATACCGTAATTTGACGCGCTTTGACAATAAACCGCTAATCAAACAGATTTTTTGCCAATATCTGCGACAACGATTCAGCCTGCTGGTCTTTTGCTGATAGCGAGGGCTGACCAACTAACGGCCAGTCGATGCCGATATCGGGGTCGTCCCAACGAATACAGTATTCATCACCGCCGGTGTAGAAGTCATCGCACTTGTAGGAAAACACCGCCTCATCGCTCAGCACCAAAAAACCGTGGGCAAAACCATGCGGAACAAATAGTTGATGACCATTGGCGGCCGAAATTTCGGCGCCCACCCACTGGCCAAAATGTGGTGAAGACTGGCGGATATCCACCGCCACATCAAATACTGCCCCAGCCAGCACACTCACCAATTTCGCTTGCGGGTTCTGGCGTTGGTAATGCATACCGCGCAATACACCCTTTACCGATTTGGAACAGTTGTCTTGAACAAAATTGGCATCGATACCCGCGGCATGATAATCCTTGCGGTGATAGCTTTGTTCAAAATAGCCGCGTTCGTCTTCAAAGCGGCGCGGTATGATCAGTTTGACATCCGGTATTGCTAACGAGCAAACTTCCATTCAATTATCCAGTGCTTACTTAAAGTGCTTATAAAAACTCTTAAATCTGGTTACTGGTATAAGGGTTCCGATGGCTGCGACTTAGCGCTTTACCATTTATCCCTCTACCTTTTACTCCCTACCCTTTTACTCCCTACCCTTTACCTCTTTACCATTTACCCAAGGCAAGTCCAATCAGGTATTGGCCGTATTCATTTTTGCGCATAGTATCGCCCAGGCGCAATAGTGCATCGCGGTCGATATAGCCCATGCGCCAGGCAATTTCCTCAACACAGGAAATTTTCAAACCTGTGCGCTTTTGCACGGTTTCAACAAAGGCCGAGGCTTCGTACAGCGATTCATGCGTACCGGTATCGAGCCAAGCAAAGCCGCGGTCGAGCACTTCGACATTCAGCTGCTCGCGTTGCAGGTATGCCAGGTTAACATCACTAATTTCAAGCTCCCCCCTGACCGAAGGTTTAATATTTGCAGCGATATCAACAACAGTATTGTCGTAGAAATACAAGCCAGGAATGGCATAACGCGAACGCGGCTGTTGTGGTTTTTCTTCAATCGACAAGGCCTTGCCAGCGTTATCAAACTCAACCACACCGTAGCGCTCCGGGTCTTTTACTGGGTAGGCCAGCACTGTCGCGCCGCTATCATTGGCCGCGGCTTTGCGCAAAATATCGCTAAAGTGCATACCATAAAAAATATTGTCGCCCAGCACTAGGCACACTGGGTCATTACCGATAAATTCACGGCCAATGACAAATGCCTGTGCCAGTCCATCAGGCGAAGGCTGCTCGGCGTACTGAATATTAATACCCAACTCAGAACCATCTTTTAACAAGGCGGTAAAATCCGGCAAGTCGCGCGGTGTGCTGATAACCAAAATATCTTTAATACCTGCCAGCATCAGTACCGACAGCGGGTAATAAATCATGGGCTTATCGTAAACCGGCAATATTTGCTTACTAACGGTTTTGGTTAGCGGATAAAGTCGTGTGCCGCTACCACCGGCGAGAATAATACCTTTCATTTTTGCTCCTTTGACACTGCCGTGCCCAAACGCTCACCCGCATAGCGATGCTCACGAATCGGTCGCCACCACCAGTCATTCTCTAAATACCAGATCACGGTTTTACGGATACCGGAATCAAAATTTTCTTCAGCCCGCCAGCCCAGCTCATTTTCAAGTTTACTGGCATCAATGGCGTAGCGCTGGTCGTGACCTTTACGATCTTCGACAAACTCAATCAGTGCTTTATAGGGTTGGCCAGCCGCGCGTGGCCTGAGCTCATCAAGCACCGTACAAACGGCCTCAACCACTTGCAGGTTAGTTTGTTCGTTGCTGCCGCCAATATTATAAGTGCCGCCCGGCTTACCCTGGCTAACCGCCAATACTAACGCCCTGGCGTGATCATCGACATATAACCAATCGCGAATATTATCGCCCTTACCATAAATCGGTAGGGGTTTTTCCTCCAGCGCATTTAGAATCACCAAAGGAATTAACTTTTCAGGAAAATGGTAAGGGCCGTAGTTATTCGAGCAATTGGTA
>CBFHXO010000191.1:0-2569 GCA_965659815.1 Pseudomonadales bacterium
AATGATCCGGATGAAACGCGCAATCTCGCCAATATACCCGAGTATCAAGCGGTGATGCAGGATTTAAGTCAGCAATTAGCGACATATATAAAAACACGAAAATAATCAGCCGCTCAACGGCGAGCCAGGAATCCTTATGAATTACAAACAGCTAGCTATCGTTTTATTATTTTCTACCGCTTTCCAATGCTGGGCGGCGGTTGCTGAAAATAGTAAGCCCAATGTGCTATTTATCATGGTCGATGATTTACGGGTTGAGCTGGGTGCCTACGGTGCTGAGCATGTGCAATCGCCGCATATTGACAAGCTGGCATCGCAGGGTACGCGTTTTGCCAACGCTTATGTCAGTGTGCCTGTGTGTGGTGCTTCGCGCGCAAGCTTATTTACTGGTATGCGTGCCACCCCTGAGCGATTCAGAAATTACTATACCTGGGTTGAAAAAGATGCGCCCGATGCCACCACGATTTTTGAGCAATTTAAAAATAATGGGTACAACACTATTGGCTACGGTAAATTGTTTCACCAATCGCAAGACACAGCTAAAAAGAGCTGGACGGATGGCTATGTGTGGAACGCTAGCGACGACCAAAATCCAGGTGAAAAAAGTTCGTGGCGCGATTACCAGCGGCCTGAGAATATTGCCGAATATCAGAAAACCAATAAAGGCCCATCTACCGAAATGATTGATGGGCCCGACGACATTTACTATGACGGTAAAGTTGCGAATAAAACAATCGATACGCTGGACAGATTGGCCAGTAGTGACCAGCCTTTTTTGCTGGCGGTTGGTTTTGTCAAACCGCATTTACCCTTTAATGCCCCGAAAAAATACTGGGATTTATACGATGCGGCGCAATTTAAAATTCCCGGCGGTGACTTGCCAATCGATGCGCCCAAGCGCGCTTATCATCACTTTGGCGAGCTAAGGGCTTATAGTGATACACCGCCACAGCCAGAGCCCGTGGGCGAAGCGCAGGCCAGAAGGCTGATTCACGGCTACCACGCGTCGGTGAGTTATACCGATGCGCAAGTGGGTAAAGTATTAGCCAAGCTGGATGCGCTTGGGTTGCGCGATAACACAATTGTCATATTAATGGGCGACCACGGTTATGTGCTTGGCGAGCACGGCCTATGGTGTAAGCACTCAACCTTTGACCTGGCGACGAAAACGCCGCTACTTATTAGTGCACCGGGTAAACCCGCTAATCAGGTGGTAGAAGGCTTGGTTGAATTTATTGATATCTTTCCTACCTTAACCGACTTGGCCGATATTGCTACGCCCGAACAGGCGGCGGGCACGAGTTTAGTCACCCTCCTTGATGATGCCAATTTGCCCGCGCGCTCGGCGGTGTTTCCTCGCTATCACGCCGCTGATGCGATTCACACCGATCAATATACCTTAACACAGTGGTTTAGTGCCGATAATCGAGTGTTGGCAGAAATGCTTTACGATAATAAAAACGACCCTGATGAGACCCGCAACTTGGCCAATGACAAAGCGTACGAAGCGGTGCTCGAGGATTTAAGCCGACAGCTGGCAAAACACCGAAAAACACGCCGATAGCGCCAGTGAAAGCCGTTAAATAGTTCAGTTAAAGCTCAGTCGCTGTTATAAAAAATTGGCGTTTTGTTACACAGTTTTAGCGAAGCAATACGTGATGGGTGCTAAGCTAAAGCGTTAGTGGCCAGTGAATGGCAGCGTAATTGTGGGTAAATAGAATAAATAGCGTTATTTCATGTATTTAGCTTTAGTGCTGTGATTAGGCCTGCAAGCCCTAGTTGAAGATGTCTAACGCAAGTCAGACCATTAAACAAAAATCAGAACAATAAAATGAAACCAAGATGAATGAATAATAAAGTCTGTTATCAGCCGGAGAGAGCGGGTGTTGTCAATTAAGCGGTTTTTCAATAGAACTCTGATTTCTTTGGGGTTTGGTGTTCTGTTAGGCGTCAACGCCTACGCGGCTGACTGGTATGTGTCTGCCGCTGGCTCCAATGGTAATTCCGGTACATCGCAGGGTTCGCCGTTTCTTACCATTGCTGCAGGCATTAGCGCCGCCTCAGCAGGCGATACGATTTACGTGATGGATGGTGTTTATCGAAATGCCAACTACGGCTCTGGCGCCGATGATAATGGCGCTGTTGTCACGATTAATAAATCGGGAAATGCCGTAAATGGTCATATCACCTTACGCAACTTGCCTGGCCATGCGCCAAAAATTCAGTTTGATGGCGCCGGCGGTATTAAATTTAATGGGAATGTTAGTTATGTCATTGTTGAGGGTTTTGAAGTGGAAGGGCCGTCGCAATCGATAACTTATGCGCAGGCGATTGCCGATAGAAATTATAAAATCCTGGTCTCTGAAGATAACGACCCGAGTACGACTTACGACACCACAAAATTTGCTGGCAAAGGGATTTGGGGTTTTGGTCCGCATAATAATGTGATTGTTAGAAATAATCTTGTGCATGACACGCCAGGGTCAGCCATTCGTTTTAACGACTCCGATCACATGGTAATTGAGTACAACGAAGTTTATAACGCAACCTGGTGGACATCCTCTGCATC
>CBFHXO010000192.1:0-2498 GCA_965659815.1 Pseudomonadales bacterium
TGGTAAACCAGCCTGCGGTGAGCAGAAGCCAGCAGCTGATCGATGTCGTAGATCTGGCACCGACCCTACTTTACCTAGCCGGTATTAAAAAACCTGCGCATATGCATGGCAATAATATTTTTAACCGCGCAGATAGCGCGCATAAAGTGTATAACTATTTATACCGCGGCCGCATGGATACGCGTATCGATCTGGTGCGCGCTCTGCGAGGCAAACGGTTTAAATACATTCGCAACTATATGCCGCACCGACCCAATGGCCAACATATAGAATACTTATGGAAGGCCGCCTCAATACGCGACTGGCAAAAAACCTGCCAGCAAAACCAGTGTAACGCAATTCAACGACGCTTCTGGAAGCCTCGCGCCGCCGAGGAGTTATACGACACACAGGCCGACCCCTGGGAAGTGAATAACCTGGCCAACAATCCCGACTTTATGCAGCTGCTGCTTGGCATGCGTGAAGCACTGGCGCAAAAAAACCGCCTCTATAAAGATGTAGGCTTTATTCCCGAGGGCGAACTGGCTATCCGTAGCAAGGAAAACAGCAGTTATGCTTTGGTGCGCGAGGGCAAGCTACCCATAGCGCGCGTGATTGAAACCGCTGAAATTGCCAGCCTTGCCCAACCCGAAAAGCTGGGGTTGCTGGTTAAGCGCTTGTCCGACCCAGAGGCCGCAGTGCGCTACTGGGCTGCGGTTGGGTGCAGTATATTAAAAAAACAGGCGCTTACTGCCAAACCCGAGCTAATACAACGACTAAACGACAATTCACCCGATGTACAAATTGCAGCCGCCGAAGCACTCAGCTACCTCGGCGAAGAGCAACGCGCATTACCCATTCTGGTAGCCTTACTATTGTACCCTGAACCTATGGTGCGCTTGCATGCCGCTAATGCGCTCGACGCTATTGGCGATAAAGCCAAACCGGTTGCCAGTCAATTGCAGGCCATGGTGAACCGCTTAGAGAAACTCAATGAGCAAGGTAAGCTTGCAGACGAAACTTATTTACTCTCTGCACTGGCTTATACAACCAGTCAATTGGAATAAGCCAAAACCAAAACAATGACGACGATAACAAAATTATGTATTTAGGTATTGATTTAGGCACATCTGCTGTCAAAGTGATTATTCTCAACGAGCACGACCAAGTGGTCGCGCAGACTTCATCACCACTGGATGTCAACCGCCCCAAACCACTGTGGTCCGAGCAGGACCCCGAGCACTGGTGGCAGGCGACAGAACTGGCCATTGCGGCATTGCGGCAAAGCAACAACACCGAACTGCAAGCGGTAAAAGCCATTGGCCTGTCGGGACAAATGCACGGCGCAACGTTGCTCGATGCTAAAAATCAAGTGATTCGTCCAGCGATTTTATGGAACGATGGTCGCAGCGAAGCACAATGCAAAACCATAGAAGCCAATGAACCCAACAGCCGCACCATTACTGGAAATATTGCTATGCCAGGTTTTACCGCGCCCAAGCTGGTGTGGGTAAAAGAGCATGAGCCTGGCAACTTTGCCAAAGTGGCCAAAGTGCTACTACCCAAAGACTATTTACGCTTTTTGATGACCGGTGACTTTGCCTCAGATATGTCGGACAGCGCGGGCACACTCTGGCTGGATGTCGAACAGCGCCAGTGGTCAACACCAATGCTTGAGGCCTGCGGCTTAACCGAAGCACAAATGCCAAAGCTCTACGAAGGTACGCAAATTACCGGCTATCTCAATACTGAACTGGCAGAGCGTTGGGGTATGCAGGCGGTACCCGTCATTGCCGGTGGTGGCGATAATGCGGCGGGCGCGGCGGGCATTGGCGTTATCCACCCTAATGAAGCGTTTTTATCGCTCGGGACATCAGGCGTGTACTTTGTTGCCAACGAAAGCTATCAACCCAACGCCGATAGCGCCGTGCATACCTTTTGCCATTGTATCGAAAACACCTGGCACCAGATGTCGGTCATACTCAGTGCCGCGAGTTGTTTAAGTTGGGTAACAGAACTAACCGGCGCACAGGACGAGGCAAGCTTATTAGCTGAAGTCGAAAAACTGGATTTCTCGCTCCCGTCACAGGTCCTGTTTTTACCTTACCTTTCTGGTGAGCGCACACCGCATAATAACCCCAACGCACAAGGTGTATTTTTTGGCCTGAGTCACGATAGCGGCGCTGCTGCAATGGGCCGCGCAGTATTAGAGGGTGTCGCCTTTGCCTTTGCCGATGGACAGCAAGCCTTAATGGCTGCCGGAACACAAATTGACACCGTGTCGGTTATCGGTGGCGGTTCGGTGAGCGTATTATGGGGGAAAATTTTAGCCAGTGTTTTAAACCAACCGCTAATCTATCGTAAAGGTGCCGAGGTCGGACCCGCTTTCGGTGCTGCGCGCCTGGCCAAAATTGGCACGTCCTCTCTATCTGCTGCCGAGATTTGTGTCGCAGGCGAAATTAATACTGTTATCGATCCCGAACCGGGGATGTCGGCTTACTATCGCGAACAACATAAAA
>CBFHXO010000193.1:0-2430 GCA_965659815.1 Pseudomonadales bacterium
AGTCACTGGCAAAACGCTGCAGTTGCTCCTTACGCTTACTGGGCAAGTAATAGTGATTTAGCCTGATCTAGTTCTTTATCGAACGATGCCGCCGCTCAATCTTGCCCTTTCTGTGGGTAATAAGGACGGCTGCGTGTATGTCCCATATTATTACAGTTTCGTGTATCGACAGTGACTGTTTGTATTTGTCTGGGCGAGCTGTAAACCCTAACGGTATCTCTAAATGGGTAATACTGTCTTATAAATAAAAGTACTTTGGCGGTACTGCTGCCTTTGGCAATATTGTGCAAGGCAATTATAACGACTTAAGTACCGAGCAATTGCTTGAAGCCAGCACCGCCTTCGATACGGCGCTGGCCCAGCTGAAAAATCAGCAGCTCGCCACGGCACAGCAGGTGAATGCGCTAAAAGCCGATTTGAATGCCGCGTTAAGTCAGGCTGAGAATAATGGCTCGCTGCCTCAGGTGTTTGAAGAGCTGTGCAAGCGTTATGAATGGGCGCTTAAGCCGCTTAAGATCTTACTACAGATATTATTAGGCTGAGTATTGGTCAAGTCGTTGGCTGTATATCAAAAGTTATCGTCTATTTACCAAAAGCTATGGGCTACTAATCAAAAGCTATGGGCATTGACTTAATGCTATTAACAAAATAGTCTCGAACATAAGCGACCGGTTCTTTAAAACGGGGGTTGCGCAGCCTGGGAATAAACTCCTCAAACATCACTTGCATCTCTAAGCGCGACATATGTGCGCCAATACAAAAGTGCTCGCCATTACCAAACGCCCGGTGCTGGCTCGCCAGCGACGGATCGCGCTTAAAGCGCTCTACATCAAAGGTCTCAGGGTCGTCAATCAGCTTTTGCAATTGATCCGGGTGCTCGATAAGCAGGCGCATACCATGGGCAATTACCGAGCGGGTACTTTCATTACCAGCGGCTATCAGCATTAAAAAGAATAACTGAAACTCCTCGGGGGTTAGCTTTTCATCGTTCACAGTGCCGTCCAACAGCGCGCCAACAATATCGGTTAATGGCTCAGTCTTATGCTTTTCGGCCAGGTTGGCTGCATAGACATAAACTTCAGCCGCTGCCGCCTGTGATGCGGCCATACCTTCCATATCGCCTTCACCGCTCATATCTTCATCTTCGGTAAAGATCATGGTGTTGGTCCAGTCAAAAAATTGCTTTTTATCTTCCATTGGCACGCCGCATAGAGACAGTATTGCAATAAGCGGCAACTCGGCGGCAACATCGGTGACAAACTCACATTCGCCTTTGTCGGCAATGCGGTCAATGGTCTCTTTAGCGACCTCGCGAAAGCGCTGTTCATAGCCTTGCACCGCTTTGGGGGTAAAGGCATTGCGCACAATTCGCCGATATTTGACATGCTCGGGTGGGTCCATATTCACCAGCATTAACCGCGACAGGGCAATTTCTTCTTCGGGCATTTCTTTGGGCAAAATGGTTTTGGCCTGGCTAGAAAACAGCAGCGGGTTTTTGCACACATAGTCGGCAATACTGCGCTTGGTAACCGCCCAGTAGGGCACACCGGTAATCGGGTCTTCGATATAGGCCAGCCCGTTTGACTGCTCGCGAACTTCAGCAAACACCGCATGATGGCTGCTGTCGGCATAGATATCCGGGTCGAGAATATTTTTAAATGGGCATTGAGACATACTGGAATCCTGTGTAACCAATGATTGTTCTTATTCAAACACTTTTTATTGACGCTCAGCGCCTACTTAGCTTGTGCGCGCAGGCGGAATGGGGCGAGAGAACATGTTACATTGTTTTGTAATCCGGCGACATACCAATGGGTATCGCTCACCTCGAGTGCTGTGCAACGAGAGAATAACTCTGTAAACAAGTTTTGTATTTGTTTGCGTGCCAAATGCGAGCCCAAACACAAGTGTGGCCCACCACCGCCAAAAGCTGTTTGACGATTCGGTGTGCGACCAATATCAAATGCATTGGGGTTGATGAACTCGCTACTATCGCGATTGGCCGATGGATACCAAATCGATACGCGGTCGCCGGCTTTGATCTGCTGCCCATTCAGTACGGTGTCGCAAGCGGCGGTGCGGGCAAAAAATAGTACCGGGCTGGTCCAGCGCAGCACTTCATCGGCAGTGGTTTCTTGCACTGCGGTGTCTTTGTTAAAGCGGTCGATTTGCTCGGGGTTATTTAAAAACGCCAGCAAACCTGCCGATAGCGCATTGCGCGTGGTTTCGCTACCGGCAATTACCAGCACCAAAAAAAATAAAGCCAGCTCCCAGTCGTTAAGCTGGCTTTCACCGCCGCTTTCGTCTTCCCATTTTGATTGCGTTAATACCGTCCAGACATCATTGGCTGGGTTCATACGCTTATCCTCGGCCAGTTGCACCCCGTAAGTAAAAACATTGGCCTCCAGTGCCTGCCGATCTGCCTCGGTA
>CBFHXO010000194.1:0-2426 GCA_965659815.1 Pseudomonadales bacterium
ATCTCACCTGAGCTTAGCAGCAATATTTGCGGAGTTATCTTGAATATTGGCTGAGTGCGTAGCGATGCCCCGGCACTATTCTCAGCAACACCATTCGAAGGCAGGTCGAGATCAGCCTCGCCCAGACCAAAGGTCGCCTTCTCAGTGTCGGCACCACTGCCACCAAAGCTAACAAACGACTGATCGGACTCAATGGCTTCCAGCTCGCCTTCGGCGTTAACAATTCTGCGAGAAAAACCCTCAATCTCCCAGTTTATTTGCATTGTCGGTGGCAGCTCATGCGGTTTAAACGCCTGCGAGCCAAACGGCACCCAGCTTTGACTGACAGTATCAAAGCGCACCAATAAATAACCGTTAGATTTCATCGCAACGCCGAGCTCTGCGGTGGTGTAAACGGCTTCGTCGGCAGCTGCAATAACAATGGTTTGTAAACGCTCTGCCTCGGCGCGTAGCTCGCGGGCAAAGCTATCACCCAATGACAATACAACCATACTGGCAAACATGGCAATAATAACCATGACTACCAGTAACTCTATGAGCGTAAAACCATTTAGGGGCGGTCGAATGTCGCGGGCGTTTTCAGGTGTGTTTTCACAAACGCGGCTATTAAGGCTGCCAATAAGGTTGTTGCGAATTCCGTCGCTGCGAAAAACATTATTGATTCCAAGCCTACGGTTTAGCCAAGCGCTAACCGACCGCCAGCAGCTACCAGCATTTTCAGACCGGGGCCAGTTGCAAGCAATCACAGCAAATAAAATGTGCAGGCGGCTGGGTTTAACGATCCCAGCTGCTGATATCGCTAGAGTAACCTTCGCCACCAACACGCTCGTCAGCGCCCAGGCTAATCAACTCATAGGGCTGAGAACCCTCACCCGGGCTCAGGTAGACATAATCACCTTCCCAGGGGTCTTTAGGAATTTCTGAGCCCTTTAAATAACCCTGGCTGTTCCAGTTTTTCGGCACTGGCGAGGCTGTTGGCTTGCTGATCAATGCCTCCAGCCCCTGATCGGTGGTAGGGTAAAAATGATTATCCAGCTTATACATGTCCAGCGCCTGCGACAGCGTGGCCAGATCAGCTTTAGCGGTGGTCACTCGTGCTTTATCAACCTGGCCCAGAACATTCGGGCCAATAAGACCAATCAGCATTCCCATTATCACCACCACTACCAGTACTTCTATCAGCGTAAAGCCTTTGGCGGGTGCAGAAGCTGCTGACTGAGCCTGTTTTGATATGACCGGTTGTGATAAAGCGACACCGATAGCATTTTCTAATGTGTTTTGAAACATAGATTTAACCCTGATTAAAAACGATCTTCGTTATCTGATTGGCTATTGTAAATTGAATTGCGTTAAAAATTTTTTCGTAAATGCCGGTCTTGTTAAGCGCTTACTTGTTATGCTCTTAATGATTAAGCTTTTGCTTGCTAACCCATACCTCTTCTCCATCTACCGATTAAACAATGGAGTTAAGGTTAACGATGGGCAACAATATGGCGACCACAATTACAAACACACATACGCCCATAAACAGCAACATTACCGGTTCGAGTATGCCCAGCATAACACCAATTAGCGATTCCAGATCGCGCTGCTGCGCAGTTGCCGTGCGGTCGAGCATTTGGTCTAGCTCGCCGCTTTGCTCACCACTGGCAATCATATGCAGCATCATTGGCGGAAAATACCCACCTTTGGACAAGGCACGGTTAAGGCTGGTTCCTTCCTGTACTTGCCTGGTTGCATCTTTTACATGCTGGCGCAACCAGTGGTTAGCCAGTACCTGCCCAGCAATTTTTAATGATTCGACCAACGGCACACCCGAGGCCGTGAGTATGCTTAACGTACTGGCAAACTGTGCTGTATTGGTGCCACGCGACAGGCGACCAACCAAAGGCAGGCTGAGCAAATGCCGATGCCAGGCCAGTTTCACTGACGGCTTGGCCAGCGCCGAGCGCACGGCAAATACCAGCAGGCCAATGCCCACCACCAGTAACAGGCCTTGATTGACAATAAAATCACTGGTCGCAATCAGTGCCCGGGTTATCCAGGGTAATGCCTGCCCCTGCGAGCTAAAGACTTTAACGACGTCGGGTACCACAAAAACCATAAGCAAACCCACAACGCCAACGGCCATAAAAAATAAAATTGCCGGATAAATCATGGCCATTTGAATTTTTTGCCGCGAAGCCTGGGACGACTCGGTGTAGTCGGCCAGTTTTTCCATTACTGCATCAAGGTGACCTGCCGACTCGCCCGCGGCCACAGTAGAACGGTATAAATCGTTAAACACACTGGGAAAGTCCGCCATTGCATCGGCAAGTGTATAACCCTCTAACACTTTGGCACGCACCGCCAGCAAAATACCATTAACCCGTGCTTTATCCGACTGCTTGGCCACCGTAGCCAAACCTTCTTCGAGTGGAATGCCA
>CBFHXO010000195.1:0-2423 GCA_965659815.1 Pseudomonadales bacterium
AGGGATGTGGCAACACCTGTGGTTGAAAAAGGCCGCTTGCAGAAAATTGTTGGGGTGGTTAGCGACATAAGCGAATTTAAGCTGGCCAGTGAGGTCAGGGCCAGGATGGAGGAAGAGCTATCACACGCACAAAAACTGGAGTCAGTAGGCCAACTAGCCGCCGGTATTGCACACGAGATCAATACCCCGGCCCAGTTTATTGCCGATAACCTCAGTTTTCTTGAGGACTCGGTCAAAGAGTTATTTGAAATGGTCAGTGCGGTAGACGCCACATTATCCAGCGAGAAGCCCGACACGATATGTACCCAGGTGAAAGCGCTGATAGCGGATGCCGATTTGGAGTATCTGTCTGAAGAGGTGCCTGCGGCACTGCGACAATCATCCGAAGGTATTGCTCGCGTTGCAACGATTGTCCGGGCCATGAAGGATTACTCACACCCGGGGGCGACTATGCAGTTGGCGGACATCAATGCTGCGCTTAAGAGCACTGTTACTGTCTCCAGTGGTGAGTGGAAATACTGCGCGAAGCTAAGTACTGAGTTGGATGAAGAGCTGCCACTGGTTGAATGCGTGGTTAGTGATGTTAACCAGGTTGTGCTGAATATGATTGTCAATGCCACGCATGCCATTGTCGACCGCTTTGAGGATTCAGAAACCACTGCGGGAGAAATCACAATTACCAGTCGCTTTTACAATGGACAAGCGGTCATTGAAGTGGGCGATAACGGCAGCGGCATGACGTCGGAAGTGAGGTCGAGAGTGTTCGAGCAGTTTTTTACTACCAAAGCTGTGGGTAAAGGTACTGGGCAGGGCTTAAGTATTGCGCATCGTTTAATTGTTGGCAAACATCATGGCGCCATAGAAATCGATAGTGAGCCGGGCGTAGGTACAGTATTTCGTATTATTCTACCCATTCAGCAACCGCATGAAGATGATTTGAGTGCCGATGAAATTACCCAGGCGAAGGTAGCTGAAAAGCCACGGAAAACTGCATGATCCGTATGATTTCTTTTAATGTTAGATGCAGGCGGTTTTTATTGGAAAGGAATTAAAGTATACATCGTAATAAAAATAAGGAAATTATAAATTGAGGGACTACCATGATGAAAACAATTGCTTTTGTTGATGATGAGAGAAAAATACTCGATGGTCTGCGCAGAATGTTACGCCATCATCGATCGGACTGGGACATGCATTTTTATAGTTCTGGCGAGGCGATACTGGATGATTTGCCGAGCCGTCATTTCGATGCGGTAATCAGTGATATGCGTATGCCCAATATGAGTGGCCCGGCGGTGTTGGACGCAATTAAACAGCAGTCGCCAAGCACGGTGCGGCTCGCGCTATCCGGTTATGCTGAGATGGAAATGATCTTGGAAAGTCTTCATGCAACACACCAGTTTATCGCCAAGCCTGCCGAGCAGGAAAAAATCAGCGAGAGCATAGAGCGCGCAATGCAAATGCAAGACAGCTTGTTGGATAACAGGCTTAAGGAATTACTCGGCTCCATTGACACATTGCCTTCACTACCCGCCATATACGATGAACTGATGCAGGAAATGGCCTCGGATGATGCATCGATTGATGCGGTGGGTGCAATTATCGAGCGTGATGTTGCGCTATCTACTGGCCTGCTAAAGATTGTTAACTCGGCATTCTTTGGTTTGGTACGGCATATTGAGTCGCCGCGTCATGCAGCTTCGATTCTGGGTATGGAGGCGGTAAAAAACCTGGCTTTAACAACCAGTGTTTTTTCTAGCTTTGCCGAGCTCGGAGGTAACCCTGCGCAACTTGAACAATTGAATATCAATAGCCAGCAATTGGGTGTGTTAACGGCCCGACTAGCCAAGCAAAGTAACCTGGGTAAGCGCGCGCAAGACCACGCTCAAATCGCCGGTATGATGGCTCACCTCGGTGAGTTGGTATTGCTGTCGCATTCTGAGTTGCCACTGCCGGTTATTGCCGAGGCAGGCGGGAATACGGCAGCTAATGCTGATGGAGAGCACACGGCGTACGATTCGCCACTGGTGGCCAGCTACTTACTGGGCATATGGGCGCTACCGTTTTCGGTGATTGACGCTGTGCGTTGGCATCGTGCGCCCAGTGACAGCGGTGTTGAGGCGTTAAGCCCATTAGCTGTAGTCCATGCCGCATGGGCAATGCTGAAGTGCTATAACGAAACCGCGGAAATCGATTTAGATGACGCAGCAATTGATACCGCGTTTTTACAACAAATTGTTGGTGAAAAAGTATTAGACAAGTGGGTGGCTATCGCAATAGATTTCTGTTCACAAAGCAATGCAGAGAAAGACGGCTTAAAACAAGCATAAGGAAGAATGGCTAGTGGGAGTGGATAAATCAGCATGTTAGACAGTATTTTATTTGTTGATGATGAGCCAAAAATACTCGAGGCTTATAGGCGT
>CBFHXO010000196.1:0-1998 GCA_965659815.1 Pseudomonadales bacterium
TTTATATCGAGTAGCAGTGCTGGGTGGCGGCAGTTTTGGTACTGCCCTATGTAATATGATTGCCGATAAGGGCCATCATGCAACTTTATGGTTGCGCAATCAGCAACGCGCCGATGAAATTAATGCCGAGCATAAAAATAGCCGCTACCTGCCCGACCTAGTACTGAATGAAAATGTCCAGGCAACCACCGAGCTTTCTGCAGCGGTAAAGGATATCGATATGGTGTTTGTTGCCGTACCCAGCCACTCCTGCCGCGTGGTTTGTCTGGAACTGGCTCGCTTTATTAGCGCCGACACCATGGTGATTAGCACCACCAAGGGTATAGAAAACCCCGATTTTAAATTAATGAGCCAGGTCATCACAGAAGCCCTACCCAATAATCCGCTAGGTGTTTTAAGCGGCCCCAACTTAGCTAAAGAAATTGCCGCCAAGCAAATTACCGCGACGGTCATCGCCAGCGAGCACAGCGATTTAATTGAACGTGTACAAGAAGCGCTACATAGCGGCTACTTTCGTGTTTATGGCAGCCAGGATGTTTTTGGCGTCGAGCTTAGCGGCGCACTTAAAAACATCTACGCAATTATCGCCGGGCTTGGCGCGGCAATGGAGCTGGGTGATAACACCAAGGCCATGTTAATGACACGCAGCCTCGCTGAAATGAGTCGCTTTGCGGTAAGTATGGGAGCAAACCCCATGACATTTTTAGGTTTAGCGGGCATTGGCGACTTACTGGTCACCTGTTCTTCTGCGCTGTCGCGCAACTACCAGGTGGGCTATGCCATTGGTTCGGGTAAAACGCTGGAGCAGGCCGCCGAAGCGCTGGGGCAGGTGGCCGAAGGTGTGAATACGCTTAAGGTCGTTACCGAAAAAGCCGCCGAGCTCGATGTCTATATGCCGCTGGCACAAGGCCTTTCGCAAATATTATTTGAGCAGGTCAGTGTTGCCGATATGGTGACTCAGTTGATGTTAAGTGAGCAAAGTGAAGACGTTGAATTTACGCTGGGCGCCAATTGATATGACTATGGCTTTATTTAAATTGCAATGAAAACACTCGGTATTCTACGTCACGGTGAAGCCGAAAGCCTGGCATTGGTTGCGGGAGCTAAACCTGGTTCCGACGCCGAGCGAGCGCTGACCAATAAGGGTTTATTAAACTCACGCGCAGCGGCATTAACTATTAAGCAGCAATTTGTCCCACTGGGCGGGCTCGAAGCGATTTACTATAGCCCGTTTAAACGCACTACTGAAACTGCCATAGCGGTTAGTGAGGTTTTACAGGCCGAGCAAATGCCAGTACCGGTTGTTGAGACCTGCGACAGCTTACTGGGTGATAACCGCGTTGAGCGCTTGTGCAGTTGGCTCGAAGAGCGGCTGGAACAAATGGCACAGCAACGCGTATTGCTGGTCAGTCACCAGCCATTGGTCTCGAATTGCCTCGACTATTTGCTTACCGGCAACAAAGCCAATACCGGGCTGGCCAGCAGCCAACCCTTTTATCCAACGACGCTGGCAGTGCTGCAAACTGAAGTGGTAGCCGCCGGCTGTGCGGAGCTACATGATATTCAACACCATCGCTAGTCCGGTCGAATTAGCGCAAGCAGAGTTGTTAAAATAATATGCCAGCTAACAGTCAAAACGATATACCAGCATCGCCGCCACTGGAGCGCGTGTTTCAGATTAATGATATGAAACTGTCGGCGCAATGTTGGGGCGTGGGCAGTTCAATACCTGTACTGGCCTTGCACGGCTGGATGGACAATAGCGCCAGCTTTCATCAGCTGGCACCCTTGCTCGCAGGCTGTGAGGTGCTGGCACCGGATATGGCGGGGCATGGTTATAGCGATCATCGCAGCCGCCACGGCGCTTATAATATCTGGGACGATATCCTCGATGTGCTGGCCATTGCCGACCAAATGGAGTGGGATACATTTAATATTCTCGCTCATTCACGAGGGGCGTTTGTTTGTCTGTTATTGGCTGCGGCCATGCCCGAGCGG
>CBFHXO010000196.1:2008-2370 GCA_965659815.1 Pseudomonadales bacterium
ATACCGCCGATTCGCCAAAACAACTGGGCGAGTATTTGCGTGACCAAAAACAACGTTACAACAAGCCATCGCGCGTCTATGCTGCACTGGCTGATGCTGTGCAAACCCGCGCCGAGAAACTGGGGCTTAACCACAGTGAATGCCTGCCATTGGTGGCTAGGGCAATGGCGCCGCTCGCTAATGAATCTGGCTGGGTTTGGCGTCACGACCCCAGGGTTGCCGGCAATTCTGCTTTTAAATTGACCGAGCAACATCAGCAAGCGTTTTTAGCCGCGTTTCAATCGCAAGCCTTAGTAATACTGGCTGAGGATGGTTTTTCCAAAAGGCCAGATATACAGGAAAGTGTGGCTAGCAACCCCTGT
>CBFHXO010000197.1:0-2287 GCA_965659815.1 Pseudomonadales bacterium
AAAAGCCAATGGGTTGTTAGATGCCGTACAGGCGTGCGGTGTCGTTACTATGTAAGACTTTGGTGAGCTGTGGGACTCTCTTCTTTTCTCCGGGATTAAACGTCGGGTCGTTTATGTGCCCAGTTGTTTTATAAAGAAGTTTGGTTACTTTTCTTTGCACAAGCAAAGAAAAGTGACTCGCCTGCGGACGAAAAGCGCAGCTAAATCAAAAGATAAATTAGAAAAGTAGGAAAGGGCCCGACTTACCTCCGATCCAAAACCCGCTTCCAACCTACCCTTCCTAATCGTAATAGATCCCCACCCCAATCTAAGATAAAAAGCTCATATTAATAATGACCGAGCTTAACTATGATTGACCTACACTTCTGGCCCACGCCAAACAGCCAAAAAGTTTCTATCCAATTCGAAGAAATAAAATTACTCGACCCATCCTTCGAGTACCAAATTATTCCGTGCTCTATCGGCACAGGTGATCAATTCAAACCCGAATTTATCGAAATCAGCCCCAATAACCGCATGCCAGCGATTGTCGATCACCAACCCATGGGCGGTGGCAAGCCCATTAGCGTGTTTGAGTCCGGCGCGATCATGCTCTACGTGGCAGAAAAAACCGGTCTGTTCTGGCCGCAAGATCCAGCCGCTAAATACGAAGTCGTCCAATGGCTAATGTGGCAAATGGCCAACCAGGGCCCAAAATTCGGCGAGGCGGGGCATTACCGCCGTATGGACGACAACCACGGCGATCAGTCCTACGCCAAACGCCGCTACAGCGACGAAGTCAACCGCATTTACGGCGTTATGAATAACCGCCTTTACGACCGCCCCTATATCGCCGGTGACGAATACACCATCGCCGATATGATTTGCTACCCCTGGTGCACCTATATGGAAGCGCAGGGCGAAGATATAAATGACTTTAAATACTTTAAACGCTGGTGGGAGGAGCTTAGCGAGCGACCGGGCCTTAAGGCGGGTATGGCTGTCGGTGAAGATATGACGGTAGATATCAGCCAGTACAGTAAAGAGGAACTGGATAAAATGGTTGGCATGCTGTTTAACCAGCGCGCCAGGCCCGCGCCAGATTCCTAGTTAAAATAAAATCGCCAAAAAAAAGCGGACATTAAGTCCGCTTTTTTGATCGCAAAATATTTGCTATGAGGCCAGCGCCGATTCCGCTTCATCCTGCTGGTTAAGCTGGTTGCGATATTCACCCGGCGTCATGCTGGTCCACTTTTTAAACGAGCGGTGAAATACACTGGGCTCGTCATAACCCATTAACGCCGATATCGCATTAATTTTAAGCTCGGGCTGTTTTAAGTAGTGAATGGCTGCATCGCGACGCGTGGTGTCCTTAAACTTCTGGTAGGTGGTGTTCTCTTTGTTTAAGCGACGACGCAAAGTCGATACCGACATATTAAGCAGACCTGCCATCTCCTCAACCGAAGGAAAGTCCTTGGTAAATTCACTGCCAATATGCTTACGCATACGAGTAATAATATTATTGGTTGAGCTCACTTCTTCAGCCAGCAAGGCGTAAGGTGCATTGCGCAACAGTGTTTTTAAGCTATCTTCGTTTTGCACGATACGCGATTTTAAATAGTGACTGCTAAAACTGAACTGTGCACACTCAGAACCAAAGCTAATAGGGCAGTTAAACAGCTTTTGGTAACGTGCCAAATTTTCAGGCGGGTTGCCGGGCAGTCGCACTTCTAACAGCTCAATTGAGTTGCCAATTAACCAGCCACAAAAACGACGCCAGGCCGAAAGAATATGTGCGCCAGCTAAAATACCATCGCTGGTAAGTTCGTCTTGCAAATCTTGATAGTGGGGCAGCTCAAAAATGGCAACGTCAGGTGTCTCTGTATAGAGACGACGTTTTTTAGTGGGTGTATGGCCAATAAGCGCCTGCTGAAAGTCACTAAACTCATTGCCGCGAATCATTGCTTCACCCAAATTGTCGCAATGAATAATCATCAGGCAGGTCATGCGAAATGAACCCAGCGGTGATTTGATTTGTGGCAACATGCCAAAGGTCTCATCCTGCAAGGTCCACATAATGCGCTGGTACAGGCGGTTGTATAAGTCAGCAGAAATGTACTCGGGCAAATCCTCTTCTGGCGCACGTGGGTCAAATGGCATCTCGGATGCTGAGAGAATTGCGCTAATATCATGGCCCTGCGCTTCGGCTACTTTCACCATTGAACGGGCAAACTTGGTAGGGATAATGGCACTGCTAATCGACGACATGAGCGGGTTCCTGTAATGGTATAGGCTGCTAGGGAGCTTT
>CBFHXO010000198.1:0-359 GCA_965659815.1 Pseudomonadales bacterium
TGAGCCCATTGAAAACTACCGGCTTGGATTTTTACGACAAAACATTGCTATCGTATCGCAGCAGGTCACGCTATTTAACGACACCATTGCGGCTAATCTTGCCTACGGTGTTGAAGGTGCGAGCCAGACAGATATCGAAGCCGCTGCAAGGGCCGCCAACGCCGAAGAATATATTCGCGAGCTGGAGCAGGGTTATGAAACGGTGGTAGGCGAAAACGGAGTATTGCTATCGGGGGGGCAGCGGCAGCGGCTGGCCATTGCGCGGGCAATTCTGCGCAATGCGCGAATACTGATATTAGATGAAGCAACCTCGGCGTTAGATAACGAATCGGAAGTCAAAGTGCAGGATGCGCTAGATA
>CBFHXO010000198.1:369-2266 GCA_965659815.1 Pseudomonadales bacterium
AGATAAAGTGATGAAAGACAGAACAACGCTGGTCATTGCGCACCGACTTTCAACGGTAGAGCATGCCGATAACATTATTGTTCTCGATGAGGGCCGTATTGTTGAGCAGGGCAAACACAGTCAGTTGATGCAGCAAGACGGGTTGTATGCGCGTATGGTGCAGCGCGATTTTAGTGATTAGCTTGTTGTTCTTATAGTCCTGACGCTTGGCTGAGCTGGCTGACGCGCAGTGGAGAGCAGAATAACCATGATGCAGCGCATATTGGTGACCGGTGGCGCAGGGTTTATTGGCTCGGCACTGATTCGCCATTTGCTTTTCAAAACTGATGCCTGTGTGTTAAATGTCGATAAACTCACTTACGCGGGTCACCTCTCCTCGCTGGCGTCCATCGCCAGTTATGGTCGCACCGGCCAACAACATCGCTACCAGTTTATCCAGGCCGATATTGCCGATGCCCAGGCAATGCAAACAGTAATTCAGCAGTTTAAACCCGACACTATTATGAATTTGGCGGCCGAGTCGCATGTCGATCGCTCTATTGATGCACCGGCTAATTTTATCCAAACTAATATTAACGGTACTTTTGTCTTGTTGCAGGCAGCACTCAATTATTGGGATAGCTTGTCAGCAGAGTTGCAGCAGCAGTTTCGTTTTCATCATATTTCCACCGATGAAGTTTATGGCAGCCTGGGCGACCACGGTTTATTTGATGAGGCCACGGCTTATGACCCGCGCTCACCGTACTCGGCGTCGAAAGCGGCCAGTGATCATTTAGTGAAAGCGTGGTTTTATACCTACCAACTACCGGTGGTGTTGAGTAATTGCGCCAATAATTTTGGCCCTTATCAACACCCCGAGAAGCTAATACCCAAAACTATAGTGAACGCCTTAGCGCAGCGGCCAATACCCGTTTACGGTGATGGCCAGCAAATACGCGACTGGCTTTATATCGATGACCATATTCGTGCCCTGCTGCGGGTGGTGAGTGATGGAGTGCCGGGAGAAACCTATAATATTGGTGCTCATAATGAGTGCAGTAATCTTGCGCTGGTAGAGTCGCTATGTGACATTCTGCAAGCGCTAGGGCCTGCGGATTCGGTCAGGTCTTATCGGTCGCTGATCCACTTTGTCGACGACCGTAAGGGGCACGACAGGCGTTACGCCATTGATGCCAGCAAAATTGAGCAGCAGCTGGGTTGGCGGGCAGAGCAGCAGTTTGAATCAGGCCTGCGCAAAACCGTGCAGTGGTATCTCGATAATCGGCACTGGTGGAAACCCATAATGAACGGCGGAATAAACGCTTAGCGGCAGCCAATACCGAGCAATGAGTAGCCAGCCAACTGCCCCACGCCTCACCGCTTTGGCGCTGTTGCAGTGGTAAAAAGCTTTCACCTGGGCCATTTGCTATCAAAGCGCGTCAAATTACGGTATGTTAGTTATTATTTGTACATTTATTGGTCGCCTCACCTAGACGCCTAAAGCCCTTTGTTAGAAAATGCTTCGCTCGTTTTTATCGCCTGTTAAACCCTAATACCCGGCTGGCGCGTTTGGCGGGTTCGGGTCGTAGTATTGCTTGTCAGGTATAACTCCCTCGGTATCCAGCCCATTTCCAAATGGTATTTGGCCTCGATTCCACACTCGAAACTGGATTGAATGAGTCAGAAAAATAATACAGCGTCTGTGAATGCCGCCAATGCCTCGTCTGCTACTGAATTTTCCCAAGTGGAAACCTTAGAGCAGCGCATTGCCACTGAGCAAGCAACGGATATCGCAGCCCGGCTAGTGGATTCAGCGCAATCCCTCCATCGGCAGCCTGGCGTGGCGCGACCGTTACGCATTTGCATTACCGGTTATCGCAGTGCGCCGTTTGGCGGTGGCCAGGGTATTTATATTAAA
>CBFHXO010000199.1:0-2234 GCA_965659815.1 Pseudomonadales bacterium
AACTAGCCGACCAGTTTAATGGCTACCCCGGTGCGATAAACGTTGAAGCAAGCTATCGCATTAGCGGACAAAGCGAGCTTACGGTTGCAATTAAGGTGGTGTCGGAGCGTACCACGCTGGCAGGCCCAACGGCGCATCCTTATTTTAACCTCGGCCCTGATAGCGATTTTAGCCCACACTATCTGCAACTTTTTAGCAAACACTACACACCGCATGACAGTGGCGGCATTCCCGATGGGAGCATTCGTGCGGTAGCAGGCACACACTACGACTATACAAAATCACGATTGATCGACAACAGCACCACACTGGACGATAACTTTCTATTATCCCGCACAGACAGCACAATAAGCTCAACATTATATAAGCATGCGATTTTGCAAAGTTACGATAAAGTGTTAGCGCTGCATATTGCGTCTAACTATCCTGCTTTACAGGTTTATACTGGACAATACCTGCGATCGCCTTTTACTGCGGGTCAAGGCGTTTGCCTGGAACCGCAGTTCAGCCCTGACAGCCCAAACCAGACGGATTTTCCGTTCCACGTAACCACACCCCAGAATGCACTGGAAACCGTCATCAGTTATCGCCTCGAAAACCGACTTAAGCGTTAGCGCCTATAAGCACAGACCACGACGTAAAGCCGCATACAATTCTTCACGCTCACGCTTAACAACGGCCGCGTCCGGGTTTGCCATAGAAGAGCCGTGAAAAGTGCCGGGGTAACTATGCAGTTCGACATTGACACCTGCCTGCAATAAACGCAGCGCGTATTCAATGCCTTCATCACGTAAGGGATCAAATTCCATGGTCGATACATAGGCCGGTGGCAAACCAACTAAATCTTCGGTTCTTGCGCGTGCGGGGGCGGCGTAATAAGGCACATCGTCACCACCTGGAGTGTAATCACTACCCAGATAATACTTCCAGCTGTTAATTGCGCTAGGGCGATTCCATAATGGAGTATCGCTAAAGCTTGTCATGCTGACAGTAGTAAGCCTATCATCCAACTCGGGGATCCCTAAACATTGAAAGCATAACGCAGGTCCCTTGCGATCTCGGGCCAATAGCGCCAAACCGGCCGATAAACCACCGCCGGCACTACCACCGTTAACGCCAATACGCGTCGCATCTATCGTCAGCGACTCAGCGTTTTGATGCATCCAGCAAAGTGCGGTGTAACAGTCTTCTAAACCGGCGGGAAAAGGATTTTCGGGGGCGAGACGATATTCAACCGAGACAATAACAATACCCAGGCCGCGACACATTGCCACAGCACCTGAATGTTCGGTTTCAATACTGCCCACGGCAAAACCGCCACCGTGAATATATAACAGACCAGCAGTATTAACCGATAAGTTGTCAGGGCGATAAATACGCACCAACACATCCGGGGCATCTGGCGTGTGGCTATTAATCGCGCTGCTAATGGTTTTATCTTCAATCACAACCCCAGTGGTATCGACATCGCCGAGCAGCTGCGCCATCATCTCGACCATTTGCGCGCGCTGGGCTACCGGCTCGCTAAAATCCGAGGCCGGAAAAAACGGCAGCATATCGAGAAACTCGGGGTCAAATGCATACGACATAATATACCTTCTCCTGTAAAAAAATATAACTGACTGCTAACAACTAGCTACCTGATAGCGGCCGCATTTCAAGCTCCAAACAACTAAGCTGGCGCACAAAAATACTGCGCGCATACACCGGCGACGCACAAGCACCAAGCGCGAGCGATTGTGTTGCCAACAGCAGCTGCTCTACCACAATGCGCGCCTCAAGCCGCGCCAGCACCGCGCCAATACAAAAATGCGGCCCGCGACCAAAGCCCATATGGGTTTTACTGTGCTTGCGGTCAAGTATCAGCTGATCGGACTGCTCAAACTGCGCAGAATCACGATTGGCTGAGGCCCATAGTAATAACAGACGATTATCTTTTTTTAATTGATAGCCACCTAATTCACAATCACGCTTTACTACGCGGTAGTGAAATTTAAAGGGTGGCTCTAGCCGAACAATTTCTTCAACAAAGCGTGGAATCAACTGAGGTGATTGACGCAGTTGATTAGCCGTCTCAACATCACGCGCCAACCAAAGCAAACACGAGCTGATTAATGCGGCCGTCGATTCACCACCAGCGCCAAATAATACCGTAGCAATACCCAGTGCCTGCTGCCGATTCACCTGCCCCTTGCGCATACCATCGGCAAGAATAACCATTAAACTGTCGCTGG
>CBFHXO010000200.1:0-2191 GCA_965659815.1 Pseudomonadales bacterium
CTTTTTTCTGTCTTATGTTTTCCTGCACTGATTGGAGGGATAGATTTAGATGGACATGTTAGCGAAGATAATGCCAAAGCCCTATCAATGGCTGTTGCCATGGATTGTCTGTAATAGCCTGCTGCATGTATTGGTTGTGAATGCAGAACCCATCTTGCCATTAAGCTTGCCCGCTAATGCCGATGCCCAGGAAATTCAGTTGGGTAAACAACTCTTTCATAGTACCGAGTTATCGGGCAACGGTACTATCTCCTGTGCGTCTTGTCATAATGTTTCTGCCGGTGGTGATGACGGTATGCCCAAGTCGGTGGGTATTGATCAACAACTCGGTAAAGTTAATGCGCCCACGGTAATCAACAGCCGTTACAACTTTGTCCAGTTCTGGGATGGGCGAGCCAAAACTCTGGAAGAGCAGGTTGAAGGCCCCATTCATAATCCATTAGAAATGGCCACCAATTGGCCGGATATCGTGGATAAGCTCAACCAGGATCAGGCGCTTCGTGCGAAATTCCATACGGTATATGGAGAAGGTATTAGCCAAGCGACCATAGTAGCGGCTATTGTCGCCTATGAGCGTCAGCTGGTTAGCCTGGGCGCTCCGTTTGACCGCTACCTTGAGGGAGATCAGCGGGCAATATCGCCAACCGCTGCCGAGGGTTACCAGCTATTCAAAAATTTTGGCTGCGTCTCCTGCCACCAGGGTCAGAATGTTGGCGGCAATATGTACCAGCGCTTTGGCATTATGGGCAATTACTTTGAAGATCGCGGTAACACTACCGAATTCGACTACGGTGTTTACAATGTTTCCGGTCGTGAAGAAGATCGCTATAAATTCAAAGTGCCAAGTTTAAGAAATATTCAACATACTGCGCCGTACCTTCATGATGGCAGCATTGCGACAATTGATGAGGCCGTCCGTATTATGGCCCGTTATCAATTGGGCAGGCCGATATCCGATTTGCAGGTTAGTAAAATCAAAGCATTTCTGCTAACGCTTTCCGGCGAAATCAAGGATGATCTGCAATGAAATACCTAGGTGATGCTGCCCGGCATATTATTGTTATTTCCTCATTACTGCTGTTAATCGCATTCTATTTTAGTTTCGACCGCTACCATAAAACCTATTTGGCGTGGAACCAGATCTTAACTGAGTTAAAGCTTGCCTCGTTCCGGCTGGACAAGGCCAATGCCGAGGTACTGTCAGGTTATCGTATTGACTATGATGAACTTACCCGCGAAACCGGTGCAATAGAGCAGCTTGTCAGATCGCTTGAGACCATTGAGCAACAGGGTATCCAAACTCATGGTGTACTCTACATTTCCAGCGCCCTCGCTGCAAAGCACAGGCGTGTAGAAGCACTGACCAGGTCACTGCACCCGTTGTTTGCCGAGCGCAACAGGAAAATGGAAAACTATAAGTCCAGATTTTCAGTGCTGCGAAATTCCGAAGTTATCGTCTTGCAATTACTCGGTGATTTGCAGTTAATTGCGCTATCAAATAACGATTTGTTTCGTGAAACTGCTGAGCTCGAGCTAGAGTTGCTTAGGCAATTCAAATCGGTTGGCGCTATGGTCAACAGTCGAAAACTTATGCAAAAAGTTGCCGCAATGCAGCAACGCTATGGCAATGCTGACGAGCAATTAGTCGATTCGCTTCGTTTTATCGCTTTGCACTTGGCAATGATTGCCGACAAGCAACCCGCGATTCGTTCCCTTGTTCAGGCCGAGTTAGCCTTATCATCGGATTTGCAACAAGGTCTTGCAGATATCGAGCGCGAGCTGACTCTGGTCGCGGAGGGGGAGCGTGATCGCAGCTTGATTTTCACCTACCTGTTAGGTGTGCTAGCCACTGTGATGCTACCGTTTTGTATTAGTCAGGCGAGGTATTTATATTTACAAGCCTGCACGATTACCCGACATAACGAGGAGTTAGAGGCCTTGGTTACACGACGAACCAAACACCTTGAGGCGGCCACTGACAGCCTGATGCTGGAGACGGCAGAGCGCGAAAAAACCATGGAACAGTTAATGGGGTCACAACAAAAGCTAGATTCACTGATTAATGGCATTAACGGTTGTGTGTACGAGTTCGACACGCGCAACGGCAAAAGCATCGACTTTACCTTGCAGTGCAAAGGCCAATGCGATTGCACCATGCCCATAACCATGCGACTTAATCACCGCCATGATG
>CBFHXO010000201.1:0-2010 GCA_965659815.1 Pseudomonadales bacterium
TTGTTGGGTGGAAAAAGAAAATCAAACTCGCCAAAATGCGAATCAAACAAGCGACGAGGCAGATCTTTCATAACGCTAAGTCGGCCGGCTTTTTCAACGACCACCAGCGCCGACTGATCAGACGCAGCGTTGCCACTGCTTTGCGACGATGAAGAACATGGTGAAGTTGGAAAACTATTACTACCCGTGGGAGCTGGAAGAGGCCATTCGTCGGTTCGTTGAGTACTACAACAACGAGCGGCTACACGAGGCGCTGGACAACATCACACCGGCGGATATGTACCATGGCCGGTAGGAGCAGATCATGGATCGCAGAGCCTTAATCAAACTACAGACCCTGCAACGCAGGAAGGAGGAAAACCTGGGAACTTGTTCACACCACTAGCGTGGCATTATACCGAGGATGTCTCCTTTAGTTTTTACCCCTAGGACTCCCACATCATCTGACGACATACACGTAGCAAAATTGAACCACGATACCAACATCGATACCAACAAATATATTGGATCACCTGCGCCTTTACGGGATCGACTAGGACGGCAGATTAAGTTTTTTATTATTATAAACAGTAACTTAAATATTTTATCAAACCTTACTGGAAATAAAGTTGGTGCCGAAGGCGGGACTTGAACCCGCACGAGCATAGCTCACTACCCCCTCAAGATAGCGTGTCTACCAATTCCACCACTTCGGCAAGGGATTAATTCTTTATAAGTAACTGTTTTTAATGGACTATTCAGGAATACTATCAACGATATCCTGATCGATAATCGCTGCCGCATCATCAATAACCGCTTGTGCTTCAGCATTTATCGCATCAGGCACCGAATCAAACTCTGGCAACTGGTCAAAACTTGCCTGAATATCACTGGCTGCCTGCTCGCCACTCACTGCATCGAGCTGCTCGGTAACCGCTGTGGGCACCGATAGCAACTCGGTTTCAGCCACAAGACCGGCTTTTTGCTTCGCAATAATGGCCAAACCAAAACTGGTGGCGAAAAAGACTGCCGCCAATATCGCCGTGGCGCGGGTCAATACGTTGCCACCGCCGGTTGCACCAAATAAGGTTTGTGAACCACCACCGCCAAAAGAGGCACCCATATCTGCACCTTTACCCTGTTGTAGCAGGATCAAGGCGACAATCGCCAGGGCAACTAGTATATGCAATACGATTACAATTTGTTCTATCACTTTTTTTGCCTATCTGTGTTACGCAAATACTTGCTTGAATATCATTAATATTTTTTTGCCAGCGCCGCTTAGGCCGTTGCCAATGCAGCAAAATATGCTGGGTCTAATGATGCACCGCCAACCAGCGCACCATCGACGTCGGGCATGGCCAATAACGCCGCGGCATTATCGGCGTTAACACTACCACCGTATAAAATGCGCAGCTGCCCGGCATCGCCAAATTCTGCCATTACCATACGTATATGCTGGTGCATAGCCTGGGCTTGTTCCGGTGACGCCGAGCGCCCGGTGCCAATTGCCCAAATGGGTTCATAGGCAATGGCCATGTTATCGAACGAAACAGCCTGATCTTGCAGCGCCCTTCCAATGGGCAATAGCTGGGAGCGAATAAATGCCAGCTCATCACCTGCATCACGCGTTTCAAGCGACTCGCCAACGCAAACAATGGGTTTGCAACCTGCCGCGTTAACCTGCAGCATTTTGTCTACCACCTGTTGATTACTCTCTTGAAAACGCGCCCTACGCTCGGAGTGCCCAACAATACAATAGCGCGCGCCTGCTGCTGCCAACATGCTTGCAGCTACCTCGCCGGTATGTGCCCCACTGCTATCGGTGGATGTATCCTGAGCCCCCGCGACTAACGGCGAAGACTGCTCGCTTAATAATTGGGCAAACGGCGCCAGAAATACCACTGGCGGGCAAATAACAATGTCTGCATCTCTACCCTCGCCCAATTCTAAATGTGCAAAGGCCGCCGCGATTTGCTGGCATAGAGACCAGTCACCATTGAGTTTCCAATTACCTGCAATAAGGCGTTT
>CBFHXO010000202.1:0-1934 GCA_965659815.1 Pseudomonadales bacterium
CGAACACAAACCCTGATGAGCTAAACCGTCTCTTAAATCAGGCCGCGAACGGTCCAACTATCTTTGACGACGTACAGTTGAGAGGATTAAATCGGGTCGCAAATCGGTTTACAAGTCGGATAATAAGTCGGTTAATAAGTAGGGAGACAATAAGTATGTAAAGCTTACTGAGCGCGATACTTTTCACTACGATGCTTGTTCAGTAATTTTGGTAGATAAAATCAGCGCTCAAGCCATATCCCCAGCCGTAGTTTAAACCATAGTCCAGCAATTCGAGATATCATCAAACCAGTCTTACATAACTGCAAGAAGCGCTCGCTGAGAATGTAATAGAATGGTTCTCCGAATTCCCTTTTATTCAGTCTCAATTCAAGGTCGATGCAATACTCATTGAACTCATGATAAAAACCGATAAAAATACGCATACGCAAATAGTACCCACCCTCTGTCGATTATGCATTGCTCACTGCGGCGTGCTGGCCAGCGTTGAAGATGACGGCGGGCGTCGCAAAGTCACCAAAGTCACTGGCGACCCCAACAACCCATTATTTAAAGGTTATAGCTGCCCCAAAGGGCGGGCGCTGCCTGAAATGCATAATCACGACGGTCGCTTGCTCCATAGTTTAAAACAACAAGACGACGGTAGTTTTGCGACCATTAGTAGTGGGCAGGCATCGATTGAGGTTGCAGAAAAAATAAAGGCGCTGGTCGACCAGTACGGGCCACGCTCGGTGGCTATTTATGTGGGTACCCCTAATGTGGGTTATCCCGCCGCGGCGGGCACTGGCAATGCATTTTTGCGCGCCATTGGTTCGCGAATGTTTTTTACCTCTAACACTATCGATCAGCCGGGCAAGCAAATATCACTGGCCGCGCACGGTAAATGGCTGGGCGGCGAGCCCGACTTTGATAAGGCCGATGCCTGGTTGCTAATGGGGGTGAATCCCATTATCTCTAAAGCGGCGGGTATACATGGGCAAAACCCTGCGCAAAAATTAAAAGAGGCTGTGGCGCGTGGGCTAAAGCTCATTGTAATTGACCCACGCGTTTCTGATACCGCACGTAAAGCCTTTATTCATTTGCAAAGCCGCCCAGGTGAAGACCATGCGGTGCTAGCTGGTATGTTGCATATTATTATTGAGCAGCAGCTCTACCATGCCGAATTCGTTAATGAAAATACCGAAGGTTTTGCAACGCTAAAAAAACATGTGAGCGGTTTTACTCCCGAGTATGTTGCCGAACGCGCTGGTATTGCCGCCGATGATTTAATTGCAGCGGCCAAAACGTTTGCCACTGCAAAAATCAAACATGGCAACAGCGGTACTGGCAGCAGCTTTTCAATGTATTGCAATCTTAAAGAGTATTTGCTCGCCTGTTTAAATACGCTTTGTGCGGCTTATACGCATGCCGGTGAAAAGGTCACTCGGCCCAACGCTATGCTGCCAGCCTATACACCTAAGGCCCAACCGCTGGCGCCCTTTAAAGGTTGGGGCTTTGGGGAAAAACTGCGCGTACGTAATCTCACCGATACTGCAGCGGGTATGCCCACAGCGGCGCTTGCTGATGAAATACTGCTTGAAGGCGAGGGGCGGGTGCGGGCGTTAATCTGTATAGGCGGCAATCCCATGGCGGCCTGGCCTGACCAGCGCAAAACACAGCAGGCATTAGAAAAACTCGACCTACTGTTAACCTTTGATGTTGAAATGTCTAGCACAGCGCGGCTTGCCGACTATGTAATTGCCTGCAAGCACTCTCTTGAAACTCCGGGTATGAGCCAAAGCGGAGAGGCAATTAAGTTTTTTGGCACGGGTATTGGTTTTCCCAGCGCCTATGGGCAGTACTCACCTAGAATAGTCGATCCGCCATTGGGTGCCGATGTGGTAGAGGAGTGGGAATTCTTTTACGATATGGCCAGGCATATTGGTTTGGAGCTG
>CBFHXO010000203.1:0-819 GCA_965659815.1 Pseudomonadales bacterium
GCCGAAGTCACTGTGCTGGAGGCGCTCGATGACTTTTTGCCAGCAGCCGATGTCGCTATTGCCAAAGAGGCGAAAAAAGTGTTTAAAAAGCAGGGGCTGGATATTCGTCTTGGCACCCGCGTGACCTCAACCGAAATCAGTGGTGAGGGTGATGCGCGTACCGTTAAAGTGGAATACAGCGATGGTGAAGGCACTAAAGCCGAAGCGTTTGACAAGTTAATTGTTTGTGTCGGTCGCCGGCCTCTGAGTGAAAACCTGCTCGCGCCCGACAGCGGAGTGAATCTCGATGAGCGCGGTTTTGTATTTGTTAACGAGCAATGCGAAACCGATGCCCGTGATGTTTACGCGGTAGGTGATATTGTTCGCGGCCCGATGCTGGCGCACAAGGGTTCGGAAGAAGGGGTGATGGTTGCCGAGCGCATTGCTGGCAAAATGACCCAGGTCAATTACGACAATATTCCTGGCGTTATCTACACCCATCCTGAAATTGCCTGGGTAGGCAAAACCGAACAGGAGCTAAAAGCGGCGGGGCAGGAATACAAAGTCGGTTCTTTCCCGTTTGCTGCCAGTGGTCGTGCTCTGGCGGCCAACGAAACCACCGGTATGGTTAAGATGATTGCCGATGCGGCCACCGACCGGGTGCTGGGCTGTCATATTATTGGCCCCAGCGCTGCCGATCTGGTGCAGCAAATTGTGATAGCGATTGAATTTGGTGCCAGCTCTGAAGATTTGGCTTTAACCGTATTTAGCCACCCAACGCTGTCGGAGGCGGTGCACGAAGCGGCGCTGGCGGTAGAGGGGCATGCGATTCATATTGCC
>CBFHXO010000203.1:828-1645 GCA_965659815.1 Pseudomonadales bacterium
GTATTTAGCCACCCAACGCTGTCGGAGGCGGTGCACGAAGCGGCGCTGGCGGTAGAGGGGCATGCGATTCATATTGCCGATAAGCGCCCGCGTAAGAAAAAGGCCTAATCGGCCGTTACTTGTCTGAGATTGGCCTGACCGACCGAATCGGTCAGGCCAATCGATCAATCACGTCAAATCTGGCTGTAGCCTGCGATATGGCTGCAAACGGCCTTGCCTAAACACCCCATAATTGCGAGAATCCGCGCTCCTTTTTTATGCTGGAATTGTAAGCTGAAGTTCAAGCTTGCACGTCAGTTTTGAACTGATTCTGAACAAAACCCTGTTTTCTTTTCACTAACGGAAGATAATCCATGAACTTGCACGAATATCAAGGTAAGCAGCTGTTTGCCGAATATGGACTGCCTGTGTCCAAAGGTTATGCAGTTGATACCCCCAAAGAAGCGGCCGAGGCGGCCGACAAAATTGGCGGTGACGAATGGGTGGTTAAAGCCCAGGTTCACGCTGGTGGTCGCGGTAAAGCTGGCGGTGTAAAGCTGGTTAAAACCAAAGAAGAGATCAAGGAATTTGCCCAGCACTGGTTGGGTAAAAACCTGGTGACCTACCAAACCGATGCCAATGGTCAGCCGGTGAGCAAAATCCTGGTAGAGGCTTGCACTGATATCGACCAGGAGCTTTACCTGGGTGCGGTTGTCGACCGTTCGACCCGCCGCGTGGTGTTTATGGCATCGACAGAGGGCGGTGTTGAAATTGAGAAAGTTGCGCATGAAACGCCAGAGAAAATTCTTAAAGCCACTATCGATCCGTTAGTAGGTGC
>CBFHXO010000203.1:1655-1927 GCA_965659815.1 Pseudomonadales bacterium
TTGGGTTTTAAGCTGGGTTTAAACAGCGACCAGATCAAGCAGTTCACTAAAATCTTTATGGGTTTATCCAAGCTGTTTCACGAATGTGATTTAGCCTTATTGGAAATCAACCCATTGGTTATTACCAAAGAAGGCAATCTCCATTGTCTTGATGCCAAAATTAATATCGATGGCAACGCCATGTACCGTCATCCCAAGTTGCGTGAGATGCACGATCCTTCACAGGAAGATGAGCGCGAAGCGCATGCTGCGCAGTGGGACTTAAACTACGT
>CBFHXO010000204.1:0-1884 GCA_965659815.1 Pseudomonadales bacterium
AACCCAGGCTATTATAAAAAACCGATCGCGGTGTTAATTGACCGACTCAGTGCATCGGCATCCGAAATTTTTGCTGGTGCAATCCAGGATTACGAGCGCGGTATCGTGGTTGGTAGCCAGTCGTTTGGCAAAGGCACGGTGCAGCAATTGGCTAATCTCAGTCATGGCAGTCTGAAACTAACCGAGGCCAAGTTCTACAGGATTTCTGGCGAAAGCACCCAGCACCGCGGAGTTATTCCTGATATTGTGCTGCCTTCACTATACGACTCGCAAGAAATTGGTGAAGACACGCTAGACTTTGCACTGCAGTGGGATACCGTAGAGGCGCTAAGACATAGGGATTATGGCAACTATGACGAAATCGAAGACCAGCTATTTGCCTTGCATAAGCTGCGCATCGTCGATGACCCGGACTATCGCTTTTTAACGGAACAAATCGCCTTAAACGATCAGTACGTCAATGTTAAAACCCTGTCGCTAAATGAGAGCAAGCGCCGACAGCTAATCGATGAGGATAACAAAGCTCGCAATGCGATAGAAAATGCACATCGTGCATCTAAAGGCTTACCGCCCAAACCGTTACCTGGCAGTGGAACAGATCTGGAAACTGCAAACGCGACAACCAGCACACCAGAATCAGAGAATAAAGGAATCGCTGCTGAATCAATTACCGCCGATGCCTCAAATGCAAGCAAGGCTACTAACAGCCTTGACGACGAAGCAAAAGACGATGATGAAGAGGCAGATGCGCGCACTGATTTTCTGCTTACTGAAACCGGCCATATATTGCTGGACTCGATTAGCTTAAGTCAGCAACAAGCCCGACTGAACAGCAAGCAGAAAATAGCGGCCAGCGACCCGATTGTGAAAAATCGCCAGTAGCGTTGTTCGCTAATAGGCTCATTTTTTTTAGCTGTGAACCGCTTCTCGCATGGTAACAAACTCTTCGGCTGCGGTTGGGTGAATACCAATAGTGCTATCAAACACCGCTTTGGTAGCACCCGCTTTTATAGCAATTGCAATACCCTGAATAATCTCGCCCGCATCTGCGCCTAACATATGCACACCAACCACTTTATCCGTGGCCTGATCGACAATAATTTTCATAAACGTGCGCTCAGTATTTTTGCTGAGCGTGTGTTTTAAATGGCTAAACTCCGACTCAAATACCGCAATTTCATCGAAGCGTTTACGCGCGCTAGCTTCCGATAAACCCACCGTGCCGATATTTGGCTGACAAAACACTGCGGTGGGAATATTGTCATAATCAACCAGGCGTCGATTATCTTTGTAATAGCTGTCGACAAAAGCCATACCCTGGGCAAGCGCCACCGGTGTGAGCTCTGGCGTACCGATAATGTCACCTACCGCAAAGACACTGGGCTCATCGGTTTGAAAATAATCATCGACAATAATCGTGCCATTATCGCGTCGCTGAACCTGGGTGTTCGACAGACCCAGATCATCGGTATAGGCTTTCCGACCAGTGGCGTAAAGCACCTGATCGTAGACGCGTTGCTCGCCATCGGTAAAGCTCACCAGTAGCTGATTGTTGTCTTGCTTTACAATAGAATCGATATTGCTTTCCAGCGAAAGCTTAATACCTTTTTTCACCAGTTCATCGGCCAGTCGGCTGCCTAGCGCATGGTCAAAACGTTTAAGCAACTGATTGCCGCGATAGCTTAGCTCGGTAGCGACGCCAAAGCCCTGCAGAATACCTGCAAACTCAACGGCGATATATCCGCCGCCAACCACCAGAGCACGTTCGGGCAGCGTATCTATATAAAACACTTCATCTGAGGTGATTACGTGCTCAGAACCTTTAAACAGCGGCACAAAAGGCCTGCCACCGGCGGCAATTAAAATGCGCTCGGCACTGAAGTG
>CBFHXO010000205.1:0-1883 GCA_965659815.1 Pseudomonadales bacterium
GATCAACAGCGAACACAAACCCTGATGAGCTAAACCGTCTCTTAAATCAGGCCGCGAACGGTCCAACTATCTTTGACAACGTACACCGATTAAAAACCGCTTTTTCGTCGTCCGATGCCATTGAAAAACATGCCACCAATGCCGATGTCATTATTGGCGGCGTGTTAATTCCGGGTGCCTCTGCACCCAAATTAATTTGCAAGCAGCATTTGGCAGCTATGAAAAACGGCTCGGTAATTGTTGATGTTGCTATCGATCAAGGCGGTTGCTTTGAAACATAAAAGCCAACCACGCATCAGGCACCCACCTATGTTGTTGATGGCGTTGTGCACTACTGTGTTGCCAATATGCCTGGCGGTGTGGCGCGTACTTCCACTATGGCACTAAATAACGCCACTATGCCGTTTGTTTTGGCGCTGGCAAATAAAGGGGCCATGCGGGCATTAAAAGAGAATCCGCATCTTGCCAATGGGCTTAACCTGTTCGCGGGTAAAGTCACGCACCAGGCGGTGGCCGAGGCGTTGAATTATGACTATGTACCTATGGATCACGCACTAGCCAGTTAATCGCTTGCATTAAACGGTTAAACTAACGCACAATGAAAGCCTGTCGCGAATAATCCAGGACTAAAAACACCCAAAATCATGACATTGCTGTTTGTCTATTTGGCAATCGCCATTGGCGTTTCGTTTGTCTGCTCTATTCTCGAGGCAGTGCTATTGTCCATTACGCCGAGCTTCGCCGAGGCACTGAGTACCGAAAAGCCGCGTGCTGGCGAGACCTTGGCCAAAGTTCGCAACTCGCTCGACAAATCACTCTCTGCCATCCTTATTCTTAACACTTTCGCTCATACCATTGGTGCTGCTGGTGTCGGTTCACAGGCGCTACAGGTGTTTGGCCCTGAATGGGAAAGTCTTATTGCAGTATTGCTCACATTGGCTATTTTGTACTTCTCTGAAATTATTCCCAAAACTCTGGGTGCCACCTATTGGCGCACGCTGGCCATACCTGCGGCCTGGGCGATTCTCGCGCTGGTACGCATTGTTTACCCGCTGGTTTGGCTTGCCACCAAGCTAACAAAATTAATTAGCCGCAAAAGCGAAGACGAAGTCACACGCGATGAAATTATTGCCATGGCAAGCTTGGGGCATAAAGACGGCAATTTATTTGATGAAGAGAGCCAGTACTTATTGAACCTGCTTAAATTGCGCGAAGTGGCGACCCAGGCGGTGTTAACGCCGCGCACTGTGGTACAAATGTTGTCAAAAGAAACCACCGTTGCCGAGGCATTAAGCGATGAAAATCATCGCCGCTTTTCGCGACTGCCGGTTTACGGTGATAGCGTTGACGACATCACTACTGTGGTGATGCTAAAAGACCTCTACGAGGCATTGCGTCAGGGTGAGGGTGATAAAGCTGTTGAGACGCTGGCAAAACCGCTCGATGTGGTGTCCGAAAAGCTGCCGGTGCATCGGCTGCTCGATATGTTTATTAAAGGTCGCACCCATATGTACCTGGTGCAGGATAACTTTGGTCAAACCTCGGGTATTGTGACGCTGGAAGATGCTATTGAAACCCTGCTGGGTCGCGAAATTGTTGATGAAAGCGATTCGGTCGCCGATATGCAAGCGCTGGCGCGCGATCGTTTTCGGGCGCGGCTGCGGGATAAAAAAGCCCAGCCGTAAAGCGCACAAATGCGGCTTAAATTTCCCTTGTTAAGGATGACGGGCCGAGAGTATGCTTGCGCTATGGGCAATACAATCACTGCGGGCCTGATCTGATAAATTATGAGTAAAACTGCAACTAATCGAACGCTGGCATCGCTCGATGAAAAACCAGGTCTTGCTCAATCACTATTACTTACCGAGCGAGTTAAAAGAGCA
>CBFHXO010000206.1:0-1782 GCA_965659815.1 Pseudomonadales bacterium
AAAAGCTTACACCGCCCGTATTGCCACTATTAATAACAGCGACATAAAATTAATAATAATTGTTAGCATGGGGTATCCCTGGATTTATCAGACATAAATGCTTACCTAATAGCAACGGCCATTACAATAAACACACGCCTGCATTTTTATTATCGGCATTGAACAATAGCAGCCCTGAGCGATTACAGCCTTGCGCAATAACAGCCCTTAGCGATAACAACACCATGCCACTAAAATAATGCACTTATCTGATCAACAGCACACTACCGGCTTAACGAAACTCTAAATAGCCTTGCTCTTTTAAAAATAGTTTTAATTGCGCCAGCGTCTGCAAATGGTATTGATTACCATTGCGACCGGGATTAAAAAAACCATGCCCCGCATCCTCATAACGATGCAATTCACAATGTCCACCGAGCGCAATAACCTTGTCACAATACGCCAGCGCCGATGCAAACGGCACAATTTTATCTGCCGTGCCATGCACAATAAAGGTAGGCACAGACTGATCACGCAGTTGATCATAAGGCGAAAACGTCGCTTCAGCGCGCGGAAAACGATTAGCCAACGCAGGGTTAAACAATGCGATAGCATTGGGCTTGCTGCTGACTGTTGATCGAGCCTCGTCAATATCAGCCACGGTCGCGGTAGCCGCAGCAAGATAACCGCCCGATGAGCCGCCTGCTGCAACCAGGCGGCTCGGGTCGAGCTTCAATTGCTCGGCATGATCGCGCAGCCAACGAATAACCGCCTGGGCATCGGCAATAGCTTCAGTATGGCCGGTATTATGCCGCAGCTTGACACGATAATCGGCGACAACGGCCAGCATACCCAATTTACTCAACGCCTTAGCCTGGAATTCAAATTGTGTAACCGAACCTTTTCGTAAACCACCACCAAAGAAAAACACGATAGCCGGTTTAGGCTTAGCAACACCGTCGCTGTTATTAAATACATGTAAGCGGAGCTCGATACCGTCAACACTTTTATACGTGTAGCTATCACTACCCGGTAAAAAATCGGGATTAGGCGGCACGCGCTTATCAACCGCTGACGCGATCGGCGGCACCGTGTCCGTTGACTGACAAGCGGCCAAGCAAGCCATGGCCAATAATAAGAAAATGGCTACCAAGTTTGAACGATGCATATTGACTTCCTGACCTAAACCAAACGGTTAACCAGCTTATGATCTACCGGCTCGATTTGTGGAAACACCCTTGCCAATTGACTGTCGTTAAGGTGCCAATGCTGTTTGAGCACAGCGCTAATCCATTGACGATTATCCGAGGTTGGCGCAAGGTCACGCCCCTCATATAAACGGTTGTTTGCCAGGCCCGGCCAGTCGCCACAAACCTGGCCACCACGAATTGCGCCACCGGCAAGAAAAAGCGCGCTGGCAGTGCCGTGGTCAGTACCGCCGGTGCCATTTTCCGCCACGGTACGACCAAACTCTGTCGCAATAATTACAACCGTATGTCGCCATTGGTCGCCCAAGCCCTCACGTAAACTTGCCAGACCATTATCCAACTCCGCAAATTTTTTATTTAAACGTGCCTCCTGGCGCTGGTGCGTGTCCCAACCATCAAGCTCCAACATACTGCAATCGGGCCCATCGGTCGCGTGCATTAATTTTCCGCAAGCCAAAGCCAAGCTGGCAAATTGCTGCTGCCCCTTAAACGGCGCCATTTCGGCGAGTTTTTCCTGCGTCGCCAAGCCCATAGATAAACTCTGCAACAGCTGCTCATCATCAGCGTATAAATACTTGAGTCGATCGTAGAGATC
>CBFHXO010000207.1:0-1709 GCA_965659815.1 Pseudomonadales bacterium
CGTGCCCATACACTGCCGAGCTCTAAGCCGATAACACCCGCACCAATCACACCCAAACGCTTAGGCACTTCGGTAAAGGCCAATGCACCGGTGGAATCGACCACAACATCATCAACCAGGGGCGCCGGTGGAATTTCTACCGGCACTGAACCTGCCGCAATAATGACATGCTCGGCTTGGTATATCGTTTGCGTGCCATCTGCCGCCATGACCTCTACCTGCTTATTGGCGAGCAACTTACCCGTGCCAACAATTGAGTCGACACCGTTAGCTTTAAACAAACCGCCAATACCGCTGGTTAACTGACTGACAATTTTATTTTTGCGCTCCAGCATTTTCGCAATATCGATTTGCACCGAGTCGGCACTAATGCCGTGAATATCAAAATCGTGCTTGGCCTCAACGTATTTATGGCTGGAATCCAGCAGCGCTTTTGACGGGATACACCCGACATTCAGGCAGGTACCGCCCAGCTTAACCCCGCCCTTATCGTCAACCCACTTTTCAATACAAGCGGTTTTCATGCCCAGCTGCGCGCAGCGAATCGCTGCCACATAACCGGCGGGGCCAGAACCAATAACCAGGACTTGATAATTTTCAGACATAGAATTTTCCAGTAGCTAATTACAATAAGACAAAATCAAACAAAAAGACAAAGTGTGTTGCACGGCGGGGTAAACAAGCGCCCGTGCCAAGATGGCGCTGACAGCAAACGGCACCTGAAGAATCGCAGACCATATGATATCAGCGCGCTAAACGCAATCGAAAGCGAGGATTTTTTAAACAGCGATAGGCCTGAACCCTATAACTCCAACCCTATAACTCCAACAAGATACGTGCAGGGTCCTCGATCATATTTTTAATCGCTACCAAAAACTGCACCGCTTCTTTGCCGTCGATTAAGCGATGATCATAGGATAAAGCCAGGTTCATCATCGGCAGAATCTTCACTTCACCATTCACCGCCATGGGACGCTCCTGGATTTTATGCATACCCAGAATACCGGTTTGCGGCGGATTCAGAATAGGCGTGGACTGCAGTGAACCAAATACCCCACCGTTGGTAATGGTGAAAGTGCCGCCAGTCATCTCTTCAATACTCAGCTTGCCTTCGCCAGCTTTGGCACCGTATTCGCGAATCTTACTCTCGATACTGGCCAGACTCATGACATCGGCATCGCGCAATACCGGTACTACCAGGCCCCGGTCGCTAGAGACCGCAACACCCACATCATAATAGCCATGGTAAACAATATCGTCGCCATCAATTGAAGCGTTCACCGCAGGAAAACGCTTTAACGCCTCCGTGGCAGCACGCACAAAAAACGACATAAAACCTAAACGCGTACCGTTGTGCGCTTTTTCAAATTGTTCTTTATATTTGGCGCGCAAATCCATTACCGGCTGCATATTAGCTTCGTTGAACGTGGTGAGCATCGCCGTGGTTTGCGTTGCATTTAACAGTCGCTCAGCCACTCTCGCCCGCAAACGCGTCATTGGCACGCGGCGCTCGGTGCGCTCACCCATATCGGTTTCAACCAGAGTGGTAGCATCGCTACTTGTTGTTGTCATCGCCGCCGCAGACGCCTGTGGCGCCGCAGCTTCGGCTTTGGAAACTGCCGCTGCTGGGGCACTTTTCGCATCAACCGCTGCCTGCACGTCTTCTTTGGTAACCCGGCCCCCTTTACCACTGCCTCTAACATCACTTT
>CBFHXO010000208.1:0-1705 GCA_965659815.1 Pseudomonadales bacterium
CACCCGGCCACGGTGCAGATTATGGCAGACATTCGCATCGACAAGGTATTAGACACCGAACCCGCAAAGACCACAGTCAAAAACTGTGGCGATAGTATAGTGACTGATCCTGTCGCGTTAATGTTATTAGCCAAACTACACAACCACGATAACGATACCACCGAACACTCACTCAACGTCTGCGTACTCAAGGTAACCTTTGGCTGCGTCTTAGGCTTCAACAAAAAGAAATTGAATAATATCGTTATCTGTGGGCTCCTAAACGATATTGGGAACATATAAGTACCCAAGCACGTGCTTAACAAACCCAGGACATTGGATAAGGGTGAGTGGCAACAAATGCAAGCGCGAGGCAAATGTAAACCCACCAACCGTACAATCGCACTGTAGCGCCTGCTACAATTTTTAAAACACTTTCTACTACAAGACCGACTACAGCGCCTACTCCAACACTCTCACTTCGGCAATATCCGCGTCTCTCAATGCTTGCTCAATCACGGTTAAATCTCCAACCACCAGCCAAATTGTTTGCTCGGGACGAATCGATCTTGCAATAACCGGTAACAAATCATTGACCGTCAGCGCCTTTACCTGCTGCTGGTGACGCGCAACATAATTAAGCTGTCGCTTAAATTCAACAATATCATTTAATGCACCCAGCACGGCGCCGTTGGTTTCATAACGCCCCGGCAAGCTGCGTATAAAAGAGGCTTTAAAACGCGCCAGCTCTGCGTCGCTTGGTGGGTTTTCACTACCGTACTCACTAGCCTCTCTAATCAGCTCCTGCAAGGACTCAGCAGTTTTATCACTTTGTACCGGCGCATAGTAAAGCAAGGGGCGCTCGCCCTGGGCATCGGCAATCATAGTGCGCGCACCATACGCCCAGCCCTTTTCTTCACGCAGGTTCATATTGATACGTGAGGTAAATGATCCGCCCAGTATGCGGCTGGCCATGTTCAGTTTATAACTATCGGGTGCGGCGGTTTTATCGACCAGCTGCCCACCCAGAATAAGCGATTGTGGCGAGCCAGGTTTATCAATTAAATAAATAAACGGCGCACTGGGTTTTGTGACTGCAGCTATCGAAGCACCTGCAGCATTCGCCGAAAGCATTGCATCGGCGTTACCTGATGGCCAATCGCCGAGGTATTTTTCCAGCAAGGGTTTTAGTGTGGACTCTTCGACTGCGCCGACTACTATTAGCGTGGCATTTTCAGCGCGATAAATGCGCTGGTGAAACGCTTGCAGGTCGCTGCGACTAATACTGACAACGGTATCGGGATATCCCGAGCCGGTAAATGGTATTGCGTATTGATGCCCATCACCATAGAGTAGAGGTGGTAATCGGCGCAGCGCCAACGAAAAAGGTGCTGTTTCTTCTTGCGCTATCTGGTCTTGCCAGTTGCTTTTTACCCGGTCGAGTTGCTGCTGAGGAAACTCAGGGTTACGCACTATGTCGATAAATAACTCGAGTGAATCATCAAGGTTAACATTGAGCGCCGACAACGACACTGACGAAGTATCTAATGAGGCACCTGCATAAATATTGGCACCCAGCATCTCGGCCTGCTCAGCTATTTCCAACGCTGTGCGAGTTCGGGTGCCTTCATCCAACATGGCGGCAGTAATTGATGCAAGTCCCAGTTTGGCTGGTTTATCTGCCGAGTAACCACCGGCCAATTGCAGGGTCATTTCAGTAACGGGT
>CBFHXO010000209.1:0-1702 GCA_965659815.1 Pseudomonadales bacterium
CGCAATCGATCAGATTGCTCAGCATATGCCAGCCTTCTTCAAGCTCGATTATCGCAGTGATATAGGGCGCCGGGAAAGCCGGGGTTTGAGGGCGGTGCACAACACTAAAACTGTAAACCGCACCCTTGCCGCTACTGCGCTGCCATTCCAGACTTGCTTGCAGACATTGCGGGCATACGGGTTGCGGTGGAAAAACATAAAGCGCGCATTGCGTGCAACACTGCACCATTAACTTGCCGTCCTTGCAGCCCTGCCAGTGCGGTTGCGAAATCGCCGTAGCCTGTGGTTCGGGTAAGCTGGCACCGTCAGAAATATTTTGATCGTTCCAGCTACTCATGATGGCAGCACCTCTTGATGGCCGAGAATCATTACATCACAAAATAAAGCCCCCGAGCCGCCATTACTTGCCAGTGCTGTTTTTGCGTTGGGCACGTTCAGTTCGTCAGGCACACGGTTAGTCAGTTGCTCATAGGCGGCGATAACCTTTTGCAGCATTTGCAGTGTACCGGCATGACTAAAAGACAGTAAGCCGCCGTTGGTCGCAACCGGATACTGGCCATCGATCGCGATATTGCCATTGGCAACCAGATCCGCACCTTCGCCGGGCTGGCAAAAGTCAAAGGCTTCAAATTGTCGAATCACCTCAAAAGAGAAAGGGTCATAAAATTCGCAGATATCGATATCCTGCGGTTTAAGCTTCGCCTGTTGAAAAGCATTTTGCGCCGCGCGCTTACCGACATCACCGTAGATATCCCAGACCGGTGCGCGGGTATAAGACATACCCTGACGATCCGTGCCGGCGCCGAGAATAAAAATCGGTTCAACATCCATATCGCGTGCGCGTTCAGCGGTCGTGATAATCAAACCGCCGCCGCCTTCAGAAGTAATACAGCAGTCCAGCAAGTGAAAAGGTGACGCCACCATCCGTGATTGCAATACATCATCGGCAGTCACCAGCCCCTTATTATAAAACTGCGCTTTAGGGTGGTAATGACCATTACTGCGAATTGTGGCGGCGACCTGGGCGAGTGATTCCTGCGGCGTGCCGTAAATAGCCATATGCCTTTGCGCGCAAAGTGCAAATTCCGCGGCGGTATAAAGGCCAAAGCATTCGACAAATTCGTGGGCGGGGCGGGTCCAGGGTGCGGTTGCGCCAGACTGTTGGTATTCACCCGCCTGGGCGCAGGCAATGAGTATTGTTTCAGCTTGTCCGGTCGCAATGGCACCTGCGGCCTCAAGCACCGCCGCGATTCCCATAAATTCGTTACCACACCAGCGTGGCTTGCCGCCCAGCAGTGATATTGCTTCACGCGGTTTCAGGTTCCATACTGCGGTATTAATATTTACCCCGTCGATATCACTGGCTTGCAAATTGGCTGTGGCGAGTAAATGTGCAATGACTTCGGTAATGAGTGACAGGTCATTCTCGCCTTCAAGCCTGCGAGCCTGTTGCGTGTTGTAGGTTGCGACAATCGCGATATCGTGTAGTGGGGTTTTAGGCATAGGGCGCTTCGTGGATGGGTGGATGAATGCCTGGATACTGCTACGGACAATAATGAAAAACGCACAAGTACATCCGTGTAGCTGGCACCTGCATCCCTGCAGGCGTCGTTTTCATTATTGTCCGTAGCGGTATCCAGGCACTCTTGCCAAGTTAACAGTTCTATTCACTTCAAAAAAAACAATCCTTAGACTTCTCGTT
>CBFHXO010000210.1:0-1661 GCA_965659815.1 Pseudomonadales bacterium
CCCAAGGGCGGGCATTGGTTAGGGGCCCAGAGAATAAGCAGCGCGCGATTATACACAAGCGACCGGCACAATAAAGCGGATAAATGGGGCATCAGGGCATTATTCCCGGTAGTTAAGCCTGGGTTAAATCGCTAGAATTCCGGCAAATTTTGCAAATACCCAACACAGGAAACGCTATGTCTACCAGTGCCGAACAAACGCATCCCGTCTGGACCAATCGTTGGACCTATATTCTTGCAACCACGGGTGCCGCCGTTGGTTTGGGCAATATCTGGAAGTTTCCATACATTGCGGGTGAGAATGGCGGTGGTGCATTCGTTTTAATGTACCTGATTTGTATTTTATTGCTGGGTATTCCGATCATGATTGCCGAGGTGATGCTGGGTCGCAAGGGGAGAGCTAACCCTGTGCATGCCGTATTGGCGCAGGCGCGGGCAGCCAATGCCAGCAAGGCCTGGTCATTTATTGGCATTATGGGTGTTGCGGCTGGCATTATGATTTTAATGTATTACAGCGTGGTTGCTGGGTGGGCGTTGGAGTATGTCTACCAAAGTGCGACTTCCAGCTACATTGGCCAGTCACCTGCTGATATTGCTGCGGGTTTTGCAGTATTGGCAGAGGACAACACCCAGCAGCTGATTTGGCACAGTGTATTCTTAATTTGTACTGCGCTAATTGTGGGTCTTGGTGTTACTCAAGGTATTGGTAATGCGGTTAATATCTTGATGCCGGTATTATTTTTACTATTACTGATGCTATTGGCGTACTCGTACAAGAACGGCAACTTTGACGAAGCGTTATCGTTTATGTTTGCGGCGGATTTTAGCAAGTTGACGGGTCAGTCATTACTGGTCGCTATGGGGCATGCGTTTTTCACTTTGAGTTTAGGTATGGGGACGGTAATGGTATATGGCTCTTATATGCCGCAAGATGAATCGATACCCAGTGCGGTGGTCACGGTAGCATTTTTAGACACAGCGATTGCGCTGGTGGCGGGCATGACGATTTTTCCGTTGGTTTTTGCCAGTGGTTTAGAGCCGGGTTCGGGGCCGGGTTTGTTATTTGAAACATTGCCGATTGCGTTTTCGTCGATGTGGGGCGGGGCGTTTTTTGGTAGTGGGTTCTTTTTGCTGGTATCGATTGCGGCATTGAGTTCGTCGATCTCATTGATTGAGCCAGGAATATCATGGCTTGAAAAAGTGGGTATTACACGGCGGTTTGCGACTATTGTTTTGGCTCTGGTTTGTTGGGCAGGTGGTGCTGCTAGTATTTATTCGAGTGAGGTGTTTGGGTTTTTGGATAATTTGACGGCAAATATTATGTTGCCGCTGGGCGGGTTGTTGATTGCGTTGTTTGTTGGGTGGAAGTTGGGGTATACCAGGGTTAGGAAGGAGATTAATACAGGGAGTAATTTGATGTTTAATGTTTGGTTTGTTGTTTTGAGGTTTGTTGCGCCGGTGGGGGTTGTGGTGGTTTTTTATGAGAGTGTGAAGAGTGTTTTGAGGAGTTATGGTGTGGAGATTTAGAGGCTAACTTTACTCCTTTTGGTTGTGTGTTGGTGAATTTAAACGGTGTTTTTGTCCTTGAAGGCAAGGTGGTGGAGCTTTGTTCTTAGTTGATCTTTTACCATGGCCGTGTTTTTGTCCTGAAGGCCAGTTAAT
>CBFHXO010000211.1:0-1569 GCA_965659815.1 Pseudomonadales bacterium
CACTATAAAGATGAAGAACAAATGCAAACGCTAATTACCGAAGAGTTCGGTGAATGGAGCCAGCCATTTAAGATTGAGCAAAAGCTTATAAGCGATTTTGCCGAGATGACTGGCGATGATATGTGGATGCATGTTGATGAAGCACGTTGTGCTAAAGAGAGCCCTTACGGCTGTACCATTGCGCACGGTTTTTTAATATTGTCATGCTTGCCAAAAATGCCTGGTAAGAAAAGCTTAATCGCCGATATTGAGGGCTATGGCCATATGATGAACTACGGCTCGGACCGCTTGCGTTTTTCCGGTGCGGTTCCGGTTAATAGTGAAATCCATTCACGCAGCAGGGTAAAAGCCGTACAGGTCACTGAAAAAAACACCCGCCTGACATTGGAGCAGCATGTCAATATTGTGGGTGAAGAGCGCCCTGCATTGATTTATGAGCTAACAATGGTATTTATATAAGCCTATTTTTAATTGATTAATTAGGATAAAAAATTTCTAAAGACAAAAACCGTTAGGTAAGAGGAATTTCATGCCAGAAGCAGTGATAGTAGAAGCAGTAAGAACCCCCATTAGTCGTGGTAAAGCGATCGTTGGTGATTTGCATGGATTTCACGCGGTCGATTTGCTGGGCTTGACGCTCGACGCGCTGGTGCAGCGCTCGGGCATTGATTACGCCGATGTTGAATACCTAGCCGGTGGTTGTGTGACGCAAGCAGGAGAGCAGGCCGGCAATATTACGCGTAACGCATGGTTGTCGTTAGGTAAAGATTACACTGCGGGTGGAACCACTTTCGATAACCAGTGTGGTTCTGCGCAAACTGCGAATCATGCCATTTCATCCATGATTGAAACCGGGCGCATTAATATTGGTGTAGGTTGTGGTGTTGAAGCGATGAGCCGGGTTGGCCTTGGGCAAAATGTTTACAACGGCCCCGGTTATTTCCAGCCACCAGTATGGCCTTGGGATACCGCGCCAGACCAATTTACCATGGTTGAGCGCATTGCTAAAAACCGTGCCATTACTCGCCAAATGGCCGACGAGTTTGCGCTAAGCTCGCAGCAAAAAGCGCAGGCGGCCTGGGACGAGGGCCGATTTGATAGCCAAGTGATGTCGGTTAACGCACCGGCGTTTGCTGATGATGGCGCACCCAATGGCGAATTTAAAACGGTCAATCGTGACCAAGGTATGCGTGCGACTACGCTCGAAGGTTTGGCGGAATTAAAGCCGATTATTGAAGGCGGTATCCATACTGCGGGCAATGCGTCACAAATATCTGACGGTTCTGCCGCCGTATTGTGGATGAGTGCCGACGAAGCTAAACAGCGTGGGTTAAAACCGCGTGCACGAATCATTACCGATTGCACCGTGGGCACCGACCCTTACTATCTGTTGGATGGCCCTGTTGATGCGACTGCCAAAATGTTTAAAACCACGGGCATGACCATGAACGATATCGATTTATTTGAAATTAACGAAGCGTTTGCTGCGGTGGTGCTGTCCTGGGCCCAGGTTTACGATGCAGATATGAGCAAGGTCAATGTCAATGGCGGTGCCATTGCGATTGGTCA
>CBFHXO010000212.1:0-1276 GCA_965659815.1 Pseudomonadales bacterium
TCGACAACGCTTATGGGACATAAAATGGCAATGCCATTGTTTTTATCGCCCACTGCATTGCAGCGGCTGTTTCATCATGACGGCGAACGCGCAGTAGCTGCTGCGGCCGACAAGTATTTAACCTATTTCGGCATCTCTTCACTGGCCACTGTTAGCATTGAAGAAATCGGCGAGCAGTTTACTGGCCCCAAAATGTTTCAGCTCTATGTGCACAAAGACAAAGGCTTAACCAACAATATGATCGAGCGCTGCAAGGCGGCTAATTACGATGCGCTGTCGTTAACCGTCGATACTATTGTCGGCGGCAACCGCGAGCGTGATCTTCATACCGGGTTTACCTCACCGATTAAGCTAACGCCCCGCAGCGCGTTAAGTTTTGCCTTGCACCCGGAATGGACCTTGCGCTACTTTTTGGGTGAGCCTTTTGAGCTTTCACAACTAAAAGACTATGTCGACGAAGGCACAAATGTGACCTTATCCGTAGCCGATTATTTTAATACCATGCTCGACCAAAGCATGGACTGGGATGCGGCCGAAGCGATTCGCAAACAATGGGATGGTCACTTTTGCCTAAAGGGCATTATGTCAGCCGATGATGCAAAACGCGCGGTTGAAATAGGCGCGACGGCTATTATGATTTCGAACCATGGCGGCCGGCAATTGGACGGCTCTCGCTCACCGTTCGATCAATTGGCCGAAATCGTTGATGCGGTTGGCGATAGTGTCGAGGTGATATGCGACGGCGGTATTCGACGCGGCACGCATGTATTAAAGGCACTGTCGATGGGCGCAAGAGCCTGTTCTGGTGGCAGGTTATATCTGTATGCCCTGGCCGGTGCAGGACAGGCCGGTGTTGAGCGGGCGCTGGATATTTTTAAAACCGAAATCGAACGCGATATGAAGCTAATGGGCTGTAAATCAATTGCTGATTTAAACCGCAATAACTTAAGATTTCGATAGATTAGAATAAAAGTAGTCGATAACCGTTATCATCCTCGATGTCTATGGTTAGAAAAAAAAGTTCAGTAGAATTAAAGACAGTTTAGTTGAAACCTGAAACATGGTCCGGACTTCGGCCGGCATGGGTTGGGTAGCTTGTGGCTAAAACGAACCCTGCATCCATGTGGATGTGAGCTTCGTTTTAGTCCGAGACCCTACCATTGCTGGCGGCCACGAAGTCGAAACCCGTGTCCACTACATCACGACAACAAACTTAGCGAAAAATATTTATGAGTTTTTATCCCCCACAACGCACCCTCATGGGCCCAGGCCCTTC
>CBFHXO010000213.1:0-1042 GCA_965659815.1 Pseudomonadales bacterium
CTTACAAGCCCACAGTCTATGCGGTTCGCTGATGCGATATTGGAACGTAGTTCGGTGGTTTTATTAAAAGGCTTTGCTGTGAATCAGATGAAGTTCGTGCCTGCAAGAAGTGTAAACGTGACAAGTGATAAAACGGCGGCACGTTTTTGTGCTTTTCTTTGGTCACTTTCTTTTACACAAGTAAAAGAAAGTGACTGGCCTGCAGGACAAAAACACGGCTATGGTAAAAGAAAAACTAAGAACAAAGCTCCACTAAGTGACTCCCCTCCAGGCCAAAAACACCGTTTAAATTCACCAATACACTAAGAAAATAACTCTATTTAAGTTCACCTAACAAAATAACAAAAGCAGCAAAGCCAAAACAAAAAAATCTACAAACTAAGTTTCTGTCTAACACTCGCCAACTTAACACAATTCACCAACACCGCCATCGCATTCTCCACATCCTCCAGCGTTGGGTACGTCGGTGCAATCCTAATATTCCTATCCTCAGGGTCCTCTCCATTCGGAAACGTCGCCCCCGCGGGCGTCAACTTAACCCCAGCCTCAGCCGCCAACGCAACCACCTTCTTCGCCAGCCCCGGCCGGGTATTAAACGAAACAAAATACCCACCCTGCGGATCACTCCATTCCCCCATGCCAGTGTCTTTTACATTAGCTGCCAAACTCCTGGCAACCGCAGCAAACTTCGAAGCAATAATCGCAGCATGATTGGCCATATGCGCTTTGATATGTTGCTCATCCTGCAAAAACTTAACATGCCGCAACTGATTCAATTTGTCAGAACCAATCGAAGCCATACCAAAATGTTTGGTAAAGCCCGCAATGTTTGCCTCACTAGAGGCCATATAACCAATACCCGCACCGGCAAAAGTGATTTTTGAGGTCGAACCAAATTGCACAATCGAATCTAAGGTGCCAAGCGCACCGGCATGCTCATCAATATTTGCAAGCACAGGCGCATCAACACTGATGCTATGCACCGCGTAGGCGTTGTCCCAAAACACTAAAAAGTTGTCGCCAGCAATATTGCCCAGCGCAG